>CAZKPV010000054.1:0-10508 GCA_964554735.1 uncultured Clostridia bacterium
CTCCATTTTTTTGAAATTCCAATTTGCGAAATTCCTTTAACTAAAATAACTTGCAAATAAGTAACCACTTTTCAGAATTTTTAGTTTAAGTGATTGTTTAGGGGGATAAGCTGTAAAATTAGAACACTAACTGGTGTAATTTTTTTTAAAACAAAAAAAACCGCCAACCGAGGGGTTCCGCGGAAAAAAAGCCCGTAAGGCAATAAGCCCGGCATTTAGCGGGGCTTATCGTGGGTGTATATAATAATAGATATGTGTATTATCGTGACACTCCTAGGCAGTAATTTGTTTTTCCCTGTTTTTTTGTATGGCCGTTTGGTACAACTGCAAATACTCCACGGCCGATCTGGCCCAGGAAAAATCCTGCTCCATTGCCCTTTTCACCAAAAAGTTCCACTGGTCCCTGCTGTTTATATACAGATTAAGGGCACGCATTATAGAATCATAGAAATTGGCGGATGAATACTCATGGAAGGAAAAACCATTCCCGGTGGCCTTGTTTTTATCGTAATCCAAAACGGTGTCGGCAAGCCCCCCGGTAGTGCGTACGACAGGTATCGTCCCATAACGCAGGCTTATTAGCTGCCCCAAACCGCACGGTTCGAATCTTGACGGCATCAGGAAGATATCACATCCGGCGTAAATACGCTGGGCCAAGATCGAGTTAAAACCAATATATGCTCCTATCTTGTCCGGAAAGCGAACCCGCATATCCTCTACAAGTTGCTCATATTGTTTTTCCCCACTACCCAATATTACTAGTTGCAGATCCCCCTTCATCAGATCATCTATAATTTCGGAAAAAAGATCGAGCCCTTTTTGATCGGCAAGTCGTGATATCAGGCCCAAAAGGGGCACATCTTTTTCGGGTAAACCCATTTCACGTTGTAAACTGTATTTGTTTTCCCGTTTGTTTTCAATGTGGTGGTTATCGTAATTGACATATATACGCGGATCATGGCGCGGGTCAAATTCGTGGTAATTGATACCGTTTAGGATGCCGTAAAGGTCATGTGACCGCTTACGTAGCAGACCATCCATGTTTTCCCCAAACTCGGGGGTTTGAATTTCCTGGGCATAGGTCCTGCTGACCGTGTTGATGACATCGGCGTAGAGTATGCCTGCTTTCATGAAACTGATATCACCGTAAAATTCCAAAAGATCGGGGCGGAAAAATTCCTCTCCGACCCCCAAAAGTTTCAAGGCTTCCTTAGGGAAATTCCCTTGATACTGTAAATTGTGTATTGTGTAGACACTGGATATATTACCGTAAAATTTACTTTTATTGTACTTATTCTTTAATAGAAACGGTATAGGGCCGGTTTGCCAATCATTGCAATGTATTATATCCGGATGCCAGTTTAGGGGCTTCAACATATCTAATACGGCCTTGCAAAAGAAAATAAATCTTTCAGCCTCATCGTCAAACATATAAAGCCTGTCACGATGAAAATAATGGTAATTATCTACCAAGTAGACCGGTACCTTTTTATGGATCCCTTTGAACTGGGCCTCGATGCTGGTTTCCTTTATAATTGCCGTCTCGAAACGCCTGCCCATTTTTACAGGAAAATCTGTAACATAATTTCCTTCCTCAATTTGCTTATAACGGGGGATAACGATACGTACATCATTACCAACATCCTCCGCCCCTACCGTGCTCAGGGCCTTAGGCAGGGAACCCGCAACATCGGCAAGACCCCCGGTTTTTGCAAACGGGACCGCCTCCGATGCCACAACCAATATCTTCATCTGGCGATCAAACATAACTTGACACCTCCTGCATTTTGTATGATGTATGTGGAAAAACCACTTCCGCATCCCTCAAAACCTCCGCCGCCATCTCCGGTGTCGTCGGGTTTATAAAGAAACCCGTACCCAGTTCAAAGCCCGCCATGATCGTCAACCTGGGCAATATCTCTATGTGCCAGTGGTAATATTGATGATCACCGGCGTTTACCGGCCTGGTATGGAGAGTTAGATTGTATGGAGGGTTATTTACAGCAAGCGACAATTTGCGTAAGGTGTCCCGCAGTGTAGACGCCAAATCCGGTATCTCGTTTTCACCGATAAGAGCAAAATCATCTCGGTGGTTTTTAGGAATAATCCATATCTCAAAAGGAAAGCGGGCCGCATAAGGCACAAAACTTAAGAAATACTGACTGTCTGTTATTACCCTGTCACCATTTTTTATTTCACCTTCAACAATATCACAATATACACAGCGGTTTGTCTCATGTAAGTGTCTTAGCGCCCCTTCCAGTTCCTCTGCTATGTTGGATGGGATCATAGGAATCGCAACCAACTGTGAATGGGTGTGCTGTAGGGATGCCCCCGCCGTGGAACCATAATTTTTGAATATCTGTATATATTTAAGTCTTTTATCCTGCCTTAAATCCAATGACCGATCACGCCACATACGGATAATTTCCTCCACCTGATGATCGGTTTGGTTGTCAATATTTGCAACATGTTGATTTGATTCAATTATTAGTTCGTGGGCACCCAGCCCGTTCATCTGTTGGTAAATACCTTCTCGCGAATAATTTTCATCGAGATTCACCCTAACCGCAGGAAATTTGTTAGGAACTACCCGTACCCACCAGCCTGGCCCATCGCGCTCCGAACCGTGTTCCCGATAGGCAAATATTTCAGGCGGAGTTTTCTGTTCATTTTCCACACACAAGGGACAACCCACTTGACTCCGCTCATCAACTATCTCCTTGTAGTCCTGAGGGCGTTTGCTTCTTTCCTCCGAAATTACAACCCATCTGTCCACGACAGGGTCCTTACGCCATTGCGACATATTTTTATCCTCCTTAGGAAGCAATACTCTGGTTTTATATTTTCGTGTTTGCACCATAATAATACATGTTTCACTTTTCCTTTTCTTAGCAACATTTTTTTAGCCGAAAAGAGGATATTGGGAAATATGATCGAAATTTGTAATATAAGCTTATTTAGGTGGTGTCAAATCCCGTGAACAGCAACCTAATCAACATTAAAGGAACACGTGATGGTCTCATTATCGTGTTTGATACCAACCAGGAATTTGAATTGATAAAAAAACACCTGCTTTTAAAAATGGAATCCGCCAAAGGATTTTTTAAGGGGGCGAAGTTTGCACTATATGACAGGGAAGGTATCCCTAGTAGCCAAAAACGGGAACTCGAGGAAATTTGTTGCAACTACGGGCTTGTGCCCTCCACAAAGGCATTTAAATATAATCAAGTCCCCGCCGATGGCGGCAACGGAAAGGGCAACAGCCCACTAAAAAAATCCACGGCCGGTAGATTGAAAGGCAAAGAGGCCATCATGGTTCGTACAAATCTACGGGGGGGACAAAAAATTTCCCATCCCGGAAATGTTGTTGTTTTAGGCAATCTACATCCCGGGGCAGAAGTATTTGCCGGCGGTAGCATAGTGGTAATGGGCAACTGCCATGGGCAAGTCCACGCCGGAACCAACGGTAACGAAAAGGCCAAAATAACGGCCCTTCGCCTGGCCCCCGCCATTATCAGTATAGCCGGCATTCTTGCAAGAGCAACACAAAAAAACAAAACGCCCAATCCTTATCCGGAAATGGCGTTTTTACAAGAAGGAAAAATTATTATAAAAAGATACCGTTGAAAACCCTAATACAGCAGTTTCAGGCTTAAGATACCAATAATAGATTTGCCGTCTCTGATTTTAAATTGCCTGATCATTTCAACCGCCTCATCCACACTAACGGTTTCAACCTCTATATTTTCATCCCCATCGTTCATCTGACCACGATAATCAGTAACATTAGCCCTATATAAATGAAGCCGCTCATTTGTGAAACCCGGCGAACTGTAGTAGTCGCCAATCTTCTGCCAATCGGTGGCTTCCCATCCCGTTTCCTCCAGCAGCTCACGTTTGGCGCACAAAAGAGCCTCCTCCCGGCCATCGATTTTGCCGGCCGGTATTTCAAGGAGTACATCCTCGACCGGGTATCTGTATTGGCGAACTAAAATTAGCCTGCCCTCTTTATCAAGTGCAACTATACCCACTGCACCGGGATGCTCGACAACCTCCCTTTCGCTTCGGTGCCCATCGGGGAGTTCTATCTCGTCAACCCTCAATTTCAACATTTTACCGTGAAAAACCGTATGTCGCAATAAGGTCTTTTCAAACAAAGTTTGCACCGCCTACCCCGCCTTCCATTATTTATATGGATATCACATTGCCAATTCCTTAAGCTTAAAGACCAGCATGCTTGATAAAAAAGCAAAATCCTCCGTTGCCAAATGGCTACCCGCGGAGCCGTCGAAAAGTATATTTCCGGAGGCGGGAAACTCGTCATCCCCTTCCCAAATTACACAGGTAACAGGTAGCAAGGGGAACACCGGCACGGTTACGGCAACATCACCCAAATCTATTTTCTTGCCGCCTATCTTCTCGGCCGCATCTACCATTTTGGCCGCATCGGCTCCAAATATTTCCACCAAAGGGTTGATCGCTCTATTTGTAAAGGGCCCTATATACAGAAACCCATTGTCTAGCTCTTTAAAGGAAATCAACCTGCCCTGAAGGGGAACCCCACTTGCATGGGCCAGGTAATGCAGCAACAAGATTTGAGTTTCCTTCTGAACAGTCTTTTCCTCACCACTACCTTTTAAATGTACCTTGCCCTTCGGGTAATCAACCAAATAACTTTCCCCGAGAAAATCCAGTTCAAACCTACCTTTCTCCCTGTTGTAAACCGTACGAGAACGTTTACACATTTCCTGTGGGTCCCCTTTGGCGAAATCCTCCCTAGCCCTAGCTAGACCCTCAGTTAAATCCATTAAAGCCATCCTAATAACCCCTTTCACGGCAACTTTTGCGTAACAACCGGCCTGTGTTTTAAATCTAATATTCTACGCGGCAAACATTAACTCCTTTCGAATACTCCCCATTCCGGTATCACGGAGGGTGTATGGCAAAAAATTGCGTAATTTAAAACAATTCAGATATGTCTGTTTATATTTACATGTTCAATAAAATTTACATATTATTTTACCATAAATGCTTGTGTCAATCCGAGATACCTACCCGAATAACCATTGGGGTATTTCTGGTCACCATTTAATCCAACAATTTTCCATTTGGCAAAATTACCAGATGTTAAGCACTGTTTTTGCTTGCATATAAATATAGGATTATTACAGGAGGGAGGTTTTTTCATAATAACAGTTCGAAATTTCGGACTTTTCCAAAAAAGAAAGGAGAAAGGATGTCCATGAAAGAGAAACTTTACAAAAAGGAAATTATGCTTACTCTTCTCTTCAGTGTTCTCTTGTTACTGATGGGACACACGGCAAGTATTTTTGTGTTATTCCCCTCACTTCAGACCGGCAGTATGTGGGGATTTCCGACCCAGTATATTGTGCCGATTTTGACAGGTTGGTTTGGTTTGGCAATTGTAACCTATATTCAAACCATTGTTTGCAATAACTTTGATGATGAGCTAAAAGCCTATGTTGACACCCTTGATGGTGATCCCGGAAAGGAGGGTAAGTAAACTATGCAACCAGAATTTGCGCTAGGTAATGTATGGATTGGGCTGGCAATGGTGGTAGTGCTTTTCGGAATCTTCTATTATGTTGGATGGTATTCCAGCAAAAAAACCGTTACAACAGGTGACCTCTACGCCGCCGGTTTTGCAATCGGGCCCGTTACCAATGGTCTGGCCATGGCAGCAACCTGGGCTAGCCTGGCAACCTTCTTAGGGGTAAGCGCTCTAATACTTAGCTTACAAGTCCCTTTTGTCTATCTATGGATACAGTGGGGCGTTTCCATACCCCTGTTGACTTTATTATACGGCACAAGTCTCCGCCGGATGAAAGCCTTTACGCCGGCAACATTTATTAAAAGACGCTATGGCAACAGTGCCACGGTTGTAATAGTTGCTTGGATGATTTTAATTATGATCATGTACGCCCTCGGACAAATGATTGGCCTTGGGCAGGCCTTTGAACTACTTTTTGGTATCCCCTATAATATTGCACTCATTGTTGCCGGTTTGGCTACTATTGGTTTTATTACTATCGGCGGTATGATTGGTGCCTCCTATAACGCGGCCTTCCAAATGGTCATAATGACAATAGCAATGGTTGTTCCCATGGGTGCAATCATGAAAACTATGGGATCCGCCGGTTGGTGGTTTCCGCCCCTGGCTTACGGTGATATGGTGCCAAGTATGCTAAAAGCTATACCTACATTTTTCGACATGAGCTACGATATACGCTGGTACTTTGCCCTAATACCGGCCTTTACTTTAGGGCCTATTGCGCTACCGCACCTAGCTATGAGGGTGTTTACTTCCTCCAGTGTTCAATCTGCTCGCTATGCCATGATTTGGTTTTCCATTTTCCTGGGATTGCTCTTCACCGGTACCTATGTGGTAGGCTTTGCCGGCAACTTCTTTACCGCAACCACAGGAACAATTATCGACAAGCCTGACCAAATTGTTTTAATTCTAAACGTGATCTATAACCCGACCTGGGTAGCCGCTTTTGTTATGGCGGGCGCCGTGGCAGCCGGTCTGTCCACTATAGGAGGAAACCTAATGGCGATAGCCGCCCTTGTCGGAAGTGATCTCCTGGGTATAATCGCTCCCCAGATGAAAGAGAAAAAGAAAATGAGATGGGGTTATATAGCCCTTGCAATAGGTGGTTTGGTAGCATTGGTGCTTTCCTTCTCACCTCCACCCTTCTTGGTAACCAGTATACTCTGGGCCTTCGGTTTGGCCGCCAGTGCGGTAACCCCGGGCATTCTCCTGGGGGTTTGGTGGAAGGAAGCCAACAGATTGGCACTGATGGTATCTTCACTTATCGCCGGCATAACTTACATTGTTATTTCCCCACATGTCCTGCCGGATATCGTTGTCGGTAGCGGCATTACGGCGGCACTCGGCATGTCCGGAGGGCTAGTAACTGTACCTCTTGGTTTCGGACTGTTTATCTTGCTCTCTATCCTGTTCAACAGAATGCCTTCGCTGGCACAGTATGCGCCAACACTTGAAGACAAAAAAGTTATTGACAGCATTCACGGTTGGGGTAACGATTACGATGAAAGCAGGTACAACGGCATAACCTGGCCGCTCTTGACTGTAGTAGTCTGTGTGGCGGTATTCATTTGGGGTATCCAGCCCTGGGCTTGATCCGTATTATAAAGAGGGGGGTATCCCCCTCTTTGGTTTTTATGGTAGAATACAGATGTATAAAAATTTAACTTAAAGGAGCAGTGTTATGTTTACCTACTTTAATGCTGCCATGCGTGTTCTAAAGCTTGATGAAACAATTTACCCCGAACTCATAGAAAAAAAACGTACCATACGATACTGTATCATCAATGTAGCCATAATCGGCATAATTTACGGCCTTTGTTCAATATACTTTAATCGGGAGTTTTTCGATGTCTTTGCCCAGGGGGCCACCCTACTCATTTCACTGGGTATAATACTGTTTACGGGCATAATTGTTGCATTTGTCCTTCATGCCGGGGCGGGATTGATGATTTGGGCCTTTCTTCGAGGGGTGGGCGGTAAGGCAGATTTCCTAATTGTTTACCTAAATGTAGGCGTTTCACTTGTACCCCTTTGGTTGGCTATGCCCGGTATCTCTGCCTTGCAGGCGGGCATCATGAATCCAACTGTTCTTTTTTACACCTCTATCACAGGGGTGTACTCCTTGCTTTCCATATTCACGGCGGCCAAGAGCACCACCGGCCTCTCCTTTTTCAAGGTGTCCCTGGCCATGACCATAACACTTATATTTATTGCCTGTTTTCTCTACCTCTGGGTTGTGTAGGAAAAATTAGATACAATTCAAGGATTTCTAAATTTTTTATCGAAATATATAACTTATACCCGCGGACCAGGAGGTATGGATTATATTGGCGGTAAGGGTTGGTATACCGTGTGCTCTTTACTATTACGAGTTCTACCCATTTTGGAAAACTTTTTTTAATGAGCTAGGGGTTGAAACTGTAACATCCGGCCAGACCACTAAGAAAATATTGAATGATGGGGTAAAAGAAGCTTTGGCCGATGCCTGTGTACCGGTCAAACTTTTTTTCGGCCATACCATTGCGCTGAGGGATAAAGTTGATTTCCTATTTATTCCCCGGGTTGTATGCATGAATAAAAGAACCGTTTACTGCCCTAAATTTTTGGGTTTACCCGATATGATCAGGCATTCCCTGGAAGGCCTACCTGAAATTATTGATACACGCCTGGATACACGAACCGGAGCCACCGCCTTATTTAAAGCCTACTATGACCTCGCCAAAAGATTTACCTCAAATCGCTACCGGATAGTATCTGCTTACTATAAGGCAAGTAAGGCCCTAGCTAAGTTTAACAAAATCATGCAAGCCGGCCTCAGCCCGCCGGAGGCAATGAAATCTGTGCTTAGTGGCCGGGCAACTACTTATTTGCCCAGTGATAAAAAATTACGCTTTGCGGTACTTGGTTACCCTTATTTGGTTTTCGACAAATATATAAACATTAATATACTCGACAAACTGGACAAATTAGGGGTCCAAACCATTTCCTTTGAAAATCTCCCTAAAAACAAATTGTTAAAACAAAAATACAGTATCGACAAAACGGTGTTTTGGACATATAGCGACGCCATACTGCGTTCGGCCCACTACCTGTTTGATAGCAAAACAGTTGACGGGATAATCCATACTACCGTTTTTGGTTGTGGACCGGATTCCATAGTTGACAAGCTTCTGGAAATCGAGGCAAAGAAACACAGCCAGGTCCCCTTTACAGTTATTTCTTTCGATGAACATACCGGTGAAGGTGGCACAGCAACGCGTCTAGAGGCTTTTGTCGATATGGTCAAAAGAAAAAGGGGTGTTTTTTGATTTATGGCTAAGGTAACCTTTCCCCACATGGGTGAATCACATAGGGCCTTCAAAATGCTTCTTGAGGACTTGGGCCACGAGGTAATCTATCCCCCGCCCCCAAGTAAAAAAACATTGGATTTAGGAGTAAGGCACGCACCCGAATTTGCCTGTTTTCCACTAAAAATTTTATTGGGAACCTACTTGGAAACCCTTTCTATGGGAGCGGAAGTCATTGTAACCAGCGGCGGCGTAGGCCCATGCCGGGCCGGCTTATATTGCAGTGTGCATGAAAACATTTTGCGCGACCTGGGCTACAATTTCAAAATGATTGTCTTTGAACCCCCACGCCTACATCCCATAAACTTTCTGAGAAACGTTAAATTTTTAAACCAATCCCGCCTTTCCATAAGGGGCATTGTGGATGCGATTAAGAGGGGTTGGAGAAAGGTCCAGGCATTGGATAACTTGGAGAAAATGTCGCACCACATACGTCCGCAAGAAATAAATCGGGGCGACACTACCAGGGTATATCGCAAGGCCTTGGATTGGGTAGATGAAGCCTATACGCACAAGGAAATTGAGGATGCGGAAGCGGAAGGCCTAAAAGCCATTCAATCAATTAGCCGAGATACCGAGCGGGACATCATCAAGGTCGGCATAGTTGGTGAAATATATGTCCTGCTCGAACCGGCCAGCAATCTGGAAGTTGAGGAGCTATTGGGCAATTTAGGAGTTGAGGTTTTCCGTTCGATGTTTTTAACCGGCTGGACCAAGGACAACACATGGAACCAAACCGACCACTTTTTAACCTTAGCGGAGATAGCCGCACCCTACCTCCCGGAATTAATCGGAGGTCACGGTAGGGATTCGGTTGCAAATACCATAATTTATGCCAATAACGGTTTTGACGGTGTGATCCAGCTTGCTCCTTTTACATGCATACCTGAGATTGTAGCTAGGACAATATTGCCAAAAGTAAGCAAGGATTACAATATACCGGTTTTGACCTTTTTCCTTGATGAACATACCGGTAAAGCCGGAATGGCCACTCGTTTGGAAGCCTTTGTTGACCTCATGCGTAGAAAAAAAGAAAGGCGTCAGGCCGAAATCGCATAGGGGAAACTTCAATATAGGAAGGTATTGATATGAAAGCATATCTTGGTGTAGATGTTGGATCGGTAAGCACAAATTTAGTGCTTGTGGATGAATCGGGTGAAGTTATAGACACCTTATACCTCAGAACTGCAGGACGCCCTATTAAAATAATACAGGACGGACTGCGCAAATTATTTAAAAAACTTGATGACTCCTTAATTATAGCCGGTGCGGGCACTACCGGAAGCGGGCGCTACCTGGCCGGTTTGGTTGTTGGCGCTGATGTAGTTAAGAATGAGATTACCGCCCATGCGGTTGCCGCTGCAAAGATAATTCCTGATGTGCAAACAGTTTTGGAGGTTGGCGGCCAGGATTCGAAAATTATTATACTGCGGCACGGTGTGGTAACAGATTTTGCAATGAACACAGTATGCGCGGCAGGCACTGGATCCTTCCTTGACCAGCAAGCCGCACGGCTGAACATCCCCATAACTGAATTTGGGGATCTTGCCCTACAATCCAAAACACCTGTCCGTATCGCCGGTAGG
>CAZKPV010000055.1:0-2014 GCA_964554735.1 uncultured Clostridia bacterium
TTCAGTGGGATATTGCCCGTCGACGCTTTTTTTGAATCCATGTCTGGTTTTACCACAACCGGGGCCTCGGTGCTTCCCGATGTTGAGTCATTGCCCAGGAGCATTCTTTTTTGGCGTAGTTTAACCCACTGGATGGGTGGTATTGGCTTTATCGTACTGACCCTAGCTTTAATCCCTTCCCTCAAAATCGCCGGCTTCCAATTGTTTAGCACGGAAGTGACTGGGCCTACCAAAAGTAAGGCCCTCCCACGTATCGCTGAAGCTGCCCGGCAACTTTACAAACTGTATATTGCCATAACTATTGCCACGCTGCTGTCTTTGAAACTTGCCGGCCTGACCTGGTTTGATTCTTTTAACCATGCCTTCAGTACGGTAGCCACCGGGGGATTTTCAACCTACAACAAGGGCATTGCGGCCTTTAATAGTGTTACCGTGGAGACAATAATAGTATTCTTTATGTTCATATCCGGCATTAGTTTCATGCTTCATTTTAAAGTTCTCCGGGGGGGTACGAGGGCCTATTTTCGTGACGGGGAATTTAAGGCCTATCTTGGGGTTATATTGCTTGCGGCAATTTTTGTGTCGGCCAACCTTTTCAAAGTGGGCGGCCTTGATGCAGGTCAGGCTATCCGGCAATCCCTGTTTCAGGTGGTCTCAATGCTAACGGGGACCGGTTTCGCAATTGTTGATTACGATTTATGGCCCGATTTCAGTCGGATGCTGCTGATCATTTTAATGTTCATTGGCGGCTGTGCCGGCTCAACCAGTGGCGGTGTTAAAGTAATACGGCATGTTATCTTGGTTAAAAGCGCCTTCAGACAGTTGGTTAAACTTGTACACCCACAGGCCGTGGTTCCCCTCCGTGTCGGAAGAAAGATAATCCCCGATGAAACGGTTGAGAATGTTCACAGTTTTATTATTCTGTACCTACTGACATTTGCTGCGGGCACTGCCGTTATGGCCATGTTGGGTTATGATCTGACAACTTCTTTTTCCGCGGTTGCGGTTTCAATCGGAAGTATCGGACCCGGTCTTGGTATGGTTGGTCCGGCATCAACTTACGCGGGACTGGTACCCACCGCCAAAATATTATTAAGCTTTATGATGTTGATGGGTAGGTTAGAGATTTATTCGGTTTTTGCGCTTTTAAGTATAAGATTTTGGAGGTAGCCGGGCCGGACGGACAATACAGGAATGGGGGAGGTAGGTCTTGTGTCTAACAAACAAAGGTTAGTGGATGAATTTTTGGAATTGGTACAGATTGATAGCGTTTCGGGTAATGAGAGGGGAGTAGCTGACGCCCTTATTGAGAAGTTAAAATCCCTGGGTCTTTCGGTGTATGAAGATGAAGCCGGGGTTAAAACCGGCACGGGGACCGGCAACATTATAGCCAAACTTGAGGGTAAAAGTGATGGACCCGTTATTATGTTTTGTGCCCATATGGATACGGTCAGCCCGGGAGAAGGCATATCCCCGGTGATCAGAGGCGGCATTGTATCTTCCCGTGGCGACACAATTCTTGGTTCTGATGACAAGGCCGGTATTGCGGTAATTCTTGAGACATTGAGGTCGGTAATTGGCAAGGACATCCGGCATGGTGGGTTGGAAGTTGTTTTCACCATAAAAGAAGAAGTAGGCCTGTTGGGTGCAAAGAACATTGATAGGGGCAAATTGGAAGCCGTGATGGGTTTTGTCCTCGATAGCGATGGTGATCCCGGTACAATTGTCATCAAGGGGCCGTCCCAGGACAAGGTGGATGCTGTGATTACGGGAAAGGCGGCCCATGCCGGGATTAACCCTGAGGACGGAGTCGATGCCCTGCGGGTGGCCGCTCATGCAATCTGTAGTATGCGGTTGGGGAGGATAGACGGGGAAACCACCGCAAATGTGGGAATGATATCTGGAGGTAATGCTGTAAATATTGTACCGGAAAAGGTGGTTTTGCGTGGTGAGGCCCGTAGCCTGACGGACACAAAAAGGAAGGCACAAACTGAGCATATGTGCAGTGTGTATC
>CAZKPV010000055.1:2024-10378 GCA_964554735.1 uncultured Clostridia bacterium
CGGGAAGCCGCGGAAAAGTTTGGGGCAAAAGTTCGGCTCGATGTTGAGACCCTGTATCCCGGTATCAATATTTCGGAAGAGAGCAATATTGTAAAAATAGCAACCCAAGCCGCACGGAATGCGGGATTAACACCCTCCCTTCGTGAGACCGGCGGCGGTAGCGATGCCAATATCTTTAACGGAATGGGGATACCCACTGTTAACCTTGGTATAGGTATGAAAAAGGTGCATACAACAGAGGAATACATCAAAATCGAGCATCTCGTCCAACAGGTTGCCTTTCTCTTGGAGATTGTTAATTTAGTTGGTGGGGGCAAGTAAGATGATACGGATAAGGCGGGGGCAGGTACTGGAGCTACTGGCTGAAAGGCCGGGGGCAACGGAATTGACGGTGGAGCTTGAAGGGACCAGGGCAAAAGCAATTAATTATGATACCATGACTGGGAAAATAAATGTGGGTGACAAAGTTATTCTGAATACCACGGCCGTACATGAAGGTTTAGGTACCGGAGGGTACCATTTTGTAATTGCCAACCTGAATAATACAGGAAAAGATGCGGGGGGAAAAGGCCATATTATGAAACTCCGCTACACGCCTGCACAGGTTAAAGTATATGCGGCCGAAGAGGGCGGCCAGGATAATAGCAATTTAGGGGAAACCCTGGAAGGAACACCTGTAGTGGTGGCAACCTTACACAGCATGCTACCCCCCGCGGCGGCAGTGGTAAAAAAAGCCGGCGGGGATAGTCTGAGACTGGTCTATTTGATGACGGATGGCGGGGCATTGCCGCTATCTTTTAGCAGATTGGTGCAGGAACTAAAAGGAAAGGGAGTAATCGATAAAACTGTTACCGCCGGCCATGCCTTTGGCGGTGATTACGAGGCAATAAACATATATTCCGGCCTTCTCGCCGCACGTGGGGCAGGTGCCGATGTAATAATTGTATCCATGGGACCCGGTATTGTGGGTACCGCCTCCAGGTATGGTTTTACCGGAGTTGAACAAGGGGAGATTGTCAATGCGGTAAATGTCCTCGGAGGCAGACCGGTGGCGGTTCCACGTATAAGTTTTGCCGACCCACGTTCGCGCCACAGGGGTGTGAGCCATCATACGCTTACGGCCTTGGGTAGGGTGGCATTGTCACGGGCATTGGTGCCAGTGCCATTAATGCAGGAAAGGGAAATGAATTTTATACGGAAACAGCTCAAGGATGCGGGCATAAGCAAAAAGCATGAGATTGTCGAGCTTGACAGTTCAATAACATTAGAAGCCCTAAAGGATTATGATATCAAGGTAACAACCATGGGGCGGAGTGTAGATGAAGACAGGCATTACTTCCTGGCGGCAGGTGCGGCGGGGTTGTTGGCTACCCAAAAGGCCTTGGGGAAGGAGTAGGGGGTTAAGCAGATGAAAGGAAATTGTATTGTGACGGCGGATGCCAGCGGTGCAGTGGAAGGTGCCCGTTTAGGTTATGTTGTCGTTATAATTGACGTCATTGATATGTCCACTAGCTTAGAAGCCGCCCTTGATGCGGGGGCACTCGCCGTCTACGGTGCAAGTTTTGACAACGCCAAGGCGCCTGTTAATCTCAATCCCTATAATATAGGTTTGGTGGCGGGTAAACATACAAAAAGCCTGAAAACTGAACTCGTTGTGGTTACGGAGCCACGTGTGGGCACAGTAGAAGATCACTGGGCGAATAGCAAAGGCTTTTTAGCCGGCGTTCAAGAATCAGGTGCAAGTGTCGGGACCGTTTTACCTAATATAGGGGCGGAAGTTGTCAAACTAGCTGATTTGAAGGGAAAGGTGATAGTTGCGATAACCGGTAGCGGCGGGGCCGCCTTCGACGCCGCCTTCAATGCGGGGGCGCCATCGGTACTCACGGCAACCGTAGCCCGCACCTTGGCGAAAAAGGGTCCTGTCCCGGCATTGGAGGGTGCCGGGAGAGCAGTGGATATGGCCCAAAAAATGCAAACCGGGATATGTTTGGTTGCGGCTTCATCTAAATCGGTGGAGGATGTGTTGGCCGCCGGCTACATACATGAAAGAATAATCTCCTTGAGGGAGGCATAATATGGTACAAGGACAAGTTTCCTTGGAGGGGTTATTCCTTGAAAGACGGTATAATTACCATTTGTAATTCCATGCTGCGACACAACTGGCATTTACTGGTCGTAGTATTTTTGTTTTTCGTTCTTGGGTTTTTCTTTGGTGTGGCTGGGGAAAGCCGTCTGGGCGCGGCGGAGACCTCGGCCTTGACGGGTTATCTCGATTCATTTTTAAAACAGGTAAACGAAGTAAAAACATACTCCCCGGAGGCATTAAAAATAACCATGTACAATAATATAGCCATCATATTTGCGATTTACATTCTAGGGCTAACTGTTATAGGCGTGCCGGTGGTCTTGGCCCTAATATTTGCGAGGGGTTTTGTTCTCGGATTTGCGGTTGCTTTTTTGGTTGGCAAGAAAACCTTTCATGGCATTGTCATAGCCTTCTTGTCCATCCTACCGCAAAATATATTCTATGTACCCGCATTGGCAATAGGCGGTGCGGCATCCCTTTCTTTTGCACTGCTACTGATAAGAAGGTATTTTGACCCCATGCAAAGGGTGGGGCCTTCCCTTGCTAGCTATACTGCGGTTATGCTTGTAGTATTAACAGTTATGCTAGGGGCCGGTATGGTTGAAGCCTTCCTGTCCCCGGCCTTGCTGAAAATTGCGGCGTCATTCCTGGTGTAGGGCTGGTGATCACTATCCCCCGTATAATTCTTATAATTGTCAGCGCGAGAGAGAAACTGCTTTTTTTATTAAGAATGTTGTTTTTGTTGGCGATAATTTTGATGCTCTTTAACTACCTGGTGAGGAATATTGGCGCCGGGTAAAGAGGATAATTTGGATTATTGTGGAAATAGTACTCCGGGGGCTTTTGTAAATAGTTTCTGGAGGTGGGTTATGAAATCCCTGGTGGACGAATACATTTACTACCTTGCAGTTGAGCGTGGACTGGCGGAAAATACATTGGTATCATACCGGCTTGACCTTATCTCGCATATTAACTTTTTACAACGTAAAGGAATCAGGGCGGTAAAAAATGTGGACAGCAACACAATCTCCGCCTATTTACTGCACCTGCGCAAGACAGGCAAGGCACCGTCAACCATATCCCGTAGCGTGGCCTCGTTAAAATCCTTTTACCGCTTTTTAGTGGCTGAAAATGTCATAGCGAAAAATCCAACTTTAAACCTTGAATCACCAAAACATACAAACAAACTTCCCCATGTGCTTACGGTTAAGGAAGTTTCCAATTTGTTGAACCAGCCCCATCTGGGTACACCAGCAGGTATTCGGGATAAGGCCATGCTCGAGTTGCTTTACGCAACGGGAATGCGAGTAACCGAACTGGTTTCGTTGGATATTGAGCATGTAAATTTAGAATCGGGTTATGTGCGGTGTTTTGGCAAGGGGTCCAAGGAAAGAATGGTGCCCGTAGGGAGGGAGGCCAGGAAGTATATCCGCGAATACCTTGCCCGTGGAAGGGTAAAGTTGACAAAAGGTAGGCAAAGTGACTCTTTATTTTTAAACCAAAGGGGTAATCGTTTAACAAGGCAGGGTTTTTGGAAGATAATCAAAAAGTATGCATATAAGGCCCAAATAAAAAAGGTAATAACGCCCCATACCTTGAGACATTCCTTCGCCACGCATCTACTGGAAAACGGGGCGGATTTGCGTTCGGTACAGGAAATGCTTGGGCATGCCGATATTTCCACGACACAAATATATACACACCTAACTAAACGGCGGTTGAAACAAGTTTATGATCAGGCACATCCCAGGGCCAGAAAGTGACTGGGTGGCCGGGCCAAGGGAGGCGGCAATATTGGGCAAGATAAAAAAAGTTGTGTTGGTAGTTTTGGACAGCGTCGGAGTCGGGGCCCTACCCGATGCCGGCAAATACGGCGATGAGGGAAGCAACACCTTGGCAAACACGGCCAGGGCCGTGGGAGGCTTGAGTTTGCCAAACCTCACCCAGATGGGGCTTGGCAATATAACGGACATTTTAGGAGTGCCGCCCTGGAGATCCTCCACGGCCGCCTACGGAAAAATGAAAGAAAAATCACCCGGCAAGGACACCACCACGGGCCATTGGGAACTGGCGGGTTTGGTTTTGGACAAGCCCTTTCCTGTATACCCGGATGGCTTTCCCCCCGAAGTCATAGTGGCCTTTCAGGAGGGGATTGGGAAAGAGGTTTTGGGGAACACGGCGGCCTCGGGTACGGAGATAATTGAAGAACTGGGTGAACAACATATAAAAACCGGCAGACCAATAGTCTACACCTCGGCCGATAGTGTGTTTCAAATAGCGGCCCATGAGGATATAACCCCCGTGGATGAGCTATATGAAATGTGTGGCCATGCTAGAAAAATTCTATCGGGTGAGCATGCTGTTGGGCGGGTTATAGCACGGCCTTTTATAGGTAAACCCGGAAGTTTTGTGCGTACGGACAGACGGAGGGATTTTTCGGTTGAACCACCCGAGGACACCCTACTGGACAGGCTTATACAGGCCGGGAAAACGGTTGTTGCCGTGGGGAAAATAAAGGAGATATTTGCCGGGAAGGGAATAAGCGAGTCAGTACACATTTCCGGCAATGATGACGGGATAGATAAAACATTGTCCTTCATGCGCTCAAAAAGTGATGGGCTGATTTTTACAAACCTGGTAGATTTCGATATGCTTTACGGACATCGCAAGGACCCTGAGGGCTACGCCCGCGCCTTGGAACAGTTTGACCGCCGCCTTCCGGAAATAACCGGCAAGTTAGGTGGCGGCGAACTGCTTATACTTACGGCCGACCATGGTTGCGACCCCACCACGCCGGGGACGGACCATTCCCGGGAATATGTGCCGCTCCTTGTATATGGGGATTTAGTCAAAAAGGGTACTAACTTGGGAACAAGAGAAACCTTTGCCGATTTGGGCGCAACAATCGCGGAAATCTTTGGCGTAAAAGTACCCTTCGGTCGGAGTTTTTTGAAGGAAATATTGGGGAAGCGCTATTAGGGAGATTCAGGCAATATGAGAATGGTAGATTTAATACAAAAAAAGCGGGACGGCGGGGTTTTAAACGAAAGCGAAATTAATTATATCATAGGCGGTTTTACCCGGGGTGATATTCCCGACTATCAAATGTCGGCACTGTTAATGGCCATATACTATTGCGGGATGAACAGGCAGGAGGTAGTTGACCTCACTTTGGCACTGGTTGATTCCGGTGAGACCGTTGACCTGTCGCCAATAAAGGGGGTCAAGGTAGATAAACATTCCACGGGTGGCGTCGGCGACAAGGTAAGTTTAATTTTGCTTCCTTTGGTGTCCCACGCCGGTATTCCCGTGGCTAAAATGGCCGGTAGGGGACTCGGACACACCGGGGGTACGATTGACAAGTTGGAGTCGATTCCGGGCTTCAGAACCGGACTTACCCGGGAGGAATTTGTCAACAACGTAAATAAACACAAGGTGGCGATTATGAGTCAGACCGCGGATCTTACACCCGCTGACAGGAAACTTTACTCTTTGAGGGATGTTACGGCAACCGTTGAATCGGTACCTTTAATTGCCAGTTCGGTTATGAGTAAAAAAATTGCCTCCGGCGCGGATGCCATAGTGCTTGACGTCAAAATGGGGACAGGGGCTTTTATGAAAACGATTGATGAGGCATTGGAACTTGCCCAAACCATGGTAAACATAGGGAAAGGGGCCGGCAAAAGAACAAGCGCCGTTATATCCAATATGAACCAGCCCCTTGGTTTTGAGATAGGCAATGCCAACGAAGTTGTGGAAGCCATGAAAGTCTTGGCAGGTGATAACATAGAGGATTTAAGGGAAATATCGTTGACACTGGCTTCCTTGATGACCCTCGAGGGCGGTGTGTTTTCATCTTTTGATGAGGCCTATCGGCAGTTGGAAGATGTGTTGTCCAAGGGGGAGGCCCTACCCCAACTAAGGCAGCTGATAAAAAATCAGGGAGGGAATCCTCTGGTCGTCAATGACCCCGGTCTGTTGCCCACGGCCGGATACAGCGTAAAGGTGAAAGCCGAGACTGCGGGATATGTGCAGGCAATTAATGCCCAACAAATAGGCAGGGCAGCCATGGTTTTAGGGGCCGGAAGGAAAAAGCTCGGCGACCAAATTGACCACGCTGCGGGGATAAGCCTAAAGAAAAAAACAGGCGATAGGGTGGGCGTTGGGGAAATATTGTGTATCTTACACACAAATTTACATGACTGTGGTGAAGCGATAAAGGCGGCAGAGTCCGCGTTTTTAATTAACGATCACAGGGCGGAAAAAGAAAAAGTGGTATTGCAGGTAATTCGGTGAAGATTAAAAGCCCGCTTTGTAAAGCGGGCTTTTCCGGTCCGGCCTATTCCACTATTGTAAATTCCCAGGCACAATAGTATTCCTCCGGGTGTTCATCCGGCGGGCAGCAAATACATTTCGTTTTTATGCGAGGGTCGATTGTTTCCGCAAATTTACCGTATTCAACTATACCCACGGGCTTACAGGGGAAGTCATCCAGCCCCCTACGTTTTCTCGCGGATTGAACACGGCAGTCGTTCATACGGAATATTAATTTGTTTTCTCCCTCTTCGATTGATTCCTGAACGTTGATAAAAGCGTAAAGCCTGTAGTTTAGGGCTTTTTTTAGTGACTGTAAACCGCCTTTTTCGGGAAGCTCAAGAAATCTCATAATACGCTTGGCCTCGAGCACGGTAAATATTTCCCATGCTTCGATATCCAGTTTTATAGCCTCATCCATACCGTGATTTCTTTCAACGGCCTGGAACCAAAGACCATCATGGGCTAGCCAGCGCTTCGAAAAGTCTACCAGGAGCTCAAAGAGTTTTTCCTTAGGTAAATTAATTGCATCATGCACGACATAATCACCTCCATAAATAACTACATGCAATAAATATACCCTAAAAACCCTTCGGCGAAAAGTGGCAGTCTAGTCAGACTCTTGCGAATATTTAACTAATCATCCCCCCTGCTTTTCTTGACAATTGCTGTTTACGAATGTCTACATGTAATAAATATATACAGTTGTGGGGAATGCCGGCATATAAGCCGAATTTGCGGGGAAAATAAAAAAACCACGATAAATTAAGGGGGATGAAGGAAAATGAAGTCCAGAAAGGTATTGATAACAGTATTTTTAATGGTGGTGCTGCTTCTAGCGGCATGTGTAAGTGCCGGTGCTGCCCCCGCGGAAGGCGAAAAACAACAGCCTTCCCTAGAGACGTCCGCACTATCGGCCATCATGGTAGAGGCCTCCACCGGGAAGGTTCTATTCGAAAAGGAACCCACCAAGCGTTTGCCAATGGCAAGCGTAACTAAAATTATGACCTCTCTGCTTGCTATTGAAGCCCTAGAGCGCGGGGATGTTAAGTTGGAGGATACGGTTGTGGCAAGCGAATATGCCGCGGGTATGGGGGGGTCACAGGTTTTTCTGGAGCCGGGTGAGGAAATGACCATGAAGGAAATGCTCCTCGGTGTCATGGTAGGTTCCGCCAATGATTCTAGTGTTGCCGTTGCAGAACATGTCGCCGGGTCTGAAGAAGTTTTTGTCGACATGATGAACAGCAGGGCGGCAGAGTTGGGTATGAAGGATACGCATTACTCCAATCCTACCGGGCTACCGGTGGAAAATCATTATACCACCGCCTATGACCTGACCCTGTTGATGAGGGAAGTAATCAAACATGATCTCTACAAGGAATTTGCCACAATCAAGGAATACGATTTAAGGGGCGGCGACTTCAAATTATGGAATCTGAACAAGTTGCTTTGGTGGTATGAAGGAGTTGATTTCGGGAAAACAGGTTGGACCAATGAAGCCGCCTATTGTCTTGCCTCCTCGGCGGAACGGGATGGATTGCGGTTAATAGTGGCTGTGCTGGGCGTTCCCGAGACAAGAGGGCATTTTCGGGAATCAATCAGGATATACAACTATGGTTTCGCCAGATATAAATCGGTCAATATAGCCGATAAAAACGCCCTGATTGAAAGCATACCGGTGGAAAAGGGTATTAGCGACAGTGTGGACATTGTGACCGATGACAGGGTAAGTGTTGTTGTAGAAAAAGGTGGGGAAAAGGATATCAGTTCCGAAAAGGTGTATTCAAAAAGACTGACCGCACCGGTGGAAAAAGGCCAAAAGGTGGGGGAATACATTGTTTTTAGTAAAGAAAAGGAGGTACGAAAAATAAATCTTGTTGCCAAGGAAACCGTTGAAAAGGCATCCGTCCCCCAGGAAATGTACAAGGTTATGGACAAGGTATACCGGCTCCGA
>CAZKPV010000056.1:0-306 GCA_964554735.1 uncultured Clostridia bacterium
CCGTGATGGTGTCAACTATAATGCCCTCGGTCTTAAAATCCACAACAAAAGCAGACATCCCTTTAACGGGCTTTGTTGGATCGGTATAGGCATACACAAGCCCCATATCAGCAACAGGTGCATTTGAAATCCACATTTTGCTCCCATTGAGAACATAATGGTCGCCATCTAAAACGGCTTTGGTTTTCATGGCGGCCACATCGGAGCCAGCGTTAGGTTCCGTGATAGCAAAACACCCCATATATTTCGCATCCACCAGGCCGGGGATCCACTTCTCCTTTAACTCCTCACTGCCAAAGCGCAATA
>CAZKPV010000056.1:316-981 GCA_964554735.1 uncultured Clostridia bacterium
GCCAGAAAACCCATTTCATTACCACCGTATTCCTCGGGGATCACACAACCGAGGAATCCCAGTTCCCCCATCTTTTCAACGATATCCCTTCGGAATCGATGTGCCTTGTCATCCTCATCAACTGTTGGAAGAATCTCCTTTTCAGCAAAATTTCTTGCAACTTTTTTTATGGCCAACAGTTCATCAGATAACTCAAATCTCATCTGCTACACCTCCGTAGTTGTTGGAAAATCCTTCCTAATTATATTTCTTGTCTGCAAAAGTACAAAGTGCAAATATCATGCCATCATCTAGTCACATCCCACTGGCCTTCACCAATACCAAGGCACAAAAAAAATACGGGGGCCTGCACGACCCCCGATAGGCACAAAAAAAATAATGCAGCAATGCATGACAAATGCGTCTGTGCATTGTTGCATTATTTTTTTTCCCCATTACGAAAATTATTGGCATTAACCATTAAAGCACATATCCAGCTAGAGCAAAAACCTACCCTTTTCGCAAACCATTTTGTTTTATCTTGTTAATTTTCCGTACCACAGTTGACTGATTAACCTCTAGAACCTTGGCAGCCTTGTAAGTGCTACCATAATCACGCATGGCCCTATCAAGCAGTTGTCTTTCGACTTCCAATACCGCCTGTCTCAAGGGCAATATACCTGTGA
>CAZKPV010000056.1:1004-5174 GCA_964554735.1 uncultured Clostridia bacterium
CGGCAAGTCATCGCGTATGATTAACCGTCCGGCCGAGGTGACCATTAACCTCTCAACTACATTTTCCAGTTCACGAACATTACCTGGCCAATGGTAATCCAATAATGCATCAATGACCTCTGGTGCAAAATCCCTTTTTATGCTGTATGTCGACCCAAACCTTTTATTGAACATACATAGCAAAGGAACAATATCTTCCTTTCGTTCCCTCAATGGCAAGACCTTCAAGGGCACAACGTTTAGACGGAAATACAAATCATCCCGAAAACTACCCTCACTGACAAGCTTCTCTAGGTCCTTATTGGTTGCCGCCAATATTCTTACATTAATCGGTCGTGCTTTGGTCCCCCCGACACGTATTATCTCCCTTTCCTGTATAGCCCTTAAGATTTTAACTTGAAAAGGAAGGGGCAGGTCACCAATTTCATCAAGGAATAATGTGCCGTTATTAGCCAACTCGAATAAACCTACTTTTCCTTCCTTGCTTGCCCCGGTAAACGCACCTTTTTCATAGCCGAAGAGTTCCGACTCAAGCAAATTTTCCGGAATGGCGCCGCAGTTTATTGTTACAAACGGCCCTTTTTTTCGGCCACTGTTGGCGTGTATGATCTTGGCGATTATACTTTTCCCCGTACCCGATTCACCCAGTAGCAAAACAGTTGAATCAACTCGTGCTACCCTTAAAGCCACATTGATGAGTTCTTTCATTTTTGATGACACAAATACCAGCTCTTGATCCTCAAATATTTCATTTTGTAGCCGTGTGAGTTCATATTGGTAGCCTTCACTTAACTCCCTGCTGTATTGCAGCTCCTCTTGCAGTTCATTAAGCTCAGTTATATCCCTAACATTGATTACAACCCTAAAGATTTCACCTTTTTCGTTCTTTACCGGATTCCCCGTAATCAGAAGCCGGTTGCCACTGTCTGTTTGCTCCATATACGTTAGCGGCTTTTGTTTTCTTACTATCCTATCCGCAATAGGAGTTGAATAGATACCCTCTTTGACAAGGTCATGCATAGTTTTACCTTTTATGCTATCTATACCGGTTATCCGTTGATGTGCCTTATTATCCTCCAGTATTGTTCCATGAGAATCTGTAATTATTATTCCATCAAAAGAAGATTCTATAATGCACTCCAGTTCCTTGTTCAACTCCTTGACTGAATTCAACTCCTGTGAAACAAACTCGAATTCCGATATATCCTGAAATATCCCCACGGCCCCAACCACTTCACCATTTTCTAATATGGGTGTACGGTTAGTCAGATATATATGGCGTCCCTTGGAATAATCCACCTGAAACCTATGTTGCGATTGTTTTTTCCCCTCCTCTAAAATTTTCAACAAACCCTGCGGTATGATTACCTCCGAAAGGTGTCTGCCAATTGCCTGACTTTTGGGACGACGGGTTATCTTTTCCGCCGCCCTATTAAATATGGTCACAATACCCTGTTTATCCACCGCCACTATCCCGTTGTGTGCAGAATCAAGGATAGTTTCAAATTGGTAAAGCATGCCGCTAGCGGTAGTAAATAACATAGGGGTAATATCTTTTTTATCAACAACCCCCAAGAGGTTTTTGTTTTTGTCAACAACAATAAACTGCGTACCATGCATCATCCACGCCTGCAACAAGGCTGTTTCCTGATCAACCACCAGGAAATCCCTACTCATTATGTCCGAAACAATTGTGGGCCTCATTAATAATTGCGGCCCTAGTTTAAAAATAATGTCTCTTGATAGCAAACCAACAATCTCACCATGACCGTCTATTACAGGAAGCCCAGAAGCATTACTGTTTATAATCTGCTCCCATGCATCAGACACGCTTTGCCTGGGTGTTAAATAATCGGTAACGCCATTTAAAATCTCTTTAATCTTCACCACTCAACCACCTTTCAGTGTTTGATTGTCGTTTATTTGCTTTATAATAACACCGAAGCAACAAAAAAACAAAGACAACTCCAACATAGCACCAATCTTTTAATTCCCATATTTTACAGCTTGAGCCATAAAGCTGTGGGCTTGTATAATAAAAGCTGACAATAAAACAGCCTAGGAGGAATGACTCAAAGATGAATGATGAAAACTGTATCAGAAAAACTGTTGTGCGATTTTTACTGGTGATTGCTTTGCTGCTAATTTTCCCGACGGTTGCCATGGCCCAAATACATACTGTGAGCCGGGGGGAGTCCCTTTTCAAGATAAGCCAGTGGTATGGCGTTGACCAGTTCGCACTCCGCTACGCCAACAACCAATGGAATGATTCCATCTACCCGGGCCAAAGGCTCAACATCCCAGTAAAATATACTGTCCAAAGAGGGGACACGCCGTATCTCATTGGAAAGAAATTTGGGGTAAATTATGTGGATATACAAAAGATCAACCAACTTGGTAACTCCCACATTTACCCGGGCCAGGTACTTTACATACCGCAAACACAGATACAACGGAACAATACCCCTTCAGCCCCGGCCACGGCAAATCGAACTGTTAGTAGGGGCAACTTTAGCAGATCTGATTTTGATTTGCTGGCACGGATAATTACCGCAGAGGCGGATTCCGAATCCTATGAAACACAGGTGGCGGTAGGTGCCGTAATCTTAAACCGCATTGACAGCAAGCATTTTCCCAATACCATTCCCGGGGTGGTGTACCAGGTGAACCCGGACGGGAGGTACCAGTTTGAGCCTGTCCTAAATGGGTGGATAAACCGGCCGGCCAGTGCGTCCGCTAGACGGGCCGCCGAGGATGCAATAAACGGTTGGGATCCCTCAAACGGAGCCATTTACTTTTTCGAATCGTGGGTAACCAATAAATTTTTACAGTCACGCCCACTGAGCAAAATTATGGGCGCCTTCACATTCACCTACTAACCGGCGGAGTTAGAGTTAGGGCACCGTTAGAACGTAACGGTGCTTTATTTTCACATTTCCATCATTATTGGCCCGGTGTGGTCAACCCACTGACGCATGTGGTAAAATGAAACCATATTGGCAGTCATATAGTCGCCGATAGAGGCTACCGCCCCCCCTATGGGTATGGGGACATTTTTATCATTTTAAAGGATTGTTTACGATAGCCTACAGAGGTTAGATGATTTTGAGAGCTTCGCAAGCCATGTCTTAAAATGGCTGTAAAAGTAGGAGGGAATGAAATGAAGCCAGACAACTGCTTGGACAACTATTTGCCGGGCTACATAAACCTGTACGAAACCGGAGAGTTGCAGGAAAGGATTAGCCGGCTAAAGGACAAACTAAAGAGCTGTACCGTTTGCCCACATCATTGCAAGGTTGACAGGCTTAAAAATGAAACAGGAATCTGTGGTGCGGGAAAGGACATGGTTACAGCAAGTTATGGGCCGCATTTTGGGGAGGAAAGGGTGCTGGTAGGATCCGGGGGATCCGGAACAATCTTTTTCAGCCACTGTTCCTTGCAATGTGTCTTTTGCCAAAATTACGATATCAGTTGTCACGGAAGCGGCTCCGAAATCAGCGCAAGCAGACTTGCGGACATCATGCTTTCACTGCAGGCAAGGGGATGCCACAATATAAATTTTGTCACCCCGTCCCACTATGTTCCCCAAATCGTGGCAGGCCTCCCCCTTGCAATTGAGGGGGGCCTGAAATTGCCCCTGGTTTACAATAGCGGGGGTTATGACGATATCGACACCCTCAAACTGTTAGACGGTATCATTGACATATACATGCCCGACCTGAAATTTAGCAGCAATAAAATCGCCAAAAAATACACTAAAGCCCCAAACTATTTTGACATGGCTACCATTGCCGTAAAGGAAATGCACAGGCAGGTAGGAGATCTAAGGACAGATTCCGCCGGTAGGGCTTACAAGGGGCTCCTTGTACGACATCTGGTCATGCCGGAAAATTTTGCGGGAACGGAAAAAATCATGGAATTTATTGCAGGGGAAATATCAAAAGACACTATGGTAAATATTATGAGGCAGTACTACCCCGCCCATAAGGCCCACACTTTTCCCGAACTGTCCAGAAGGATAACCGGTAATGAATACAATAAGGCCGTTCAGTATGCACGAAAAAATGGGTTAAGACGTGCCATAGGCTAACGCGTTAGATTGGCAAATCCTGCGACCCCGGCAGACAAACATACAGGACCGCATGCGGAAAAATATCAAACACCTATGCC
>CAZKPV010000056.1:5184-10367 GCA_964554735.1 uncultured Clostridia bacterium
AGTTAAACCTATCTTCCGCCTCGTCCTCATCAACGAACCAAAGTATCCCTTGGTCCGGACCCTCACTGTTATAAGTATGTACAAGGCCACCTTTTAAAATTTCCATACCCCAAGCTACGAAAAATTGCGCCGGTGAATTGGCCGGGTCCACCCCCGAACCAAAGTAAACAGCTATCCCGTCGACCTCCGCCTCTTCAAAGATATTTGCCCGAGCCATCCCACAAGGATTACTTAGTATGGTTATCAACCCCCGCTTTCTATTACTTTCATTATACTGTATAATTTATCACATACTACAGTTTTGCAAGAAAAATCAAGAGTAAACGAGGGAGTCGGCAGGATTGACAACATTTTATGAGAGAGTGAACACTGTTCAGTACAGTAATGGCATAATGCGATCCAAAGATGATCTTGTAGTAAAAGAAAAACAACTAAAGGTTTATGTCAATGGGTCCGAGTTTTCAACACTTCTCTGCTCGCCAAGTGATTACGAGGTATTAGTTGCCGGCTATTTGTTAAACAGAGGTTTACTCCGGAAGCCCTCCGAAATAAGAGAAATGTGCTTTGACAAGGAAAACCGCACTGTTGATGTAAGAATCTCCCCATCCACTACCCTCAGTGAAATCCAACCAATAGAATCAGCCTGCCATTTTAAGGCTCTGCACCTCCTTAATATAATGAATACGCTGGAAAAAAAATCGGAAACATTTCAACTTACCGGGGGAGTGCACAGTGCCGCCTTGGCGGACACCAAAAAGATACTTTATATATATGAAGATATAGGCCGTCATAATGCGGTTGACAAGATACTGGGCCGGACATTTCTAAATAACACCAACACCGATGATAAATGCCTACTTTTAAGTGGACGTGTACAGGCCGACATTGTAAAAAAAGCCTCCCGTGGCGGGATCCCCTTAATAGTGTCACGTTCGGCTTGTTCCCACCTTGCTATAGATCTGGGCAACTATTACGGTATTACTATCGCTGGCTTTGCCCGTGGGACAAGATTGAACATATACAGCCACAGCGAAAGAATAGATACATAAAGGAATACGGCGTTTCCCGTCGAATCTATTGGAAGCGGCACCATTATGTGGGGGTGCATAAATTTGAGATCTTTCTTTTCCGGCCTTCGTGTCCGTATTCTTTTGATTATAGCCGTCACCATGATACCGGCATTTGTAATTCTTTTGTTTATGGCCGATGAAGAAAAAAAATTAGCGATACAACATTCTAGGGAAGAGGCCTTTGGCCTGATACATTCCGTTTCGAAAGAACAGGAACACAACATAAACGAAACCCGCCGACTACTTGCCGGTTTGGCAAGCAATGAACAGATACGTAGCGGGAATTACATAGCATCTAAAGGTGCCCTTGATGCGTTTATAAAACACTACCCTAACCACCTATCTATTTCATTGGTGGATACGGATGGTTACATTATCTACACAACCCCGGGGGGACACAATTGGTTCAACCAATCCGGTCAACAGCATTTTAGAAAAACAATGGATTCCCTCCAATTTACCGTGGGAACATACCAAACCGACATGATATCCGGCAAATCGTCCATTCCCTTGAGTTTCCCTGTGCTTTCCGAACCCGGCCATATACAGTCGGTGCTTGTGGTAAACCTTGATCTCGACAAATTAAGCGAACAATTGTCCGAGGCCCCAATGCCCAGAGATTCCTGTCTGGCATTGTGGGATCAAAATGGGACAATTATAGCCCACTATCCCGATCCGGAAAAGCATGTAGGAAAAACCGCCGAGGGAAACGACATATGGGATGCTATAGTCGGTGGCAATGACAAAGATATGGTTGAAGCCACCGACCCCCAGGGCACCACACGTTTTTTTGCCTTTAAAAAATTAAGAAATGACATGGGTGCCGGCCATTTGCATTTAAGCGTTGGAATATCCAAGGAAACTGTATTGGCAAGTGTAAACCGGATAATGTACCGCACCTATCTCATAATTGGCATGATCGCCCTTTTGATGATTATTACTGCCCTAACGGGAGTCAACGGGTTAATTCTACATGGGTTTAATTCCTTGCTGTCTACAACCAAGGAACTGGCCCAAGGCAAAATGAACGCGCGTACCAATATACCCCACGGCGCGGGTGAACTGGGTGAACTCGCCCGGGCATTCGATAACATGGCCGAAATAATTGAAAACCGGGAGCAAGAACTCAAATTTGCTTACTCGGACCTCGATCAGATTTTCCAAGCCACCTCCGATGGGCTGTGCGTTATAGACAAGGATTTTAATATCCGGAGGATAAACAAGTCCTTTGCAAAAATAACAGGACGGGATGCACGTGAGTTTGTCGGTAAAAAATGTTATGAGGTATTGCACAAACCCATCTGCAATACCCCCAACTGCATGATGATCCGCGTTTTAGAGGATGAAAATGAAGCAAACTACAACCATGACAAGGTCCTGGAAGATGGTTCCGTGGTCTTCCATATGATAACGGCGACACCCTACTGCGATACCGATGGCAATGTAGTTGGTATTTTGGAGCACCTAAAGGATGTTACCGAACGCAAGAAATTTGAGGCTGAAATGGTTCGTTATGAATGCTTAAGTCTAGTGGGTGAGATGGGGGCAGGTATCGGACATGAAATCAGAAACCCCTTAACCACCGTTCGTGGGTTGCTTCAGTTACTGAGTACCAAAAAAAAGTACAATGATCACCTACATTATTTTGATTTAATGCTGAGCGAGATAGACAGGGTCAACTCCATATTGTCTGAATTTCTTTCGATAACCAAAAATACACCTACAAGGCTCAAAGTGCAGGATTTAAACTCTATAATTGAAACTATGTACCCCCTAATAGAGTCCGATGCCAAGATTAAAGGAAAAATGATCAATTTGGACTTGGGGGCATTACCCGATATCCCCCTGGATAACAGGCAGATACGCCAACTCATCCTTAACCTTGTACGTAATGGGTTAGAGGCAATGCCCAAGGGCGGCGCATTAACCATCAGGACCTATACGTGTGAGGATGTCGTATTAGAGGTTAAAGACCGGGGATGCGGTATCGACACAAAATCCCTGACAAAACTGGGTACCCCCTTCTTTACTACCAAGGAAAAAGGCACAGGCCTGGGCCTGGCCATAAGTTACAACATTGCCGATAACCACGATGCCAAAATAAATGTGAAATCCAACGAAACCGGCACCAGCTTCTATGTTCATTTTAGGAAACCCCGTTAACCCCCTTAATTAAGGAGGCCGCCTCCTTATCAACGATGATCGTCAACTCGGGGTGTAGCTGTAACAAAGAAACCGGCACTTCCGTGGTAATTTTACCACTTACAGTCTCCTTAATTGCCGGTGCTTTTTTTACCCCATTAGCCAATAATACGATTTTCCGGGCCTTGAGAATGGAACCCATACCCATGGTTATGGCCCGGCGGGGAACCTCGTCCAAAGAACGAAAAAACCTTCCGTTAACTTTAATGGTGTTTTCCGTAAGTCCAATAACATGGGTGCCTATATTTAGGTGTGAATTTGGCTCGTTAAAGCCGATATGACCATTGCGCCCTACCCCCAAAACCAAAAGATCAATACCCCCGGCCTCATTAATCCGTTGATCATATTCCGAACACACCATCTCAAAATCTTCCGCGATTCCTTCCGGAATGTGGATATTCTCCGGCGGTATATTTATGTGTTTAAAAAATTTATGGTACATATAGTAGTTGTAACTTTGAGGATGATCGGGCGGAAGGCCAATATACTCATCGAGATTGAAGGCAACTACCTGACTAAAGTCCATTCCCCCACGGTGCATCTCTACAAGGAGTTTATACATCCCCTCGGGGGTGGATCCTGTTGCAAGCCCTAGTACGGTATTGCTCTTTGAACTGATCTGGTCGGCCACTATACCTGCGGCTTTAATGCTTAACTGCTCATAATCATCCACTACATGAATTATCATATTAACCCTTCTTCTGCGTTTGGAATATAGTATGCTTGCTAAGAGCAATATGTTACTGTGAGGGCTACAGGATTGCATCCCTGCTACCTTTCAAAGCCCTTGCCTCTTCTAAATAATTATAGACCGTATATTTGGAGACCGCAAGGGCCAAGGCGACAACATCCACTGCTCCTTTCACTAAAAAAATACCCCGATCATCTAGCATTTCAACCACCTGGACTTTTTCACTTTTGGTCATAACCGGTACTGGCTTACCCACCTCACGCAGAACACTTTCCACCACATTATCAACTACCTCGTTAATATCTTTGGCGAACTGTTCCTCCGTATGTTCATAACCCTCCTCACCCAAATCCTTTAATCTGCAAAACTCGTCCACTATACTTTGAATAACGTTAAACTCGGTTAAATCAAAATTAATACACATGCAACCTACGATTTTTTGGTTGCCGTCTCGAATAAAGATAGTTGATGATTTTAATATTTTGCCATCTTTGGTTTTGTTGCGATAGCCTATTAAATCCTCAGTTTGGTTACCGTGCCGACGAAGCGCCCTTAAAACTAGGTTGGTAATAGGCGCACCAATCCCTCTGTTGGTAACGGTTCCGGTTTTAAAAATTAGTGAGTTGGAAGGGTATTCGAGATCATGGAGAACCACCTCACAATTCTTACCAAATGTGGCGGCAATACCGTGAGCAACAGATTTCATAGGTTCTAAAGCAGGATGTACTGATTTGATGGACATATTGAACCCCCATTGTTGTTATACTTAACCTTGAAATCATTATACATCATTAATATATTTCATGAAATCGTTACAAAGCCCAAAAAAAGAACTAGGGCCGGCCAAGCCGGCCCTTTGGTTGGATTTACTTAACTTTGTACCTAAGCCGAAGCTGAAGCTTCCTCGGGTGGATTTAGTTCCCCTTCAGACCGGGAAACAGCTACTGCACCTACAGCGTCCCCAAGAATATTTAGAGGTGTTCTCGCCATATCCAAAATCCGGTCAACGCCGGGGTTTTTATATTTTTATTGGATTGGTTATCATACACAAACAAAACACAATAGGATATACCTCGTGTTTATTAAGCACCTGATTAGTAGCGTGACTGGTTCCATTTCTTCATTTGTGGTGATATCTTTTGACTGTTTCACCGGGCAACCCCCTTTACCATCCACGTTCCTGCATACGTTGCTCCTCCGGAATGTCGGCAATATCTATT
>CAZKPV010000057.1:0-10336 GCA_964554735.1 uncultured Clostridia bacterium
CCGTGCTCTTCGCTAATCGGATTTTTTTCCCCCGTATGGGCGGCTTTTGGGAACTCGAGGTCAGTGATATTTATACGGATGGAAGAATGGGGAATATACTGACTGCCAATAATGTTGCGCCAAAACCACAAAAAGGTGGGGAGGAATTAACGCAACAGGGTTTGACCTATACCGAGCCTTCCGTAAAAATTGTTAACTATGTTGGCAATGATTATATTGCTATTGAGAAGAACAGTTCGGGTGAAAGTAAACTGCAGGTCCTCCCGATTGATAAATTGTCGGCACCCAGGGCGATTAAGGTGAGCGACCTTCTGGGGGATGAGGGGCTAAATGCCTATATAAGTGCCAGGGAAGTTGCCATAAAATCATTAGGACACAGGGGCATTACATCCGTGGATAAAGATGATTCCGGCGAAAACTTCAGCCTTGCCCGGGAGAATGGCCACTGGTATTTCATGGGTAGGGTTAACTACCAAAATGGCGAAACAAAGGGGAAAAAGGATTTCAAACTCAAGATTCTTCCACCTGAAAGTTTAATATTTTACGATGCGCTAAAGTTGAATTGGAACAAAATCAAGGATCGTGTCCCCGATGCCATGGACGCCTTTACGTCACCCCAAAAGGATATAATTTTGGTAAAAACGAAAAATAAATTGAGGGTTTATGCGATAGAAACAGAGCAGTTGTCTAAAACTCCCTTGACGGAAATTAACCTTGGTGAAGGGACGGAGATAATTATGGCCGAGTGGGCAACGGGCATGTATGTGGACAGTTGGGAAAAGGCATTTTTATCATATGGCGCCCACATTCTGCCATAATACAGGTTTAGATTCTCTTGTAAGAATATTTATGGTATAATTACAGTTATTAAAAATTTTGCTTAGAAAGGTAACAATTATGGTAGCACTAATCAAGGTAGTAGTCATTTTTGTACTTATCATTGTTATGCTTCGTAGAAGAATCAGCATTGGCAATACAATGATGGCGGCAACGATTTTGTTAGGGATTTTGTTTGGCCTGGGGGTAGAGGCCCTAGCCAAGCAATTCTTTTATACATTTATTGATCGAACAACTATTGAACTGGTAGTAGCACTGGTATTGATTATGGTTCTAGAATCCGTAATGAGGAAAACGGGGATGCTCGAGGAAATGACAAAATCCCTGTTTGTTTTACCCCTTAACCAGCGTGTACTTACAGCCTTGATACCCGCAATTATCGGTCTTCTACCTTCCGCCGGGGGTGCAAGGTTTTCTGCGCCACTAGTGGAGCAGGCAACCTCCGACGTGCCATACAGGGCCGAGGAAAAGGTTTTTATCAACTACTGGTTTCGCCACATATGGGAATATTCATTGCCGCTCTACCCCGGTTTAGTTTTAGCCGCACATATATCGGGGGTTTCATTGGGCTCGCTGATCCTTGTTATGATCCCCTTTTCAATTATATGGGTATTGTTGGGTTACTGGATTATTTTTAAAAAAAGGAAAGCCGGAAAGGCTGTTCCGGGTGAGGTAAACGATTTTGCCGATAATGATTGCCATGAAAAACAATCAAAGGTGTTTTTTTAAATACATGGCCAATTTGGATAACGGTTTTACTGGTGGTTTTTGGCGTTTCCATAGGTATAGCAATAGTGTTTGTCCTGGCCGCACTTACTATAAGCAAACAATACCCCCTGGGGGGGATAATTAGAACCCTCAGAGAGCCCCTGACAATAGGGATAGTCTTGTTAACATGGGGTACAATGGCATTTAAGGATGTTCTCGGTCTTTCCGGGGCCATCGTGGAAATAAGTGATTATATTGCATCGATTGGCATACCATTATTGCCTGTTCTGATTATATTGCCGGCTATTGCCGGAATGCTGACAGGTATAGTGCAGGCCTGTGTCGGGGTATCCTTTCCTCTGATTATGTCCATCATTGATCCCACCCTGGGGTATGTTATGTTGGCTTTTGTTTCTGGTATAGTTGGGGTGATGATTTCACCCATACATTTGTGTTTTATTTTGACCGTTGACTATTTCAGGGCAGATTTTTTCACTTCATACAAATCAATATTGGGGCCCAGTCTGGTGTTGATCGTTGCGGCACTGGGGTTATTTTGGATTTTTTAGCACATTAAATACACAAAAGTATTGTAATTCGATTCAAAAGATGGTATAGTGATCTTCATACGATCTTGCATGAAAGTGCAGATTGATTTGTAGATTTGTAGAATGGTAGATGAGTTTGGTCTTTCAGCTTTATAACGGGTAGGACGGTTGCATGGTAGGAATAAGATGTGTGATTCCCTTGTATGGGTGTACCTCTGTTCGGTACAATCACGGGGATAACCATAACCATCTTTAAACTCCTACGGGGGTTTTTTTGTTTTTATATAAAAAGGGGGATGAAAACCAGTGAAAAAATTATTTATCAAGAGGGCACTGTTGCCGGTGATGTTTGCCATGTTGCTGTTCGTGGTTGGTTGTTCGCCGGCAGGCCCCAATGGCAACGGTGGGAACAATGATGGGACAGTTGTGTTAAAACTCGCACATTTTTTTCCTGCTACCCATCCGGCTGAAAAAGAATTAATCCAGCCGTGGGCGGAAGCCATTGAGGAGGCCACTGACGGAAAGGTAAAGATTGAAAGCTACCCCGGTGAAACCTTGCTAAAATCAAATGATATCTATGATGGGGTGGTTGATGGCATTGCAGAATTGGGGCTTTCTTGTTTCGCCTATACGCGCGGACATTTCCCTGTTCTTGAGGTCTTCGAGCTTCCGGGAATCACCTATAAAAGCTCCTGGGTGGCCAGCAAAACGGCTTGGGAGGGAATCAAGCAACTAGATCCCGCTGAGGTTCAGGATACGAAATTAATGATGGTGCTTACCACTGGTTCGGGGGATTTATTTACCAAGGTTCCGGTAAGGAATAAGGGCGATCTGCAAGGTCTGGAAATAAGGGCAACGGGTTTGAGTGCCCAAACATTGGAAATGTTAGGCGCCGTTCCTGTGGCAATGCCGCAGTCGGATGCTTATGAATCGCTATCCAAGGGTGTCGTTCAGGGGAACCTATCCCCGATTGAGGTTTTGCAGGGGTGGAGGCACGCGGAAGTTACAGATTACCTAACTTTGACCCCCTTTCTGTACAACACCCTGTTTTTTGTAACGATGAATCTTGATGTTTGGAATTCTTTTTCCCCCGAAATTCAAGAGTCTATCGAGCTGGTCAATGAGAAATATTTTGAGGAAGTAGCGGCAAGTTTGTGGGATAAACAAAATGAGGCGGCCCTCAATTGGGCAGTGAATGAAATGGGTATGGAAGTAATTACCCTTTCCGATGAGGAAAAGGACTTGTGGATTGATATAATTAGTCCCATCCAGGAGGAGTTTGTTGCTGGCATGAATGAAAAGGGTTTTGAAGGACAAGAAATATTGGATACTGTAAAGAGTTTAGCGGAAAGATTTGATCAAGAAGAAGGGTAGTTGCGTCTGTCCCGGCATATCAACATAAAGGCAAAATCCCTCGCGCTGTGTGCAGTTACAGGCAATTTCAATGGAGGTTGGAGCGACATGAAACAAATTTCAGGCTTTGTTGTCAAGATAAGCCGTGCGCTAGATATGTTGGCGGGTATATGTTTGGTGGCGACCATGCTACTGGTAGTGGCTAATATTTTGTTACGCCGACTTACTAGTTTTTCTATACTTGGCACATACGAATACGTTGGTTTTCTAACTGCCCTGGTGGTTGGTCTAGCGGTTGCAAACTGTGCGGTTCAAAATGGGCACATAGCGGTTGACTTTATTGTTAACCGTTTGTCCCACCGGAAGCAGGCTTTTATTGATGCCTTTACAAACGTTGCGGCTCTTGTATTTTGGGCTTTCGCCGCCTGGTATATATGTAGTTTTGCCAACAGTTTAATAGCACGCGGTGTTGTTTCGCCAACTACCCAGACACCTTTTTACCCTATAGTATTCTTTGTGGCTTTCGGTGTGTTTGCTCTTTGCCTAGTATTGTTGGTAAATTTTCTCGATTCTATTAAAAGGGTGGCAGTTAAAAGATGACCCCTTTCGCTATTGGTCTTATCGGCACACTGGGATTTTTCGTTTTGTTGGTTTTGCGTATGCCCATTGCCTATGCCATGGCCTTGGTGGGGGTACTGGGTTTTTGTGTTCTAACATCAACCCAGGCCGCCTTCAATATGGTGGCCAAGGAGATATATGCTACTTTTTCGGCCTACAACCTAAGTGTTATTGCCATGTTTGTTTGGATGGGTTTTTTGGCTTTCTATTCCGGAATTGGGACTCGGTTATATGTATTTGCCTACAAGCTCATCGGCCATTTACCCGGAGGCTTGGCAATTGCAACCCAGGCGGCCTGCGGGGTGTTTGGGGCAATATGTGGCTCCAATACAGCCACGGCCGCTACAATGGGTGCCATTGCTCTGCCGGAAATGAAAAAGTACAAATATGACGATTCATTTGCTACTGCTAACGTTGCCGCGGGTGGGGTTCTTGGGGTTTTGATACCCCCAAGTGTAATCCTGATAGTCTACGGAATTGCCACGGAACAATCGGTGGGCAAACTTTTTATGGCCGGCATTTTGCCGGGTATTCTCCTTATGCTCTTGTATATGGGTCTAGTATACATACTTGCCACCCGCAATCCTAATATTGGACCGGCGGGGCCCAGGGCTAGTTGGGCAGAAAGGGCCGGCACCTTAAAAGGCGGATTAATTGAAGTTTTAATTATATTTACTCTGTCAATAGGTGGTTTGTTCAAAGGTTGGTTCACACCAACCGAAGCGGGGGCAGTAGGTGCGGCCGGGGTTCTGGTAGTGGCCCTGCTGTTCAGGAGAATCAATTGGGAGGGGTTTAAAAAGTCCCTTTTTGATACCACACGCACAACCGCCATGATTATGTTATTAGTTGCCGGAGCGACTATCTTTGGTCGGTTTATGGCGATAAGCAGAATCCCTTTTGAACTGGCTAGTTGGGCCGGTTCTTTACCGCTACCGCCCTTTGCGGTAATGGGAGTTATTTTACTGATTAGCCTGGTACTGGGTTGTTTTATTGACGCCCTGGCACTGGTCTTGCTTACTATACCAATATTTTTTCCGGTAGCCGTGGATTTGCTCGGGTATGATCCTATATGGTTCGGTGTCATAATGGTTATGATTGTGGGTATGGGGGTTATTACCCCCCCTGTGGGCATGAATGTATATATCATTAAAGGAGTTGCGCCCGAAATCCCCCTTGAAGTGATTTTCAAAGGAATCTGGCCCTTTCTAGGGGCAGTGGTAATTTGCATTGTACTCTTGATAGCCTTCCCCCAAATTGCAACCTTTTTGCCGGGCCTGCTACAATAGGAGCCCCCGCACCGGCGTAGGTACCGGTGGGGTACTGGTAGGGTACCGGGGTCAGGTACCGGGGTCAGGCTTGAATAATTGAATTATTTAGCGTCAGAGTAAACTGGGAAGTAGCTGTGGGGCCTGGGTTGAGCACTGTGGCCAAGCTGCCGGGCTGGACAAAATTTCAACTAGTGCAGGTAATAAAATTGTAGTTCTGTAAAATGTTAGGCTACATTGTGCAACTCATCGACACATATTGCATAAATATGGAAATAAACGAGATAAATTGTTTTGTCAACAACACATTAGTTGAAATTTTGACCGTTAGCCTGCGGAAAATGGCCGGGGGAGGTATTCGCAGGTAGGGTGGAAGAATATAGCCGCTACTAAAGTATCTTTTTTCAGGAAACTATACATCGGGAAGGTTAAGGCACAAACCCCCTGGCTCGGACCCTTGCACGTACCCCGCCATCCCACGACGGCGGGGTTTTCGGTATGCCCCTTATTTTTTCAGTGTAATTGTAAATTCTTCGCCGACTTGTGCGTAATCATTGCTCATTTTCCCGCTTTTCTCCGGGTATTTTGCGGCAAAGGGGGTTAGGGTGACTGATGTTGCATTATCAGCCAGGTCCCTATAAAGGTTTTCATATTTAAATACCAAATCCTCGCCTGACACACTCGTTAAAAAGAAGGTGACTTCATTACCCAAATTGTCGTGGCCTTTCAAATCAATGGCGTATGAATCCTTTGTTTTTCCACTTAATTCACCAAATATTTTTTGGTTTAGCGGATTATATCTAAATTCGTTTAACCTATATCGTTGGCCATCTATATTAAAGATATAGTCTAGTGGTACCGTGTAGGAGTTTGCCATTAACTCACTGCCATTTGCGGAAAAGGCAAACTCCCACTTGCCTTTTATTTTGTTTTGGTCAACACCGGTGTGGGAGTACATATTTTTCAGTATAATTTTCATGTCCACGGTGTCCGTCATGTCTATCCCCTTGGCGTCGACCGCGTAGGTAGCAAAGTGTGCTGTTTCAGAGTCATCTATTTTCCCTGCACTTCCGGTTGCACCGAAGTTCCATAGGATTTTACCATTAATAAAAATATCATAGTCAAAATTAAAACCGTCCACGGGTATGCCGGCATCAACGATGGCACAAAAAAGCAACTCATCTTTGTCTACAATGACATCGGTTAGTTTTACTTCAACTCCATTGTTTTCCACTGTTTGGTTTACCACATTGGCATAGGGCTCGATATTCCTTTCCACACCCAGTGCCCTTCCGATAGAATAAGAAATCTCGGCAACCTTTGATTGAGCAGTCGCGTGGGCATATTGGCCAAAACTTGTTTGGCTTAAAAGACCAAGGCATATAACTGCAACGGCTGCAAGAGTACCTAGTTTTTTTAGGTTAAATTTACTTTTTCCTCTTTTCCTGAAATTTTTCTTAAGTTTTTGTTTCTCCAGATCGCTTAAGGCCATCTTATCGTAGGTATCAAGATTGGAATCAAGGTGATTCAAAAGTTCATATACATTTCTAGAATCCTTCATTATCTTAAACCTCCTTTTGCACTGAAGGCTTCACGTATCTTTTTCCTTCCCCGTGAAAGTCGATTGTAAATAACGGATTTACTGAGACCCGTGTCGTTGGATATTTCATCGATTTCTTTATCCTCAAAATATAATTTGGTGAATATTTTCCTGTTTTCATCTGACAGATGCTGTAACATTCTTTCTGTTTCCACCCTAATTTCCGTTTTTAATATTTTCTTTAGGGTGAGGTCTTCCACGGGAAGCCTTATGTTTTCAATGTTTTTGTTTTCCAAGTCCCTCAAATATTTTCTGCAGTAATTGATTGATTTATATTTCGCCATCCCTGCAATCCAGTTTTTGAAACTTGATTTTTGGGGATTATAATACTTGATGTTTTCCCAAATGCCAAGTAGACAGTCGTTCATGCATTCCTCATAAAAGTCGGGAAGGCTAAATAAATGTTTTTTAATCACTGTTTTTAGAATCCATGCGTAGTTGTCAATTACATATTCAAGGGCTTTTTCGTTTTTTTGCTCTAACTCCCAAATAAAATTGTCTTCGTTTATTTCCAATGAGTGCCACCTTCTTTATATCGTTTTTTACACACGTGTGTTTCAGGAATTAACCTATCTACTGGTTACTTCACATTCTACACATAAAATCTATCAATAAAAAGTAAAATCATATATTGACAAGCTTGTCTAATGGCGTTAGACTGACATTAGTCTAATGGTGTACGACAGGAGGTTTTTTATTTTGAGGAAATTTAAACTTGGTGAGATGGAGCAAAGGCTTGCCAGGCTGATTTGGCGGCATGAGCCCCTATGCACCCGTACCCTAACGGAGTTGTGTGCTGATGCTTTCGATTGGAAGCGCACTACAACTTACACCATGCTTAGGCGTTTGTGTGACAGGGGGTTGTTTCAAAATAAAAGCGGCACGGTAACTTCATTGATGTCCGAAACTGATTTCAAGGCAGGTCAGGGAAAGCAATTTCTCAAGGAAACCTTTGATGGTTCCCTACCCCAATTTCTTGCCGCATTTACCCGCCGAAATAAATTGAGCAAAAAAGAAATACACGAGATCATGCGGCTGATTGATGAACACAAGGAGGGTTAGTTATGCTTGAAAAAACATTCTTGCAAATCCTCAACATGAGTTTTACCGCCAGTTTTGTTATAATATTTGTCTTGCTGGCAAGGCTTCTTTTAAAAAGGTCGCCTAAAATCTTGTCCTGTGCCCTTTGGGGTGTGGTGCTGTTTCGCCTGGTCTGCCCCTTGAGTTTTGAGAGTGTGTTCAGTTTCCTGCCCGTAAAGGCAAACCCTATTTCACAGGATATTGTGTATCAGGCTACACCAACCGTGGAAGCGGCTATCTCGTTGTCCAACCACACTGTAAATCAATTACTGCCTACGGCTACTCCTGCGGCTAGTGTGAATCCACTGCAGATTTGGATTTTTATCGGTGCAGGTATTTGGCTTTTAGGTGTAGCCATTTTACTGGCATACAGCCTTGTTTCACTTTTAAAGTTAAAAAAGCGATTACAAAATGCGGCCCATGAAAAAGATAATATTTATCTCACAGAATGTATGGATACCCCCTTCGTGATGGGTATTATCAAGCCTAAAATCTATCTGCCCACGAATCTTGTAGGGCGAGAAAAAACGTATATCCTCTTGCATGAGCAAATGCATATTAGGCGGCTTGACCACATTGTAAAGATAATATCCTTCTTTGCCTTGTGTCTGCATTGGTTCAATCCCCTCGTCTGGCTTGCATTTTTTGTTAGTGGCAAGGACATGGAAATGGCCTGTGATGAAGCAGTAATAAAACAACTTGGCAGTGATGTGAAAAAGGAATACTCATCTTCCTTGTTGGCACTTGCCACCGGCAAGCATATTTTCAGCGGCAGCCCTCTTGCTTTTGGTGAGGGCGACACTAGGGACAGGATAAAAAATGTCTTGAATTACAAAAAGTCTACCTTTTGGGTAGTCGCGGCGGCATTGATTGCCACCGTGATCATCGCCTTTGGCCTACTGGCAAATCCAATGAGCGGTATAAGGCTGTTGGATGCAGACGACATGAATTTTTCTGTCGAAACGCTGGATAAAGTTGTTTATGGCGCTGTAATCGCTGATAATCAGTCAGTGACCCTCTCTCGGGCCGAGGCCCAGGAAGTTGCTGATTTTATTAAAAACCTTCGAATAGACAAGAAGGCAGTTTCTCAAAATAGAGGTGCTGATCGTGGCAGTATAAACCAAGTTCACTTGGCTTATGAGGGTTTTAGCAACAACGGAACAATCTATAACCTATATTTCAACTTTGATACGGGTTTTACGGAAGTTTGGTTGGATAATGAAACAAAGCCCAGTCTTTCTTACCGGCTCAAAAAGCCCGATGAGGTCAAGGCCTTTTTTGACAAGCAATTAGGTGGTACTGCGAAACCACCGGCGATTTTATCTGTTAACCAACTGTGGGAAGCCCGCACAAAATATGTGGGGGATAATTCAGCCGTTGGGAGGCTCATTGGTTTTCTCCCTGTTCCCGAGGGGGTAGAGTACGATCATTTTGAGCTTCATACTTCGGGGCAACCCTATGGTATTGAAATTGTATATTCGGTGCCAACAGATGAGCTGAGAGAATACGACACCGAGGACAGCCCCATGGTCGATATATTTAGAAAAAACGCCTTGCTCCTCCTTGCGCTAGTGGAAAATGTAGAAGATATTCGTGCCGTGCTAACAGATGGTGAACGTGAGGTTGGATTTAATAATGGTCGTGCGTGGGCGGATCATACCGTCGGAGGGGATATTCGCGCTTACTCCGATAGCCCGGAAAAGCTTCAGGAATTGGTTGATCTGATCAGTCCGGTTGCCGACCCATTGGAGGATGCAATCCATAAGGCGATAATAGAGTACAATAAAAATGATTACAGGCCGACGGACATTTTCCTAGAAAGCCATGTGGTATTGGCAACAGAGGCAAGTGGTAGAGCCGGTAGCCCAGACAGTTCAGATATTGAAACCATTACCGTGTATGCCATGGTGCTATATGAAAAATATAACTTTATCGACGACGAATCTGGTGACACGGAAATGGTTAGTGCTGCTCATGGTCCTGTAGCAATCACTTTTGATAGAGGAACCAAGGGCGAGTATTTGCTCCGTGAATATTGGTATCCCCGTGACGGTTCCTACTATAAGCCTGACATTGAAAGTAAATTCCCGGAAGCAATTTGGCGGGATGCCTTGGATACGCAAAAATATATTGATGAACAGAAGCAGAATATCAAGCGGCAACTTATTGAGAGAGGTGTTACCCCATGAAAATTGATCTTACACTAAAAATCACGCCAAGGATGGTGGGGATGCGTAGGGTAACAGAAAAAGCCGTGGCCGGTCATTTGGGAACGCAAGGCAGCGCAAGGCAGGGTAGCGCGGGGCGGCGCGGCGCAAGGTAGCGCG
>CAZKPV010000058.1:0-10294 GCA_964554735.1 uncultured Clostridia bacterium
GGAATGTAATGTAGGCGTATGCCAGGCGGTTTGAACGTCCAACCCGCCCCCTGAGTTGGTACAACTGGGCCAACCCGAGCATATCGGCCTCTTTTATGATGAGGGTATTTACATTTTGTATATCCAAACCATTTTCGATAATTGTCGTACATACCAATATATCGTATTTCTTGTCCATAAAATCAAGCATGACCTGTTCCAACTTATCCTCTTTCATCTGCCCGTGAGCCACGGCGACCCTGGCATCCGGAACCAAATCGGATACCCAGTTGGCAACGCGATCCAGGTCCTGGACCCGATTGTAAACAAAGTACACCTGCCCATCACGGTTGAGCTCCCTTGTGATGGCCTCCCTAATAATTAACGGGTCCTCCTCCATGACATAGGTCTGTACAGGAAAACGCTCCTCCGGAGGGGTTTCCAGGATACTGGTGTCCCGCGCCCCAACTAGTGACATATGCAATGTTCTGGGGATGGGTGTGGCGGTAAGGGTCAGCACATCAACATTTTTTCGCATCATTTTGAGCCTTTCCTTATGACTTACACCGAAACGTTGTTCCTCGTCCACCACCAAAAGGCCCAAATCCTTGAACTCTACATCATCCTGCACCAACCTGTGGGTACCGATTACTATATCGACAACACCGAGTTTTAAGTGTTCAATTACCTTTTGCTGTTTTGCCGGCGACCTAAACCTACTCAACATCTCAATATTGACGGGATAGTTGGCAAACCGTTCCCGAAAAGTATTGTAATGTTGCTGTGCCAATATTGTCGTGGGTACAAGCACGGCAACCTGCTTGCCATCCATAACGGATTTAAATGCGGCCCGCAGGGCAACCTCGGTCTTTCCGTAACCCACATCACCGCAAAGCAACCTGTCCATCGGCTGTGGCTTCTCCATGTCGTGCTTTACTTCCTCAATGGCCTTCAGCTGATCGGGGGTTTCTTCATAGGGAAATGCGGATTCAAAATCCCTTTGCCACACTGTATCCTTGCCAAACAGAAACCCGGGCATAGCCTGACGGGCGGCATAAAGTTCAAGCAAATCCTGCGCGATTTCCTTAACAACCTTATTTACCCGGTTCTTGGTCTTGGCCCACTCCGCACTGCCCAGACGTGACAGCCGCGGTGAATGTCCCTCCGAGCCCACATATTTTTGCAGTAAATCTACCTGGTCCGTGGGGACATAGAGCCTATCCTGCCCTGCATAACAGACCAGGAGGTAATCCCGCTGCACGTCCCCAACCTTTAGGGGCACAATCCCCATGTACCTGCCAATACCGTGGTTGACATGCACCACATAATCGCCCTTTTCCAAATCCCTTTCGGGAACCGGACTGTCCTTGCGGGGGGCCTTGGCGGAAGGCGAAGTTTTTTTCTGCCCTAATATCTCAGTTTCCGTTAAAAGCACCAAGCGTGCAGAAGGAAATTCAAAGCCTTTATCGATATAACCCTTGGTTATGATCACATTTCCCGGATGTATATTGCCCTTTAAGGAATCAACTATATGTGCCTCTATACCGACATCTAAAAACCCGTCCCGGATCCTTTTCACCAACTCGTCCGACGACACCGTCACAATAATACAATTCCCCTTTAGCTGCCACAGCCTTACTTCACCGGCAATTACTTTTGGACGGCCAAGGAAGCCCCCGACTGTTTTCGCGTTAAAGGGTATCTTGTCTGCAACTTTTATAAACTTTGGCTCCCGGGGTAAAAGGGAAAAGTAAAATGCCTTTTTGTCCCTTAACAAACCCGTAAACTGATGCCAACTGACATAATTTGTATATTGACCCGGCAAAACCTTGCCACCGGCCAGGAGATCCTTAAATATCTCCTCCCTCTCTTTTTCGGTGGCCTGGACCGTTTCCATAACCCGGTAGGGTTCCACTACCAAACAGGCGGTATGGTCAGGCAAGTAGTCAAACAGTGTGGAAGGCTTTTTGTAAAAATAGGCGGAAAAGAGTTCAATGCCGTCAAAATATTGATGTTCCTTAACGGCTTCTAAGGTGCCGGCGATACTATCTGCCAACCCTTGCACGGCCGCAAACAACCTTTTTCCCCTAAACCTTTCCATTTGCCTGTCATACTCGGCCTTTAGTACACGGTAACCCTCTTCCCAACTGCCACCCTCAATTATCAATTCCCGGGCAGGGCCGATGGAAACCTCACCCAACATTTTCTCCGTACGCTGGGTGGCCACGGAAAATCCCCTAACGGAGTCCACCTCATCGTCAAAGAATTCTATTCTAACCGGGTAGCCCTGGGTAAGAGGGAAAATATCCACTATTCCGCCACGGACACTAAAGTGTCCGGGCCCTTCAACTAAATCGACACGCTCGTAACCCCATTGTGCCAACCGGTACAATAACTGGTCGGGGTCAATACGGTCGCCCCGGGTCAGGTTTAATTTGGCCTTGCAAAAAATCTTGGGGGGGGTTAAACTTCGCAACAAGGCCTCAACAGAGGCGGCAACAATAATACTTTTCCCGGAACACAACCCGTCCAAGACACTCAATCTGTCAGCCAGGGATTCCCTGCTTTGCATAAAAACCTGATAGGGTAGCAGTTCCCAAACCGGAAATTGGAGAACCTCTATACCGGACAAAATGCCTGCAATATCCCTTCTGATACTTCTGGCCCTATGCTCATCGGGGGTTATTACCAGGACCGGCCCCCCGGATTCAAATGCCACGCCGGACATTACGAAGCTGAGGCTTGAGTCGCTCAGGCCATAGATCACATGCTCCTTGCGCCCATCAGCCATGTTCTTTTTTAACTGTGTAAACTCAGGGGTTTGTTGCAAAACATTAAGTAATTCTATCAATTGGGGCTCCTCCGTTAAAACATCACAAATAGAGCTTTAGCACACTAAAGCCCCTACCATCCAATATTTTCTTTTTTACTATTATACTCCGAAATATGGTTTTTACTCCAACCCGGACTGTCCCTCATTATATTTTATAAACTCAATGTCTGCCTCTTTAAAAAGGTTTTCGGTGTAACTGTCCGGATAATCACCACAGAAGATTACCTTGTTTATGCCGGCATTAATGATCATGCGGGCACACATAGAGCAAGGCGCCACGGTAACATACATAGTGGCCCCCTGGGTGCCAACACCATGCAAAGCCGCCTGAATAATGGCATTGGCTTCAGCGTGTACCGCCCGACACAATTCATGGCGCTCGCCGGAGGGAACCTTCAATTTTTCCCTCAGGCAGCCGGCGACATTGCAATGGGGCAGCCCCTTAGGGGCGCCATTGTAACCGGTAGTCAGGATTTTGTTGTCCCGAACCAAAACCGCCCCGACCTTACGCCGGAGGCAGGTGGATCTTTTGGAAACAACTTTTGCCACATCGATAAAGGTTTCGTCCCAGGACGGCCTGTTCAATTGCTATCCCCCCATTTTGTGTTCCGGGCACCACTTTTCCCCGTTGTATCTGTTCATTGCCGTGGTTAGCCCCATCTCGACAGCACACAGCACTGCTTCGGCCGCCCTTTCGATGGTTGGTTTTATGGTTACCAGCTCATCCTTGCCAAAGTTTCCTAAAACGTAGTCTACAATGTCATCCTTGGGACGCCCTATTCCCACCCTGAGCCGGGGGAACTCACTTGTGGCCGTTGTCGCTATAATGGACCCGAGACCCCTATGACCGCCATCGCCGCCTTTAGGGCGAATACGCATGCTGCCAGGATCCAAATCCATGTCGTCGTAGATCACGATCATCTCGCTTGGTTCTAATCCAAAACGCCCCAGGAGTAAACCCACAGCATCCCCGCTCAGGTTCATAAAGGTAACCGGCTTGGCTAATATCAGCCGCCGGCCGCCAACCCTACCCTCCCCCACTAGGGACTTGCAGATAAAATTATTCACCTTTACCCCCATGAAGGCCGCAATTTTATCTAGTACCATGAAACCTACATTATGTCTGTTACCCACATATTTCATTCCCGGATTACCTAAACCAACAACCAGTCTCATCTTATATGTACACCCTAATCAAAGAGTTTGCTTATCGACAAATCCTCGTATACCCGTATTATGGCCTCACCCAGAAGCGGCGCCACTGATAAAATGCGCATATTCTTTAACCTTCTGTCCGGGGTAAGTTTAATGGTATTTGTGGTGATTATCTCTTTTATGACGGATTCCTTTAGTCTTTTAATTGCCGGGCCCGACATTACCGGATGCGTACAGGATACATAGATGTCACGTGCGCCCAGCTCCTTTAGGGCGGCTGCACCCTGGGTAATTGTACCGGCGGTATCTATGATATCATCTATCATAATGACATTTTTACCGTTGATGTCACCTATTATTTTTGTTATCTCGGTAATGTTTGGAGCCGGCCGTCTTTTGTCGATAATGGCAAAAGATGCCCCGATCCTTTCGGCCAGGTCCCTTGTCCGTGTCACCCCACCTAAATCCGGGGAAACAACAATCACATTTTCCAGATTAAGTTGCAGAAAATATTGTGCTAGGATAGGAACGCCCAAGAGATGATCCACCGGTATGTCAAAGAAGCCCTGAATTTGCCCTGCATGAAGATCCATGGTCATGGCCCGGCGCGCACCGCTGGCTGTTAATAGGTTTGCCACCAGTTTTGCGGTGATTGGATCCCTAGGCTTGGTTTTTCTGTCCTGACGGGCATAACCGTAATAGGGCATTACCGCCGTGATCCTGCGTGCCGAAGCCCTCCTCATGGCATCGATCATCACCAGGAGTTCCATTAGATTTTCATTAACCGGCATGGAGGTTGGCTGGATAACAAAAACGTCCGCACCGCGAACACTTTCGTTAATTCTAACCTGAATCTCGCCATCGCTAAAACGGGTTACCTCCGAATTGCCTAATTCCACTCCAATGTATTGTGCTATTTCGCTAGCGAGCTCCCTGTTTGCGTTCCCAGAAAAAATTTTTATCCTTTTACTGTTGGATTGCATATCTTTATTTTACCTCCCGGTTGCAGTGCAACTACTATTTCTTTCTTTTTTTCCAATCAGCAATGTTTTTTTGTTTTCCCCTTGCCACACCCAACGCCTCGGACGGCACATCCTTGGTCACCGTGGAACCCGCCGCAACAACCGCCCCTTCCCCAATTTCAACCGGCGCAACTAGGTTGGCATTGCTACCTATAAAGGCGCCGTCACCTATGATAGTGCGAAATTTGTTCTTACCGTCATAATTGCAGGTAATGGTGCCGGCACCAATATTCACTTTTTCCCCGACATCAGTATCGCCCAGGTAGGTGAGATGGGGGACCTTGCTTCCCTCCCCGATAACTGTATTCTTTATTTCCACAAAATCTCCTACCAACACACCCTTGCTGATAACGGTGCCGGGGCGGATATGTGCAAAAGGTCCAACCCGGGCGGATTCTCCAATTTCACTCGCCAACACAACTGAGTCCCTGACAACGGCCCGGTCACCTACCTTGACCGAAACCAACCGGCTACCGGGGCCGATATGGCACTCATCCCCAATCGTACTGTTTCCTTCTATAAATGTAAAAGGGTGTATCACAGTGTCTTGCCCTATCGACACGCACCCCTCGATAAAAGTACTGGCCGGATCCACTATGGTCACGCCTTCGAGCATCAGACCGTCAAGAATGCGGTTTCTGATAACTGCGGAGGCCTTTGCAAGTTGTTTTCTGTCATTGACCCCCAACATCTCCTCGTGGTCCTCAACGGTAAGGGCGGCCACCCTCCTGCCAGCGCGATGGTATATACCTATTATGTCCGGTAAATAGTATTCATTTTGCACATTGTCGGAGGCAACCCGCTTCAAAGCCTCGAAAAGACCTTCCAGGCCAAAGCAATATAGACCGGCATTTACCTCCTTGATCCCTTGTTCTTCCGGTGTGGCATCCCTATGTTCAACAATCCCGCTCACACCGCCGTTTTCACCCCTTACCACCCTCCCGTAACCGGTGGGATCATCCAATACCATGGTCGCCAGTGTCGCTGCAACACCGCCCGCCCTTTGCATCTCTACCAGACTCGTCAGTGTGGCCGGCCGGATTAGCGGGGTATCCCCGCAAAGCACAATTACTTGACCTTTTGCATTTTTCAGCAAGGGCTCCGTTTGTAGCAATGCGTGGGCCGTACCCAATTGCTCCTCCTGCACCACAATTTCCGCCTTGTCGCCCAAAATTGCCGACACCTGCTCCATCCCATAGCCGGCAACCACTATAATGCGTTTCACCCCGGCCCCCCGGGCCGCATCAAGCACATGCACCAACATAGGCTTGTCGTGAACCGGGTGCATAACTTTGGGCAAACGCGATTTCATTCTGGTTCCCTTGCCGGCCGCTAAAATAACCGCTGTTAAACTCATCAGTTTCCCCCTCCAAAAATCTTAGGGATCGAAATACCTTTGTCATAATTCAACATCAGGAAGAGCTTTCCTTTATTTTAGCAATTTTAAGTTTAAAAATACAAAAAAGAGAGCTGAACGCTCCCTTTAATCCCGGGCTTTTAAATATTTTGTTCATAAGCCTCCAAAACGGCACCTTGTATAACCTCGCGTGCCGATGAATTTATTGGGTGGGCAATATCACGAAACTCACCGTCCGGCATTCTGCGGCTCGGCATCGCCACAAATAAGCCGTTTTGCCCCTCCACCACCTTCACATCATGGACCACAAAAGCATCATCTAAAGTAACCGACACTATCGCCTTCATCTTGCCCTCCGACAGCACCTTACGCACACGCACATCAGTTACATGCATCTATGACACCCCCTCCTGCAAAACTAACATTGAAAACCATTTTAACCTATATTTTCTGCATAAATTTTCAAAATCCTTCTTTAATGATAAACATTCCTAAAAACTTTTTATTTTTTTAGAAACAATTTCTAGGTCTTCGGGTTTATCAACGTCAACTCCGATTTCGGGGAATCCAGTGATTACCGCCCGTCCCTGCACCTCCAACAAGCGTGAAACCACCCTTTCCGCTTCCGCAATTTTTAACGAGCGGGTAACAAACTTTAAAAGGAAGCCGAACCCAAGTACACCTGCAAGTTTCAGGGGGCTTTTGCGTAAGTTAATCAGTTCCCGACCTTTTTCTAAACTTTTCTGGATGATCTCGGATCTGGACAACAATATATTGCCGCCGGTAAACATGCCTTCGTAAACATTGACGTAGGTCCTTTTAATGTCGCCGAAAGCCCTTTCCACGGAATCCCTGGTGACAATGGGGTAGTAAAAATCGGCCTCCCCCTCACAGTTGTCGAGAAAATCGTTGACTGCCTCCGGTGTTAAAAGGGGGATATCCGAACTCACGACCAGCACCCATCCGTCCTGATTCAAGTACTCGACACCCCTGAATACGTTTTCGTCGATTGAGGACCCGTTCGGCACGAGATGGATGTCCCCATCATGAAACAAAGGGGACAGCTCATCGGTTGGCCCTACGATTACAATGCTGTTTATCCTACCGGTTTGTTTGAGGGCTTCCACCACATATTCAACCATGGGTTTTCCGGCTATGGGAATCAAGGCCTCAAAATCGGTTGAAACACGCTCCTTAAGGGAACCCTTGGTAGTGGCCCCGGCAAGGATAATCGTATTGATTTTATTGTTCATTTTTGCCCTCCTGAAAAGCCAACAACATAACATGCTCGGCATTTTCGATATGCTCCCGTGCCAGCTTCTGTGCCAGTTCCACATCGCGATCGGCGATAGCCTCCACAATCTCCCGGTGCTCGTGGATGGCCAGCTTTGTACGCCCCGGGCGGGCTAGGGAGGCCGCCCTAAAGCGTTGAATCTTATCCTTTAGATTGCTCACTATCTGCACCAGACATTTATTTCGGCTAGCTTTGTATATTACCTCATGGAAACTCGTGTCTCTTTCTACCACGGAGCCCAGATCGTCGCTGTCACTCAACTCAGATATTTGGACTAGGGAACGCTCCAATTCATCTAAACCTTCATCGGTAACCCTTTCGGCGGCAAGACCCGCCGCCAGAGCCTCCAAGGCCGCCCTCACCTCGAAAACATCCGTTATGTCCTTGAGGGAAATCCCTGCCACATAAGCACCCTTGCGCGGCACTATTACCAAAAAGCCCTCCAGTTCAAGCTTTCTGATTGCTTCACGAACGGGGGTCCTGCTGACCCCGAGCTCCTCGGCAAGCTGAATCTCCATCAGCCTCTCGCCCGGTTTTAATTTGCCACTTATGATAGCCTCCCGAAGAACCTCAAAAACAATTTCCCGTAAAGGCTTGTAATGATCCAATTCTACCGGAACAAATTTTGACTCGCTCAACCTTGTCACTCCCTTCTACCCTGTTATCTGCCGGCTGTCTTTGTAATGATAACCTCTGCATCATGAAGGGTTAGCCCCTCGGCCAAAGCCTTGGCATGCACCGGGCTTTCTGCCACCCCTAAAACGGTGGGTCCGCTACCGGACACCAGGACTCCCAATGCCCCTTTGCGTACAAGTGTTTTCTTGATATCCCCAATTTCCGGAAGCAGGAATATTGCCGATGTCTCAAGTGCATTGCCCAATAATTCAATAACCGTACTGACATTTCCCTTCCTTATCGCCCCCACCATACCTTCAACATCTAAAGCCACCCTATCAGCGGTGTCGATAAGATCGAAGCGGCTATACACCTCCGCGGTTGACAGGCCCCTGGCGGGTTTGGCCAACACCAGATCGATCGCCGGAAGCCGTGGTAAAGGCGTTACCCTCTCACCCCTCCCGCCGACCAAGGCAGTGCCGCCAAAAACACAAAAGGGTACATCCGAACCAATTTTGGCCCCTACCCCGGCCAGCTCACTCGTATCCATACCCAGACCCCACATATCATTTAAAGCCCTCAAAACGGCCGCGGCATCGGCGGATCCCCCGCCCAGCCCCGCCGCCACCGGGATATTTTTGGTTAGCGTCATCTTGACACCACGGTCCACCCCCGCATACTCCTTTAACACCATGGCGGCCCGCCAAACTAAATTTTCCGGCCCCGCCGGTATCAAGCCGGCTCTACCCTTGATTTCCAAGGAAATATCCTTTGCTTCTTCAAATTCAATGTAGTCGTGTAACTCAAGGGATTGCATAACTGATTCTAATTCATGATAACCGTCACTGCGTTTGCACAAAACATCAAGCACGAGATTGGTTTTTGCACGGGCGGCCGCAACAAGCAAATAAATTCACCTCACAAGTTAATCCGGCATAATCTGTATACAAGGAGGGATGGAAATGGTCTACAGACCCAATGTGAGATCTGATGCCCCGACCCACATATGGATTGACCTTGCCACCAAGGAATTATCGTTTTACCACCGGAATAAGTTAAGGAAAGTATACCCTATTGCGGTGGGCAAACACAACACACCGACACCGACCGGTAGTTACTCCATAGTTAACAAAACAGTTAATCCCGGAGGTGTTTTCGGGACCCGGTGGATGGGACTCAACATTCCGGCGGGAAATTACGGAATTCACGGCACCAATGACAACTCCTCCATAGGTAAAAACATCTCCCTTGGCTGTATCCGCATGTACAATAGGGATGTCGAAGAAATATACCCCTTAACCCCCTTGTCCACCCCGGTAAAAATCCTAGCCGGCCAATCAACTAAATTATATCACTCCACAGAAAATAACTACAGTGGCTTTTTTTATACGGTGAAGGCCGGCGACACCCTGTGGAGTATAGCAAAAACCTACAAGGTTCCCATGAAAGTTATAGCCAAGGCCAACAATCTTTCCAACCCTAACACACTGTTCCCGGGCCAGAAATTAATTATACCACAATAGCCGGGCTCCATTAAAAGGCCGGTATCATCTTTTGAGAAGTAGCCAGGCCCCGCCGGCCATAAAGAAAACCCCAACAACCCTGTACCAGGAAAAAGGGATCCTGTTCATTCCCAGCAACCCAAAATGATCAATCAAACCCGCCGTGAGAACCTGCCCGAGGATTATTGCCGTTGTTGCCGCCGCCACACCGACTTTGGGGATGCTGGCCATTACCCCATATATTATGGCAACCCCCAGGACGCCTCCCAGGTATACATACCAGGGGGCTTCTGTCCATTTTAACCAATTGCCGCTTCCTAGGCGTAAAAGAAACAAAAGAACAGCAATAAAGGCAATTCCAATCAAATGAACGACCAGGGTAGCCTCCAGCAATCCCAATACCTTTCCCAAAAGGGCATTGAGAGTACCCTGTACGGCCATGGTAATGCCCGACAGGGCGGCTATGATCAGTGCCACCAATTTAATCCCCAATTTAAATTCACCCCTCTAATACTTTTTCCGGGTGAAAAAAAATTA
>CAZKPV010000059.1:0-8181 GCA_964554735.1 uncultured Clostridia bacterium
TCTTCGTTTGTAGCCTACCTATAAGGGATTGAAACTTTCTGCAAATGCCGCTAAAGCATTAGGAATCAGAGTTTGTAGCCTACCTATAAGGGATTGAAACTTCGACAGGGGGAAGGGAAACGACTTCTATGCCGTCAGTTTGTAGCCTACCTATAAGGGATTGAAACGTGGAGAATATCTTCTCCACTACATAGGACGGGCCAGTTTGTAGCCTACCTATAACGTAACAAGGAAGAAACTGATACACTATTAAGAAAAGCTAGTGAAATACTTGGTATTAACTATAATGAATTGGCTAGTTTAACCAATCGTACTCTTACAGAAATAGAAGAATATGTTGGCAGTAAAGATGCAAGTGAGTTAAAGAATCAGGATTCTGCTTCAACACGAATAATGAAGGCCCTTGGCTATGATGGTATTGATGTACGTGGCATGGATGCATTAGATAATATGACTTATGGAAGTGTTATCTATGATGTTAAGTCACAAGTTGACCAAGAACACGTGGGAGAAGTTGTTGTAGCAGATGAAGCCAAAAAAGAGGTTGTACCAGGTGTTGAAACAAAGAAGGCAGTAACTAAGCCGGAAACCAAAAAAGAGCAAAAGAAAGTAGTAGAAACAATTGAAGGTGAGGTGGATGATAGTGAATCCAGAGGATATAGACCTGGAGAAGATGCGGAGGATGTATTGGACAGCGGAGATGAGGCAGGAGTTGGAGGATCTGGGGCTGTCGCCAGACGAACAAAGGGAACTGATGACAGTAGTGATGGAAGCAGAGAGGGAGAAGGCACCAAGGCTGATACGAGAGATGAATCCAAGGACGTACGCCCTCCATCTGTTCAACAAGGTAGAAGCGGCACAGAGGGTGAGAGCACAGGTGTTTATGCACCTGATACGGAGGTCACTAAAGATAGAGGACGAGAGGGAGCAGCGGATGGAACAGATGATAGCGCGTAGGGACAGCAAAGACGCGGCGTATCAGATATTGACAGAGGTACCGGAGGAGTATCTAATTATCGAATAAACGAAGATAATCCTGTGTTTTCTGGTGGTGGTGAAAAAACAAGGTACAAAGCTAATATAGCAGCACTAAAACTACTTGATACCCTTCTTTCAGAGAACAGGCAGGCCACTATTGAAGAAAAACGTGTTTTGGCACAGTATTCAGGATGGGGTGCAATACCTGGTGTATTTGATAGGAGATATGAAGGTGGCAAGTATGTTCCCGCTCAAGAAAAGTGGGCCAAGGAATATTATGCGCTAAGGGAGTTAATTGAAAAACTTTCCGAACATGCCCAAATATCATCAACTACTGATATATTGCACTCTCTTTATTCACATGCTAAATCATCTACACAAAATGCTCATTATACATCTGTAGATGTAATTAAAGGTGTGTATTCAGCTATTGCAAAGATGGGATTTAAAGGTGGTGCAATACTTGAACCATCTATTGGTATTGGTAATTTCTTTGGAATGTTGCCAGAACACATGCAAAAAAATGCAAGAATGTATGGTATTGAGATTGATCCCCTGTCAGGAACTATAGCGGGGAATCGGGAAGGGATTTGAAAGTAATAAAGTTAACGCTATTCTTGCTCCTGGATAGGTTCCGCCATTAATTGTTGGATACGCTCAGTGGGATGTGGATGGGTGCTGAACAGGCGGGTGATGAAATTCGTTTCATCGGTTGTAAAACCCTTGATGCGTTCCAGAAACGAGGAAAGACCAGTGGCATAACCATTTTCTTTGGCAAATTCGTCGGCCTTGTATTCTTGTGAGCGAGAAATAGCATGAAATGTGAGGCTCAAAAAATGCATCAGCAGCCAAGATATAGCCCGCAACATCCAGACAAGCAGCAAGGCCGAAATCATCCCCGCAAATACCCCTAAACCACTTCTATCCTGAAATGAAGCCGCTATACCGGAGAATACTCCTGCAATAATTACCAGCACCGTCAAAATCCACGATGCTATTTGCCCTATTAAGTTCATTGTACTTGCGGCTATAAGAACCCTACTATCGCCGTTGACCAGATGCCCTATTTCGTGGGCCAGTACTGCTTCGATTTCTTCTTCCGGCAGGTTGGCGTTCCAAAGACCACTCGTAATGGCAAGAGTGCTATTACCTATAACCATCATGTTGGGTGTGGCTGTGTTAATCATAAAAACATCTATCTCCTTGTCGACACGGCAGCGATTCATTACTTTGGAAAGTATTTTTCTAAAATAGGCTTCATCATTAGGACTCATTGGATGCATATTATGTGTGTAGCGAAATACTTTTTCTGCGGCCGGGGTAAGACTGAGGCCAACGAGACCACCCATAATAATAACAGAAAGCAAAATGGCCAGAGTTTCATTATTGGTGAACAGGGCTATTACGATGAATAATATAAACCAGTTAACCAGTGCTATTAAGGTAAGCAAGAAGTTCCTAAACATATTATTACAAAACTATTGATAGTTTTATTTTCTCCCCTCTTTCTAGCTAAATATGGCATTTAATTATCTTCTTCTATGGTAATGCAAAGTTTTCCTGCTTTAAATTAAATGGCGGGATGTATTTGGTATAATAACGGTTAGAATATTGACGCCATTTTTTTATTGAAGAGGCCTGCGGATAAAGGATTTTGGAATTTATTGCGAGGAGTATTAGTATTTTAAAATAGATGGTTAACCCTTCACCCAACCACCCAAACAGCCTATATGAAGGAATTGAAATCTAAAAGTTATGGCAATGTTTGTCTAGTTATGGCAAGGTAAGGAGGATTCTACATAATTATGCAGTATGTTATATAGTAGACACCGGGAAATGACATAAATCCGGTGTCTGTTTGTATAAAGGGAGAGTTTGTAATGTTTAGAGGTGTCGGCAGAATTAACAGATTGAGCATAAAAAAGGAGGAGGGAAATGGGTAAAGAATATTCTTTCACTGATTTGGTGTTATTGGTAGGAACCAATCCTTTGCCGAACTATGTTGTAGCCAAATATTTTGCGTCAAACAGTAGTGAGCTGAAAAGAATCTGGTTCCTGTACTCAGAAAAAAAGGGTTCCAATCCTGGTACCAAGGATTACGCTGAAAATATTGAATACGTACTGAACCAGCCCAATAACGATAAGTTGGTTAACAGAAAAGACGAAAGTATTGATATTTTACTTAGAAGCATTGAAGACATCAGCAGAGCACACAAAATTAAAGATAATATAAGTCAAATCATCAAAAATGACATACCAAGGATTGGAAATGTTCATTTGAATTATACCGGTGGCACCAAGGCCATGTCCGTTCATGTTTACCAAACATTTAAGGAAGAACTTGGATATGGGAAATTTTCAGCGTCCTATTTAGATGCCCGTGATTACAAAATAAAGTTTGATGATGGTGCAAACTATGATACCAAAGACTTGCGAAAGATTGTGGAGATAGAGTGGGAGCATCTTTTCAGATTGCATGGGTATATCAGATCGCATGGGTGTAAAGAGGAGGAGACAAAAAAAGAATTTTTGGATTTAGTAACATTGGAAGAAAAGAACTTAATATTGCAGCGTTTGGAGGAGGTCGTATCTGCGGAAAGGCATCGTGATATAAAGGGCTTTTACGATGAAGCAAACAAAGGCAAGCTATTGGCAAAATCCGGTAAAGACCCCCTAGATTATAAAAAGGAAATTGATAAAGAACTTGCACAATATACCCGTAACACCCATAAAGAACTGTTTAACTTTTTATCAGTTGCACCCGCCGGGGTGCGTTTTGTAGATGAACAGGGAGATTGGGTATATGATAACTTTCCCATAAGTGGCAAGAAACAAGATAAAAACGCAGGCGAATACCGGGGATTTTTAAACGGTAAGTGGCTTGAGAGGTACGTTGCTTGGATTATTGAAAGCAGGTTGTCTGATACGTTAGGTAAGGATGTGGCTATAAATTATAAATGTATTAAAAAAGGGAAGCAAGATATTAAAACGTTTGAAATAGATGTCTTAGTAAAGCATGGCTATCAACTGTGCGGAATATCCTGTGGTACCTCTGGAAAGGAAGCTTCGATAAAAAACAAAGGTTTTGAAATCATTCTTCGCACGAGGCAACTTGGGGGGGACGAAGCAAGAGCCATTTTGGTGACCCTGTTGGAGAAAAAAGATGATAACGGTAAGAGGGTTGTAGAAAAAATGAAAAATGATCTTAAAACATCCACCGGGGCTAGCCCGAAAAACTTTACTATCTTGGGGGTTGATGATCTGCATCCGGATAAAATAGTGCGTGAAATTAAAAAGATGTACTGGGGGAACTAGAATATGAACAAATATTGTGCAGTACTGATGGATGTTGTTTCTATTCAAAAGTATATCTTTGGTAGCAATCGCCTCAAAGATAACCTTGGTGCCTCCCATATCATCAAAATGCTTTTTACTGAATTTGCAAAGACGGTTTCCCAAACAACTTTCGATTTAGAAGATAGGGAAGTAGAAAGGATTTTCAGCAGTTGGCGTAAACGGCCGGAAGCGATTCTACTCGAGGAGGACGCCCAGGTTCCTTTTGAAATAGGTATGACAGATGGTGGGAAAACACTTATGTTATTTAGAGACAAGTGTGTGGCTAAAAAATTCATGAAAGCATTCACCCGGGAGCTATTGATTTGTTACCCAGGAATTCATTTAGCGGTAGCAATGCAGGAGAACTTCCCTATTGGTGAAAACGGATTCAAGCAGGCCCTAGCAGATTTATTTAGTAAACTAATGACAAACAGAAATAGGTTGTTTCCGGCTACTGTTTTGCCTAGTCATGGGATTACTGCAGTCCACTCCCAGGGTGGGGAAACAATTAATCTGAGATATGATGATACCGAGACCACCCAATTGTTGCCGTCTGAGACTGCAAGGAAGCGCAAGGAGGCTGCTGTTGAGGAAGGGAAAAGGCAAGAAACATTAAGCAATAAAGGTTACAAGGGATACTCCTTTACCAATTTAACTGATGCATTAGGGCAAACCGAAGGAGATAATTACATAGCAGTGGTATATATTGACGGCAATAATATTGGTGATTGGTTTAAGGAGTCAACTTCCCTGCTTGATTACAGACAACGTTCTGTCAATATGTTTCGCATAACTGAAGAAAGTTATTGGGACATGATAGATGCCGCCGTTCGAGTGGTGGAAAAGATAGGTGAAATGAAACGAAGTAAAAGAGATAACGAACTGGTCGGGTTTGACATTAAAAGTGATGGTGGGAAAAAAGTCTTACCCTTGCGGCCCATTATCCTCGGTGGTGATGATCTTACCTTTGTTTGCCATGGAAAACTAGCCTTGTATTTTACAGAAATATTTATCAATTCTTGGGTGCAAAAGGCCAACGATCCGGATAGGGGTTTAGAAAAACATAAATCAAACGGGCGTAGATTCGATGCCTGTGGGGGCATCGCCTTTGCAAAGACAAAAGCCCCCTTTTATCGCATCTATCAATTTGCAGAAGAAGGCTGCTCCATAGCCAAGAAGAAAGCCAGAAATAATGGTTCTGGCTCTTGGATTGATTTCCAGCTAGTTCGCGGTACTAAAAGTGGCAATTTGGAGGATATTAGAAAGCAGGAATCAAAAATCGGCGGTATAGAATTGTATTATGGGCCCTACCTGTTAACTGATGAGTGTGATAAATTTCATGACATTGCCTGTCTCAAAAGGAATATCATGTGGTTTAAAGGCAGTGAGGGTGATAAGAATAGAAAGAAGTGGGCGGAGAGAAACTTAAAAGAATTTCGAACAGTGTTAAATATGGGCAAGGAAGTCGTAGAGGTTTTTTGGAAAGATGCGAAAGGTCAAGGGTTGGGTTTACCTTCCTATAGCAACGAGGAATATGGTAGGGAGCCTGTCGTAGGTGGCAAGACGCCTTATCATGATATTTTGGAGATGATGGAATATTATCCGCTTTGGCTAATAGAGTTTTCGCAAAAGGGGGCTAAAGAATGTTAACAGTAAGAATAACCAATAAATCCCCTATAATGTTGGGCTCCGGCACAGGGGCAGGAAGTTATATTGATAATGACATTATTCTTGACGAAAATGGGCTCCCCTTGTTCCCCGGCAGAAGATTTAAAGGGTTACTACGGGAAAGTGCTATGGAAGTGCTGGGGATGTTTGATATATGTAAATACGGGGATGTTTTTTCAGAAGATATTGTACAAGTTGCCTTTGGAACAAGTACTGTACCTGCGGGAATACGGATAAACGATTTGCGGCTATATTACAAGGATGGCTTAGATGGCAACAAGCAGGATGCTTTCGATCTCAACCTGCAAGCAATCGCGGATTGGTTAAAATATCTCAAGCAAGATGAGAAACACAAAAACTTTGTCAGAAGAGATACCATTGTCAATGCTTTAACAGAAATACGACAGCAGACGGCTATTTGCGAGGATGGCTACGCAAAAGCAGGAAGTTTGAGAACTATCCGTGTTTTGAAGACAGGTTTTGTTTTCTGGGGAAAAATTAGGATTACCAAGGAAGACCAAAGGCAGGAAATAGAAGACTTGTTAATTTTATCTCTAATGAATCTTAGAAAGAGTGGTACTAACAGGAACCGTGGCTTAGGCGAAATAGAATGTGCGGCTTATAAGGGAACAGATTTTGCCAAAGATTTAGTCAAAGATATGCATGGTCGGCTAAAGAGCGCGGCTCCGGCTATACCAACGTTTAGGCAAAGGGAACAGGTGTCGGGTGGGAAAACGCAAGACATTATTGTAACAGAGTCATCGGAAAAAGTAAAAGAGGGACCTGTTGAAATGGTTTATTTACCCTATGAAATTACCAGTTTATCTCCCCTGCTGTTTACTTCTCAGGGTGGGGACGAAAATATGGTGAATACCTCAGATTATATTCCCGGTTCAGCTTTAAGGGGCTATTTTGCCAACCAACTTATTAGGGAGGAGGGACTGGAAGCAAGTACAGCACATGAAGATATGGAGTTTAGGAATTGGTTTTTAAATAAAAATTTTTGTTTTAGCAATGCTTATCCCTTGGTTATTTCAGGTGAAGACAAGGATGTATTTCCCCTCAGTCCCGCACCCATGTTTTTGCACCAGGATAAAGACGGCTTGGAATTTAGTAGTATGCTTGATGAGGGTGAAAATTCAAACACTAAATATATTGGTGGCTACTGTACTATTGATGGCCGGAAAATTCACAAACATACACCTAGAAAAATCATTAATTTTCATCTTGTAAGGGCTAATGGAGGTGTGGATGATGGTGGTATTTTTCACTATGAAGCAATTGAATCCGGTCAAAAGTTTTATGGGTACATTGCCGGCACCGAAGAAGAACTGGAGGTTTTTAAAAACCGTTTAGGCGGGAAAAAACATATTTACTTGGGCAGATCCTTAAATACCCAATATGGTAAAGCGAAAATTAGGTTTAACAAAGTAGTAACTGATTTGCATGATCTGTATGAAATCCTGTTGGATTTTAGTGGTGGAGGTAACAAGGAATTGGGTCGGGGGCAGGTATTAATGTATCTTCTTTCACCTTTACTTCTGACCAATGAGATGGGTTTTTACTCAACTTCTGAGAATGATTTGATTAAACACCTTCAGGAGCAACTAGGTGTGGAAAACGTTGGTATTCTTAAGAGCTTTGCCAGGGTGGAAAACAGCCAGGCATTTGTTTCGCATTTGAAGATCTACGATCCGAGTTTTAGGGGTTGGGCGGCCGGCAGTTCCTTTTTGTTGGAACTAGGGAACGGTGAAAAGGAAAAGATTAAAATTGGTGAAAATTTGCATGAACGGTTTAATGCTTTAATGGTTCAGGGAATAGGGGAAAAGAGGGGACTAGGCTACGGCCGGGTCATTATATCTACGAAGAAGCCGATTATTGAAAACTCTAAAAGTGATTTTGTAATATCGGCAGATAAACCCACAGTCGATAAGCCCCAATTAGTCAGGTGTATCCTTAACGACATATATGCAGATAATTTGGAAAGGGTAACTATATCGGCTGCTATAGATAGGGCAAAGGACTATTACGATAATGGTGTTTGGCTATTGTCCAACAGTCTGATGGGCAGACTGGAAAATATTTGCCGATCTTCAGTTAATGAAGCTGCTTTTGGTAAAGAGATTAACCGCCTTCGGGACGATGCTAAAAATTCTTTAAAGGGTACCCGGATAAAGAGGGAAAGGGGTTCGTTATTTA
>CAZKPV010000059.1:8191-10128 GCA_964554735.1 uncultured Clostridia bacterium
AAGGACCTGACGGATTCCGATTTTGGGGGTTGGTGTATTAATGCGTCAGATAGCACGTGGGAGTTTCTCAAATTACATACTGCCGAGCCCTCAGTTGATTATAAACTCTACTGGCAAATATTTTTCAATACTATAAGAAAAAAGAAAAAGGCGAAAGAGTTGCTAGGGAGGGAGCAAAATGCTTAATACTGACGTAAAATCGGCAAAAACAGCAGGGGTAGATGTTGTTGGCAGGTGGCTCTTTCGAGGGGAACTCAAACTTTTGTCACCCCTGATTATTGGGGGAAGTTACAGCCTTACCGGTGCCAGTGATCTGCAAGTGGTAAGGGATGAAGAAGGTAACCCTTATATTCCGGCTTCTTCTATCATGGGTGCACTAAAACATGCTTTTGAAGATTACGAATATGCCAAAGAGGCCAACAATTATGATATAGAAAAAGCACGGTTTTGGGGTGGAAAACATACCGGTATTTCCAAACAGCTATCAAACGACAGCCCGATAACTCAAAGTGCTTTGACCATTTCCGATTTAACTCTTTTAAACCAAAAAACCGAAGGCATTGTTTCCATTCGGGATGGGATTAAAATTGAGCCTGAAACCAGGTTGACAACCGGTGAAAATAAATTTGACTATGAGATTGTCGAACCCGGTGTTAGTTTTAGTTTTAATGCGGAAGTGGTTTTGAGGGAAGCATTTGATGAAAAGTTGTTTGCTGCTTTTGCTGATTGGATGTGTTACATGCTGCAAAATGGAAGACTGTCATTAGGCGCGAAAACCGGTCAGGGTTTTGGTAGGTGTAAAATAGAAAAATTTGAGTTATGCAAATTGTGCTTTTCCCGCCCCGAGGATGTTTCCGCGTGGTTACGTGGAGAGTACCCTTGGAAAGTGAAAGCCAATCCCTTCACTATCGGGGATTTTAAATATAACAAAAAAGAGTTCGTTATGGATGGGGATTTTTGGGTTAAAAATTCTTTGATCATTGGTAGCTACCCCGGCTCTACTGAGGAATCAGATAAAATTCATTTAGCTAGCTATAACGCGAAAGGTGAAAAAGTAAAGATTGTTCCAGGGCCATCAATTAAAGGTGCAATTAGAGCAAGGGCGGAAAGAATTGCCCACACTTTGGGCCTTTATGATCAGGACGCATTTAATCGACTCTTTGGTTGGGTGGAAACAAGAAAAGGTTTAGAGGAATCTAAGGCTATCAAGGGTAGGATTGAAGTCGAGGAATGCAGGATAGTTGAGGGTACCTATAATGAGGAGGTTCAGCAAAGGATAAAGGTTGATCGCTTTACAGGGGGTACGATTCAAAATGCCTTGTTTAACAGTACACCGCTTTGGTCGGCGGTCCATGATAGAACTAGGTTAAAAATAAGGATTGTCATTAAAGATTATAAACCTTTTGAGGCCGGGCTTATGTTATTGGTGTTAAAGGATCTTTGGAATGGTGATCTAGCCTTGGGCGGAGAAAAGAGTATTGGTAGAGGTGTTTTAGGGGGGCAAAGGGCGGTTATTCGCCTGGATAATCAAAAAATACTTATTGAGCAGGCCTCTGAGGGAAAATTAAAATTAGCATTTGAAGCAGACAGGATACCTTGGAATGATAAGGCCGCCAGGACTTTAGAGAAGTTAGTTTCCGCTTTTCATAATTATTTGGCGGGAAAAGAGGTGTCGGGCAATGGGTGCTAGGAATGGGAGAATTGTAAGCTTAAAGAAAATGCCTCCTATTATTGAGGAGGAATCGTGGGAAGCCATTAGAGTCACGATTTGTGATAAGTTTAATAAACAACAGGCCGGAGTTTTTGTAGCAATGCATCACCTTACTTGTTTGGGTGTTTATAAGGATGGTGAATTTATTCTTCCCTACGGCGAAAATATAAATCCGGACCATTTGCGTTTTCTTAGGGTTTTCGATGAGGAAGGGGAGTGTTATGCG
>CAZKPV010000060.1:0-4933 GCA_964554735.1 uncultured Clostridia bacterium
GACGGTTGAAATAGATGTAAGCAGCGGCCCTAGTTATACACCAATGGAAGGCCGATCCGTTGACAACGTAAACCCCGGTGACTGCGCTACAGTATGTTGGGATATTACAAACACAGGCTCCAAAAGTGCAGAATTAAGGGTAAAGATTAACAGTGAATTTGATTCCAACCTAGACGAAGATGGTGTAGTGTACTATGCGCCCAAACAAGATAGTGGTTGGGATATGTACAAAGATGACGAAGACATTATGTGGCTATATTATGCCAATGGACCAATTGCCGGCACATATAATGATGAGGGCGAAAACTCTGCCTCTAAGGTAGTTGAGTTATGTCTAGTGGTGGCCTTTGACGGGCCCGAAATGAATGACGACTATCAAGGTGCAAGCTACACCATCAGTGGGGAAGTTCAAGCCATTCAGTCAACAAACGATGCAATGGAAAAAGTTTGGGGTGCCGATTGGAACAGTAACATATACAATGACAGCATAGATTACATGGACGAAAAGGGAGTGTCTTGCTGGACTGGTGAAGAGCCCGGTGGGGAACCTGGTGAAGAGCCCGGAACATGCAATGTAACGCTAATAGTGCTCAAGGAGACCCCCAATAGCGCCGGTCCCGCGGGCTTCACTTATACGGAACTGACTAGTGGAGGTTCGTTCAGTGGGCCTTCCAAAGCAGTTATTGGTGAGGTTGCAACATTTGTAATTAGCGCGGATTGGCCGCCAACTATTGTGGGTGTGTCCACCACACCTGATAGAAACGGATTGGACGAAAAAGATGGCAACCCCAATTATAAACATATAGGGGGTACAGGAGGGGGGTCAGCAACCCCTTACATCATGGAATACTATTACACGCCTACCTGTGAAAATGTTACCCTATACGCAATTTTTCAATAGGCCAAATACACCCCGGTGATGGCGGCAACCTTTACCGCCGCCACACCGGAATACATAGGGGCTGAGAAAACAGCCAATAGCAGTTCCGCCGAGGAGGGTGGATTTAAATGAAAAGGACAGTAAAGAACATTTTTGCTACAATTTTAATAGCCGGTTTGTGTGCGTTTCTGCTTCCCGGTTTGGCCTTCGGTGAAGGTGAGGGAACCATTATCTCCACAACGGATGATGGCTTAGTGATCCGAGTCCTTGACGAGATACAGGATACGGGGAACCTGAACCCGGGGGACAAGAAGCATTCCTGTTACAGTCTTGTCAATGAAGGAAACGGCACTATTACCGTATACATCAAAACAGAGATTGATGATGAAAGCGTGAAATCACCCAACGGCGGGAAGCTAGCGGATATCATGACCCTCACCATAAAAGATGGGGAAAAGGAAGTTATCAGTGACACCTTCACGGAAGTGGCGAATGTGGGAGATGGGGCCACCAAGGGTAATCTTCTCCTCGGGGAAATGGCCCCGGGATCAGAAAAAGTGATTTGCCTATATACCAATTTACCAGGGAATACCGATAATGAATACCAGGGGGCCTCTTTCAAGGCTAACTGGAAGATCAAAACAGTCAAGAAAACCGGCGGTGGCGGCGATGACAGCGGCGGCGGTACGGATCGGCCCAGTAGGCCCAAAACTCCCAGTGATCCAACGGTTGACGTGGATGATGGGAGCCTTCCCGAGGGCGGCCCCGAACCCGGAGATATAACCGAGGGCGATATCCCTGAAATAGAAGGGGAGTCTGAAGTGGTGGAGATAGTGGATGTGGAGATTCCCTTCGGCAAACCGGAAATACCGAAAACCGGGCGGGATCTACCCTACCCCTACTATGTAGTGGGAGCCCTCCTCGTTTTGACCGGGCTAGGCATAACCTTCAGGAAAAAGTTGTAACCATATAAGAAGATATAAAAACCATGAAACAAGGCCCGGGTATCGACGGTATGTCCCGGGCAATTTTTATAGGGGTGATAATTGCATTGCGTAGGGTTGCCGGTATATTAATTGTACTGATTGGCATGCTAGTAATATTTTACCCGAGGCTAAATGAAGCCTATTATGCCTACCAACAAAAAAAGCTCATGGAATCATTGGTGCGGAGTTGGGAGGAACTGGACGAACATGTAAGCGGTGAGCATGTAGAGCTGGCCGGCTATGAGCTAGACGATATGGAGAGCATCCTGAAAATAGACAAGATAGACCTGGAAATGCCGGTACTCAAGGGGGCAACTAGGGAAAACCTTGACATAACGGCTGCCAGTATAGACGGTACGGGTAAACCCGGACAGGAGGGCAACTGTTGTATTGCCGCCCACAGGAGCCGTTTCCACGGCCAGCAGTTTAACCGCTTAAATGAGTTGGCGGTAGGTGACCCGGTGGAGGTTGTAGTCGAAGATGAAACCTACAGCTACAGGGTGTTTGAGAAGTTTTTGGCCAAGGCCGATGATATCTGGGTAATGCTTCCCCAGGAAAACCAAAAACTATTGACACTCATAACCTGTGATTACAGCCGCCAGGACCGCCCAAGGCTTGTTATTAGGGCGGAGATGGTGGGAACTAAAAATGCGGCTAAATAAAAATATTTCCCCTTTAGCGGGAATCGGCGTAAAGGTATGGTATCGGCCGGAAGGGGGAGTTATAATTCATTTTGTTACTTAAACAAGGTATTGCTTCCAATTGGAACCCATGCTATAATTTTGTTAATTGTAAGTAAATATACAAATTGAAGGCGCAATTTAAAACTTTCAAACGACAAAGGCAAACTCGTGGAAACACGGGGACGCAAAACTACAGGGCCTGTGCAAACTGGCAGCCAGTTACCGAAAGGGGAGTTTATTTTGTTTAAGCGAATTCTTACCGTAGTTGTCCTAACAATATTCTGCCTGCTTGCAATGGGACAAGCCACAGTGTACGCCACGGAAGTATTTGACTTAACTGAGGCCGACAAGGGAGTGATAGGGGCGAATTTTACCCCGGCCGATAAAAAAGTGAAGGTCATGATTCAAAAGGGTAATAACGCCTACTATTATGACTTAAACAACTGTGCGGATACTTTTCCGCTTCAGATGGGGCCGGGGACCTACAGGCTGGCAATTCTGGAACATCTTTCGGGTAGCAAATATGCTGTCAAGCACAGCAAAAACCTGGAGGTAAAACTGGAAAATGACAAGTCGCCCTATCTCCAATCGGCAAACCCCGTATATTGGGAGGGGGACAGTGTATCGGCACAGCTTGCTAAGGTATTGACGGCAGGGGTTGATTCCGATATTGAGAAGGCCAAAACAATACATAGCTATATAATTAACAATATAACCTATGATGACGATAAGGCCGACAGGCTGGACGCCGGATACATACCCATAGCCGATGAAATCCTTTCATCCGGGCAGGGCATCTGTTATGATTACGCTGTTCTATATGCGGCCATGCTCAGAAGCATAGATATTCCGGCTAAGGTGGTCAAGGGCTATAAAGACGATATTGATAAATATCACGCTTGGAATGAGGTATATTTGGAGGATACCGGCTGGGCAGTTGTCGACACCACCTATGATGCGGTTATGCACCAAGCTAAGGTGGCTTACGAGTTCAAAAAAGACCCCAAATCTTATGAGGTGGACAAGGTGTACTAGGATATTATACCGTCTGTCCGGCAAAACTAGTTACAAAACATGTAACTGGGAGGGGTCACGCAAATGGATTACAGCAGGGCACAGCAGATATTGAATTCCGAGGACACCATTGATGTGCAGTATAAAGGGAATCCGGTTTGGATTGAAAGTCTCTCGCAGGACAAGGGGGTAGCAAGGGTCAAACCACTGAATAGGCAGGGTGAGGTTAAAGAGGTTAGTATAGGGGATTTGGTTGAGATGTGAAGCCACTCTTACGGTGGCTTTTCTTGTTGGACCACATACGGAGAAGGATTTTGGGTTAATATATGGAAATATGAAAATACATAAACTTTAATATACAAAGGAGACAATTTAATGAACGAGGTTAACGATTTAACTTGCACTAATTTTATTGAAAATATTATTGATGAAACCCTGAAAAACAAAACATATACCAAGGTGCACACTCGGTTTCCCCCCGAACCAAACGGTTATTTACATATTGGGCACGCCAAATCAATTTGCCTTAATTTCGGTCTAGCCATGCGCTACAACGGTTTGTGCAACCTACGCTTTGACGATACCAACCCGACAAAAGAGGAAGCGGAATATGTGGAGTCAATCATCGAGGATGTGAAGTGGCTTGGTTTCGACTGGGAGGACCGTTTGTACTACGCCTCGGACTACTTTGATCAATTGTATGAATATGCTCTTCAATTGATTAAGGCCGGAAAGGCTTTTGTCTGTGACCTGAGCGCGGATGAAATGAGGGAATATAGGGGAACATTGACCGAACCCGGCAAGAACAGCCCCTACAGAAACCGGCCAATCGAGGAAAACCTTGATTTGTTCGAAAGAATGAAAGCCGGAGAGTTTGAGGACGGTGCCCGAGTTTTAAGGGCGAAAATTGACATGACTTCACCCAATCTCAATATGCGCGACCCGGTGATTTACAGGATACAAAAGGCCTCGCACCACCGTACGGGCGACAAGTGGTGCATTTATCCCATGTACGACTATGCCCACCCGTTGTCCGATGCGATTGAAGGCATTACCCATTCAATCTGCACCATTGAATTTGAGGACCACCGCCCCTTGTATGAGTGGGTGTTGGACAATTTGGATATTAAATCACCGCCCATGCAAATTGAGTTCGCCCGACTAAATTTAAGCCACACCATTATGAGCAAAAGGAAGCTCAGGGTGCTAATAGAGGAAGGGAAACTGACCAGTTGGGATGATCCCAGGATGCCCACGATTGCCGGTTTCAGAAGACGGGGCTACACACCCAGTTCCATCAGAACCTTTTGCCGCCGCATTGGAGTTGCAAAAAGTGACAATATCGTTGATATAGCCATGCTGGAGCATTG
>CAZKPV010000060.1:4943-9883 GCA_964554735.1 uncultured Clostridia bacterium
TGTTGGAAAACTATCCGGAAGACAAGGTTGAAATGTTGGGAATCGAAAACAACCCGGAAAGTCCGGAAATGGGTAACCGTGAAGTTCCCTTTTCCCGGGAGCTCTATATAGAAAAGGATGATTTTCACGAGGACCCGCCCCGGAAATTTTTCCGCCTGGCCCCGGGCCGTGAGGTGCGTTTAAAGGGTGCCTATATCATAAAGTGCGAAAGTGTGATTAAAGACGAAGCAACCGGTGAAATTGTGGAGTTGCGCTGCACCTACGATCCGGACACGAGGAGTGGAACCCCCGGAAGCGCGCGGAAGGTCAAGGGGACATTGCACTGGGTTTCCGCCAAACATGCGACCGAGGTAGAGGTACGCCTCTACGACAATCTGTTTACAAAGGAAAACCCCGATGATACCGGGGAAGGGGAAACCTTTGTGGATTATCTTAACCCGAACTCTCTTGAAGTACTGGGGTCCTGTATGGTGGAAAAGGGCGTGGCGGAGGATGCCACACCCGGTATGCGTTACCAGTTTTTACGGAAGGGCTATTTTTGCCTTGACCCGGACTCCACAGATGATAAACTCGTATTTAACAGGATAGTGTCATTAAGGGATACCTGGGCCAGAATCCAAAAACAACAGAAGAAAAAGGCGAAATAATTATCGCTCCCTCTGTAGGGCTACCTCGCCCTCTTCCGAAGGGATGCCCATGTAGAGGTACACCATAAGGCCGATTATCACCATTATACTGGAGACCAAATACATCATGCTATAGCCGACATATTGGGCCAAAACTCCCAATACTATAGAGCCGGAACCAATGCCCAGGTCAAAGGAAGCGGTGAAACAAGCCTGGGCCGCTCCCCGACGGTTGGGGGCGCATTTGGCGACGGAAAGTGCCTGGAGGGCCGGGTGGAGGGCACCGAAACCAATACCGCAGGTAATGGCCGACAATATGAATAAGGCTAGATTGCTAGTTAAGCTAAGAACTATCAGACTAAGGCCCAAGAATATAAAGCCCGGAACAATGACAAGCTTGTGGCCGTGCCGGTCAAACAGCATTCCGGCAACCGGTCTGGTGAAGATCAGGGTCACTGCGTAGGCGGTAAAGAAAATGCCCGCATTGGCAATGCCCACCTGCAAGGCGTACAGGGCGATAAAGGTAACTATGCCGCCGTACACAAAGGTTGCGAAGAACAAATACAAGGACGGTCTTATAGCGGTCGGTTCCCACAGTGAGGGGGCCGGCCCACCTTTTACTGCCGTTACTTTCGGTAATTTTATAATTGTAATCACCAGAAAGGCTATAAAGGCCAACAAGCCCGCACCCCAGAAAAGTATGTTGAATCCAAGCCTACCGGCGATAAAAAACCCCAAAAGCGGTCCTGTCGCCATGGCAATATTGGTCCCCAATCCGAAAAATCCCATTCCTTCACCGCGCCGGGGGGCAGGTATCAGGTCCGTTGCCGCCGTTGCTGCTGATGTGGTCACAACTCCCCAGCCAACCCCGTGTATTACCCTAAATCCTATCAACAGTGGTATACTCAATGCCCAAGCGTAACCAAAGTTTGTCAGGAAAAAGATGGCTGCTCCCACAAGCCATATTCCAAGCCTTCCATAACGGTCAAGTCCCTGACCTACCCAGGGCCGGACAACCACCGATGATATGGCGAAAAAGCCCGAAACAACTCCTACAATCGTTTCGTTGCCGCCAAGCTGGTCTACATACAGGGGGATGGTTGGCGTTAGCATTTGGAAACTAATGAAAACTATTAGGTTATAAATGCAAATTAGAACAAAATCACGTGTCCAAAGGGGTTCCTTCACTAAAGTATTCAATGTGTCACCTCGGATTATCTGATGTTTGGATAACATTTCCACGGGCTCGGGAGAAGAAAACCCCGATACCGCAGAGGACTGCAAAAATGGTAAAGGCTATTCGGGTACTTTTTATAACGATGTCAATGGGGGCCTTACTCAGCTCGACGCTACCGATTAGGGTGGCGATCAAAAGGGTCACAACGGCCATACTAAAGGTTTGTCCCGTTAACCGCATTGTTCCCAAGGTGGAGGAGGCGGTACCGTAAAATTTCCTGTCAACCGAACCCATAACCGCATTGCTGTTGGGCGAGGAAAAAAGTGCAAAACCAACGCCCATAACGATAAGGTTCAAAATGAACATCCAAAGGGGGGTGTTCAGCGACAAGAAGGAAAAAACGAACAGGCCTAAAGTGGTCATGGACATTCCCCAGGAGGCAACAATTCTAGGCTCAATACGGTCCGACAGGGTCCCGGCAAAGGGCGACAAGAGGGCCATAATTACCGGTTGCGAAAGCAATATCAGGCCGGCGGTTTGGGAATTGTAACCCATAACAACCTGTAGGTAAACTGAAATCAAAAACATATAACCGGCGGTGGCACTGTAGTTTATTAGGGCCGCAAGGTTTGAATAAGCAAAGGTTTTGTTTTTGCTAAAAAGTCGCAAATCCAAAACGGGCTGTTTCTCACGCAGTTCATGCCTTAAAAACACTAGAAAAACGGCGAAGCCAAAGAGCGAAAGATATTTGGCCCACCCAAAGGCCGAGATAGAGGAGATGCCCAGCATGAGGGAAACGAGCCCGATGCCGTACAATGCGGAGCCTGCAAGGTCGAAACTTTCGCCGTGTGCGCCTTTCCATTCACCTTTGAGTTTGCTTGCGGTTACCCAAAAAACCACTATCCCTATCACGGTAACCAGATAAAATATTGACGGCCAGCCCAAGTTATGGTTCATTGCTCCGCCCAGTGAGGGGCCTAAGGAAGCACCGATATAGACGGCACCCACGTTTATCCCCAGGACCTTGCCCCTTTCCTGGGGCGGGTAAACTGAAGTTAGAATTGCCATGCTTGTACCAAAAATCATGGAGCTACCGATTCCCTGTACCACCCTGAAAAACAGCAGGGAAACTATTGACCAAGAAATGCCGCATAATAATGAAGATACGGAAAAAATGATTATGCCGATCAGGAATATTTTTTTCCGGCCGTAGATATCCGCCAGGCGGCCAAAGGGTATCAAAAAGGCGGCAGAGGCCAGGACATAGCTGGTAACAACCCAACTAAGCAAAAAGGCGCTACAGCCGAACTGTTCGCCGATTGCCGGAATGGATAGGTTGATGGAACTGCCCATAAAAGGGGTCAGGAAAGATGCCATTGTCGCAACTAATAGGACATATTTTTTTACAGAGGCTTGTTCCGACAGTGCAGGATTTGGTGCTGAGCTCATGTTCTTCGTCATCTTTCCCCTTTCCGCCGCTAAATTTGATATTAACTATTCTACCACAGTTTTAAACATTTTTCCTTCCGCTATCGGATTTTCTTTCGCGGTTATATGGCTTGGCATGATTTGGTATACCTGTACCGGGCCGCCGTAAACCGGTGATTCACAGTTGTTAACATATTGTGTGGATATTGGTTTCTTATAGTATCCAGGCAAATATTTATCAATAATGTTTTGCAGTATGCGTGTGGATTCATCAAGATCCATAATCGGCTTGGCCTTGCCGAAAACCATTACACTCATATAGGCCGTGTCCGCATCGGCAGGTGCCGGGTCGGTTACAGTGCCGTACTCCTCACATACTGTGAAACAAACCTCCGGGTTATCTTTTACCATTTGGTTCCTTCTGCCACCCGTTGCGCCATGGAAATAGATTTTACCATCCAACCAGACAAAATTTAGGGGGACAACATATGGTAGGTTGCCGTCCGCCATCCCTAGATGGCCAATCCGAGCCCTTTGCAGGAATGTTTCGATTTTGTTCTTGTCAACTACTTCCCTAGTCTTGTAACGTACTTTATTCATCTTATCTCTCCTAACCTTTGTTATCCTGTATTTGTTATCCTGCTATTCCTTTAGTTTATCCAGTTTTAATCTGTTAGTCAAACGGCCAACCTACTTGCAACCGTTCGGCGAAGCCGGATTATATCCCTCTTTGCATCCGGAGCCGGTCGCCGATTTTATTAAAGGTATCAAGCCATTGTTTAGCCTCCTTGTCCTTGTTATTTTGCCGCATGTATTCCCTATAGGTGGTGTTCATTAAATTGTGGTATATGTTTTGTACTTTCCATAGGTCGACATCAAAAGGGAGTGCTTCCAGTAGCTTGGCGCTGTCATCTAGTTTTTTTAAGAGGTTTGTGTCATGGGGCTTGCGCAACAATTTTTCGGCAAGATCTTCCATGGTGTGTCTAGCCACATAGCCGAGTCCATCGCGGTCCAGATTGATTTTAAATTTAGCCGCTTCATTTAAGTAATTTATAATGTGCTCCTTGTCGGTTCTTTCGTTTCCCAGGAGTTTCCGGAGGCTGTTGTTTAAGTAAAAGCTGGCCGCACACAGGAGGGCGTGGGGGAGTTGTATGTTTAAATCCACCAAAAAACTCATAAGGGATACGTGGCGATCATAGATACGGCGGTAATCGGCTTCCAGTTCCAGTAGGGTCGATTTGAGAATGAGGCCTACAATTTCGGATTGCTGGTCCCGAAAAAGTTGTTTGAGGGAATAGATGACTCCTTTTTTAAAATAGTAGTCCAGGAGCCGCAGAACCCCGGGAATGTCAACCTGCCTAAATGTCTCGCTAACCCTGGCCGCCATTTCATCATAGACGGCTTTCCCGGTAAAAACCTTGGCCCCTCCGCTGATGTTGTGGTGGCCGAAATAGAGCACGGCATAGCTGAGGTTTTCCGATTCATGGGTAATATTTGAGGTAACCTTTATTTGACCGATTGTTAGTTTCGTTCTGCCGGTGACTAGGGTTTCTTTGCTTTTTTGATCTATGGTGTAGCAGAAAATCCTGGCCCTTTTATCATGTTTTTCGAACAGGGAACTGATTGCAAAATGGGCACCTACCTTGGGCAGGCTTACCATTGCCGGTTTAACAAACTTTTCATATATTACGGCACCGTTATCGAGTTCG
>CAZKPV010000061.1:0-5036 GCA_964554735.1 uncultured Clostridia bacterium
TTCTGTGAGAGGGATAGCCCTACAGAAAATTACTGTAGGGTTACCCTACTCGATTTAAAATTCCGTTTTGCTGAGCAAAAATTCAAGTAATGTGTGGATTTCGAAACACTACCTCCATTTTTATCCATAAGATCCACACATTAATCGATAAATTGCACAATACTTACCACTACCTGACAGGGCAACCAACTATAACCACACATTAGTGTAAAATTTGCACAGTACACTGGGGCTTTTTTTACCCGAACCTGAAATCCCCACCTGCTCACCCAAAACTTTTATCATTCTACCCGAAACCCTTACCAATCCACCCTTAATTTCCACCATTCACTCATCTATCCATCCACACAAAATCACCGCCTATGGGCCCGAAATTCCTGTGCCGTAAGGTAATCTGTTCGGTATGGCTGTACCGCTGTATGGTTAAGGGGGCAAAGCCGGGGGGCCGGGCGCAAGCAGTTGCTTCCAATGTCCTATCCCGCGGTAGCCATGCAATGCATCTAGCACCCAAATAACTTTCATGATAAAATAAACCAAAGGACGGTGCAAGATGGAATACAATCAAGTACTGGAGGCTCTTATATCCAACGGTATAAACACCGGCGAGGGTGGTTTTGTCCGTGAAGGCACGGAAGATTATGAAACGCTACACAACAAACATGACAAGGGCTATAAGTACCTATTATCCGCTAAAAAGGTATTTATCCAACTATTGCGGACATTTGTTAAGCAAGGGTGGGTTGCCAATATAGAGGAGCAAAACATTTTGCGCTTGGATAAATCCTTTATCCTACAGGATTTTAACGAAAAAGAGGCGGATCTTGTCTACCTTGTTAAACTAGATAACAAACCCGTTATTTTCTATATATTAATGGAACTGCAATCCACGGTGGATTTCAAGATGCCCTACCGTTTGCTGCTGTATATGGTTGAAATATGGAGAAGTATTGTCAAAGATGAAACAAATAACACCCAAACCAAGGAGTTTAAACTACCACCGGTCATACCAATAGTCCTATATAATGGGGCTGGCAATTGGACAGCCAGGCGAAGTTTTGGTGAATATCAGTACGAGGCGGAATCCTACGCACCCTATATTGTAGACTTTCGGTACCTCTTGATTGATGTGAACCGTTACAGTGAGAAAGAATTATTAAGGGCCGCTAACCTCATCGCAACAGTTTTTTATCTTGATAGGGAAGATGATCCTGAAAAACTAGTTAGGAAGCTTAGAAAAATATTTGATGCGGTAAAAAATTTTAGGCAAGAGGAAATGTCCCTTTTCAAAAACTGGTTGCTACACGCCTTTGCGAGAGGGGTGGAGCCCGTGGTTTACCAAGAAATAAAACAAATTGTGAGTGAAAACCCGGAGGTGGAGGACATGATTACGAACCTAGAAAATACCCTACGTAGGGGTTATGATGTGTATTTGGCCAAAGGCGTGGAAAAGGGACGGCGTGAGGGCAGGCTTGAGGGACGGCGCGAGGTTGCTCTAAAAATGCTTCGAAAGGGATCAAAAGTGAGTTTTATTTCCGAAGTGACGGGGCTTACACGAGAGGAAATAGGGAGACTTACGGAAAAGCACCAGGAAAACACTGAGTAATGCCGGGGGGCACTGGGATAGGCGGTACACCGATAAGGCGGTGCTTGGATAGGGCCGTGTTAGAGGCGATGCCCGGACTTGTATAAGGCCGTGCTGTGCCTGGATAGGGCCGTGCCAGAGGCGATGCCCGGACTTGCATAGGCTATGCTGTGCTTGGATAAGGCTATGCTTGGATTAGGGCCACAGGCCGGGCAAAACGCTAATATAGTGTTTCCGTTGACGGGCACGGGGGTCAGCGGCCCGCAAAAAGGCCAAGGGGTCGGACCGGCGCGCTTGGGTTTGCGCCAAAAGCGAAAAATGAGGAATGGGAATTCGCCGCCTAGGCTCATTTTGCTATCCAGTGGTCAAAATTTCAACTAATGTTTGGGTGCAAATGGAAGCACCCCCACATTGTGGAACATATTGGCCAAAATATCAGTTAATGTGTTGTTTTAATGGTTAAAAATTGAATTTATTTTTCGCAATCAACACATTACTTGAAATTTTGACCAACGGGTGTGTTCCGATGCAAAAGGCCGGGCGGGAAAACTTTCGCCTAAGGACCGGCACGCCGGAGTTCGGATAGACGCACTTACGTGACCCTGAACTTAACTTCGAAAAACCACTAACGGACCTCGGCCAACTACCTATGGCGCGTTTGTTGCCTGGGCCCCCGGCCCCAACTCCGGACCCGGCCCGTGCACAAGCCACCGACAAGGCACGTTCGGGGAAATACCGGCTTAGACCCCTTTTGCTATGGCTTCTGTCTTCTAGGTGTCGCTAGGTGTAGCTAGGTGTAGCACCCTTGTTCGCTAGGGAACCGCCCAAAGCATGATCATCAATTAACTATTAACTATTAACTATATGGGAAAGAGGGAATTAACAAGATGTTTGGAAATAGGACAAGAAACGAAGCGGAAAGCGGAATGCTAACCGGAAAAAACCGCGCCGCCAACCGCGCCAACGCCAACACAAGCACTGGCGCCACATATCGCGCCAACGCCAACACAAGCGCTAGCGCCACATATCGCGCCAACGCCAACACAAGCACTGGCGCCACCAACCGCGCCAACGCCAACACAAGCGCTAGCGCCACCAACCGCGCCAACGCCAACACAAGCGCCGGCGCCACCCATCGCACCAACAGCAACACAAGCACTAGCGCCACATATCGCGCCAACAGCAACACAAGCACCGGCGGCACCAACCGCGCCACCCGCCGCTTCAATTTCATCCTTGCCGCGCTTCTCTTGGCCGGATGCCTGCTTTTCGCGGGTTGCACGGGCGGCGTGGGCACAACAGCCGACAAAGACGGCCAAGGCAACGGCAACGGCAACATTTCAGGCCAGGGTTTCCCGGTAACATTTGAGGATTCTCACGGAAGAACCATACATATTGAACAGGAACCACAGAGGATTATCACCCTCGCCCCGGGAAATACAGAGATCGTGTACGCATTGGGCCTGCAAGACAAATTGGTCGGCGTCACCAAATACTGCAATTACCCCTTGGAAGCGCTAGAGAAGGAAAAAATCGGCGGGTACTCCGATCCCAACATAGAAAAAATAATATCCCTAAATCCCGATTTAATCCTGGCAACCAGAGAACACAGGGAGTTTGTGCCCGAGTTTGAAAACATCGGCATAAATGTAGTGATAATGCAAGCCACAACCGTGGATGGCGTCATTGATATAGTCGAACTCGCCGGCAAGGCGACCGGCAGAACAAACGAAGCAAATGCCGTGATAAACTCGATGCGGGAAAAAATCGAACTTGTGGACAGCAAAATCAAAGGCCTCCCTGAGGAGAGCAAGCCTTCGGTGTATTATGAAGTGTTTGATCAGCCCATCATGACCGCCGGGCCCGGCACGCCGATCCATGATATAATAACCCGTGCCGGCGGTATCAACATCGCGGCCGATGCGGACAATACCTACCCGCAGTACAGCATGGAGATTTTGGTGAAAAAGAATCCGGACGTAATAATCGCCGCTAAATACAATATGGAAATACAGACAGGTGCAGAGGCCATGACGGCACAGGAGCTGGAAGAGCATGATGCCCAAGTAATTGAAAACATTAAACAGCGGGCCGGCTGGACCGCCATTTCCGCAGTAACAAACGACAGAGTTTACCTTATAGATGATGACCTTATAACCGCCGATGGGCCAAGGGTAGCCGATGGATTAGTCGCTATGGCCAAAATACTTTACCCGGACAAATTTGCGGATCAAACGAATTAACAGATAAAATTAACAGATGAATTCACAACTGGAGATGTAATAATGCAAGAAAGCAATGTTAAACACAGACCCCGGAAGGCCATGATGGTATTTCTACTGCTTGCCTTGGGGGTAGTCATAGTGTTGGCCGTAGGCATCGGAGCAGTCAACGTAACCCCGGCGGTAATCGTGAAAATTATCCTGTCCCGTTTGCCCGGCCTTTCTACATTGATTGTTCCCGATTGGGCCGCCGCCGATGACACCATTATATGGCACTACCGGATGCCGCGGGTTATCCTGGCCGCTCTGTCCGGGGCATCACTGGCCGTGGCCGGCACAATATTTCAGGGACTTTTCCGCAACCCCATGGCCGACCCCTATGTTATCGGAGTTTCCTCGGGTGCCGCGTTGGGGGCTGCTATAGCCATAGTTTTTTCCATTGAAATACACCTACTCGGCCTCAGTGCCGTGCCCCTGCTTGCCTTTGCCGGTTCATTGCTTACGATTATGATTGTCTACCGGATTGCCAAAAGAGGCAACAGGGTAGCGGTTTTGACCTTGCTATTGGCGGGTATCGCCATAGGGGCCTTACTGTCCTCAATGGTTTCACTACTGATGTTTTTGGGCGGCGAAAAACTTCACCAGTTAGTGTATTGGTTGATGGGCAGCTTTTCCGGCCGGCATTGGAACTACGTAATCACCGGCATCCCCTACTTCGTACTAGGCTTGGGGGTGGCCCTTTTTTACGCCCGGGACCTGAACGCCATGCTATTAGGTGAGGAGCCGGCTCAACACTTGGGTATAAACGTGGAAAATGTGAAAAAGGTGCTACTGGTAGTGGCAACCCTGTTAACTTCCACGGCAGTCGCCAGCGGGGGGATCATAGCCTTTGTAGGTTTGATTATTCCCCATATTGTCAGGATGATGGTGGGCCCCGATCACCGGGTGCTTTTGCCGGCGGTTGTGCTAGTGGGGGCTATTGCACTGGTATTGGCGGACGTTTTGGCCCGGACCGTTATGGCACCGGAGGAAATACCAGTCGGGATAATCACCACCTTTTGCGGCGTACCCTTCTTCATCTATCTACTCCGCAAAAGCGGCAAAACTGGGGTCAGGCTTGAATAATTGAATAACCCCCAAAGGAGAACAGGATAAATGTCGACAGCAGCCCTAAACATACATAACATAGTCTGTGCATACGGAACAACACCGGTGCTAAACGGTGTCACCTT
>CAZKPV010000061.1:5046-9743 GCA_964554735.1 uncultured Clostridia bacterium
ATCCGGGAAAAGCACGCTTCTGAAAGCCATGAGCCGCGTCCTGGAACCCCTCGAGGGCAAGGTCGTACTGCTGGGCAAGGACATTTTTAGCCTACCACCCAAAAAAGTCGCCCAAAAGTTGGCCGTGGTCAGCCAGGAAACCAAAGTGGATTTCGATTTCACAGTTGAAGAAATAGTGCTAATGGGCCGCCTCCCACACCTAAACAGATTTGAAAACGAAGGCCCGCACGACCTTGCCCTGGCCAAAAAGGCCTTGGAGCAAACCCGAACCCTTCACCTGGCCCACCGCTTGGTGACCGAACTAAGCGGCGGCGAAAAACCAGGAGCCGGAGGTGCTCCTGCTAGATGAGCCCACCTCCCATTTGGATATCAACCACCAGACGGAAGTACTCGACCTGCTCAAGAGGCTGAGCCACGGCGAACAGCTTACCGTTATTGTCGTCCTCCACGACCTGAATTTAGCGGCCCAATACTGCGACACCCTTCTCCTCCTTTCTGCCGGGAAAATTTTTTCACTTGGGTCGCCTAGGGAGGTTATCACCACGGCCAACATCAAGAAGGTTTACGACACCGACGTTTTGATTACTGACCACCCGGTTTACGACAGACCCATGGTGACACCGCTTTCAAAGTTGGAAAACTCCCTGATCGCCGGGAGAAAGGATCTAACCGTCCACGTTGTCGGCGGTGGCGGTGCGGCATCGGCTTTATTGCGGGAATTAACCGCCGGGGGCTACCAAGTGACATCCGGCGTGCTAAATATTAGCGACAGCGACTGGGAAGTGGCAAAGACACTAGGTATCGAAACCGTTGAAGACCCACCATTCTCACCCTTAACCGAAGAAAGTTGCCGGCAAAACCTGGAATATATGCGACAGGCGGACGTGGTTATCTTGGCCAATATACCCTTCGGCTACGGAAATCTAAAAAACCTGGAAAGCGTGCTGCAAGTTTCCCGGGAGGGGAAAAAGGTTATCGTAATCGAAGACGAGGAAATGGCGAAAAGAGACTACACAGAGGGCCGGGCCGCGAAAATATATGCCGGCCTCCGCACCGGTAATGGCAAAGTTAAATTTGTGCCCACCATCAAGGAAGCCTTGGCTGTGGGTCTGGGGCTAGGGTCAGGCTTGAATAATTGAATTGCACGTGTCAAACCGGCACTGGTCGCGGGTTTGGGCTGCGAATGTGATGCTTATTGCGTGCGAAATCGGCGCCAAGTTGTGGCTGCCTCCGCGGCCTAACTTCGCGGCCCAACTTCGTGGCCGGCTCCGCGGTCCAACTTCGTGGCGAGCACCCTACACGCGTGCGATATGTTAGCATTTTCTCCGCACACCCCGCTCGCACACCCCACACACCCCGCGCCCCGCGCACCCCGCACACTCCGCACACGCACACTCCGCCGCCCGCCGCCGATGCAACTCCGCGGCCCAACTCCGCGGCCCAGCTTCGTGGCTCGAGTCTTCGCGCCTAACTTCCTGGTCTAACCCGGCTATGTAACTCGGTAGCCTAACGTTTTGGCCTTGCATCATTGCCTGGCACCATTACCTTACGCCCTTTGTGCAAAAACTACCGTTAAAATTGCACACCCTTTCCGTGTTATTGCGTGTAGGCGGTTGTTATGCTGTGTCTTAGTGTAAGCAATATTTGCCTTTTTAAAAATGTGCAAAAATTCAACCTGTGCTCAATTTAAAAGGGAATTAATACAATTTTCATCCTATTACCCCCAAATATCCTCGCATTTTGCATATTTTATTCCATTTAATTGATAATAATGCCATACAAAGTGAGCACAGCTTGCAATTTTGCACAAACACCCACGGGCATATCGCACAACCTGTAATTTTGCACATAGGGTGTGTCAAGCCGTGTCTATCGCGTGTTCACACCCCGCGCACCGCACCCCCGTGGCCCACGCTCGCACGTCCCGCATCGTGCACCGTGCACCCCGCACACTCCGCACACTCACATTCCGCGCACCGCGCCCACGCATACCTTGCGCTATCGCGTGTCCACGCCCGCACACCCCGCGCACCGCTCCACACACCGCGCACCGCTCCGCACACCCCGCACACCCCGCACCGGGCACCCCGCGGCTCGCCATACCACATAGCCCCCGACCACCAAAAAAATCCCCGTCCTAGGTTTAGCATAAATTCCCCCACCCCTGAATAATAATATAAAATAATAGGAATAATATGGTAGAGGGCCCTATAAAGGGCCTTTTGTAACGTCAGGATCAGGGGGGAGACCGGTGCGCAGATTTTTTAACATCCTAATCATCGTTTTTGTGGCATATTTTGCCCTAACTTCACTTGCCCAACAACTGGACATGCCTCGCTTTTTCAAGGAAAAGGGAGCATCAACACAGTCCGCGATAGAGGTCAGCGAGATACAGAAAGGCGGCAGGACCGTAAACTTGTTCATCCACTCCACTTCGGAGATTATAAACCTACCGATGGAAGAATATATTGTCGGTGTCGTGGCCGCGGAAATGCCGGCGAATTTTCCGCTAGAAGCATTGAAAGCCCAGGCCGTTGCCTCCCGAACCTACATTATGAAAAGACTCACCCCCGGTGGCGTGGCCAACCCAATCCACCCGGGAGCAGATGTGTGCGATGATTGCCGCCACGGGCAAGCGTGGATTTCCCGCGGGGAAATGCGCGAACGCTGGGGGCTGCTAAATTACTACAAAAACTACTACAAGATAAAAAAAGCAGTGGACGACACGCGCGGTATGGCTATCACATACAATGGCGAACTGATTGACCCCATGTATCACGCGGCTTGCGGCGGCCATACCGAAAACTCCGAGGATGTGTGGAAATTTTCCTTGCCCTACTTGCGCGGCGTGCCCTGTACCTACGAAAATTACGCCGAATCCGAGCAAACCGTACGCCTTACACTTTCCCAAGCCGGGCGGGCGGTTGGCACAGATTTGGATGCACTGGCCGTTTCCACCGGTGGCAATTCGCTTTTGACCATCACGGAACGCACCGTCAATGGGAGACCCAAAACAGTCCGCGTCGGGGACAAAACGCTGTCCTCCGCCACACTTAGGGATATGCTAGACCTCCGCTCAACAAATTTCGACTGGCGAGTGGAAGGGGATACCCTGCTGGTCACCACTACCGGCTACGGCCACGGCATCGGGCTTTGCCAGTACGGGGCCAAAGGTATGGCCGAGCATGGCTTTGACTACAAAAGAATCCTCACCCACTACTTTACCGGCGTGGAAATAAGCAAACGTTAGGGACGGGCTTTTTTATTTCCGATAAGCATTTATCCCCACCGACCGCATATATATTATGTAAGCTTCTTTCAAAAGTGCCGGGAGGTAGGGTGATGCAGGAGTATATCCAGCGAAGGGTATTGGAAATATGCTCTTATATCCTGGAAACACGTGCTACCGTTCGTCAGGCTGCTGTTGTTTTTCAGGTAAGTAAAAGCACGGTACATAAAGATATGACAGAAAGGCTACCTTCACTGGACAAGGAACTGGCCAAGAAGGTAAAAGCCGTCTTAGATTTCAATAAATCCGAACGCCACATCAGAGGTGGGGAGGCAACCCGCAGAAAATACAAGGAACTGGTGTAAAACCAAGGCACAAAATCACGCAAAATAAAAAGTAAAATATGGTGCAAGAAAAGGAAAATTAGTCTTAAAGGTAGAATATAATCCCTCGATACCTTATTTTGCAAAAGATGGACAATTGGAGGGAAAATATGCTAAGCCTTGGCCCAGATATCGGAATAGACCTAGGTACCGCCTCTGTGATTGTATTTGTCAAAGGGGAAGGTATTGTTCTGCACGAACCTTCCGTAGTTGCACTGGATACAAAAACGCAAGAAATAATCGCCGTCGGCGAAGAAGCCCGCAATATGCTCGGGCGCACACCCGGAAACATCGTGGCCATGCGGCCCATGCGGGAAGGCGTCATCGCCGATTATGATATAACCGAACGAATGATGCGCTACTTCATCCAAAAAGCCTGTGGGCGGGGGTTTTTCATCAAGCCCCGGATAATGGTCTGCATCCCACCGGGGGTTACCGGGGTGGAAGAAAGGGCCGTACTACAGGCGGCGCTCCAGGCCGGTGCCCGTAAAGCCTTCCTGATAGAAGAACCACTGGCGGCGGCACTGGGTGCGGGCTTGGATATATCCGAACCCAGCGGCTCTATGGTGGTGGACATCGGGGGCGGGACAACAAACGCCGCCATCATGTCCCTGGGCGGTATTGTCAACAGCCGAACCATTAGGGTTGGCGGGGACAAGCTAGACCGGGCCATTGTCCGCTATATCCGCAAAAAATTCAACCTCATGGTGGGGGAGAGAAGCGGCGAGGAAATAAAAATCGCTATCGGCACCGCATTTCCCGAAGCACTTATAGAACCCTTGGAAATGCAAATGAGGGGCCGCGACCTGATCTCCGGCCTACCCCGGGGCATAGACATTACCAGCGAACATATAAATGAAGCAATTTTGGAGCCATTAGAGGCCATCCTAACAGCGGTAAAAGAAACCCTAGAACAAACACCGCCGGAGCTGGCCGCCGACATAGTCAACAAAGGCATATTCCTAACCGGCGGCGGCGCGCTGTTGAGCGGTCTCGACCTCTTGATCAGCAAACACACCGGCCTACCCGTGTACGTGGCCGAAGACGCCGTGTCCTGCGTGGCCCTGGGAACAGGAAAAGCACTA
>CAZKPV010000062.1:0-9597 GCA_964554735.1 uncultured Clostridia bacterium
GACAGGATATCCGAGATGATTAACACCGGCCAAAGAAGGGGTTTTTTATACGGGCTCGGTAGTGCAATATTGTGCCATTTGCTGATACCTTCCCTTCGCGGCAATATGCGCTCAATAGCGGTTCGTTCGGTGGAGGAGGGCATGTCGATGGTGGACAGGGCCAAATCCTTCGTGAGCGGCCAACAACAGCAAAGCCAACCACCAAATTTCGCAAGCTATGATCCGGAATCTCCACCTTTGAATAACCCGCCCCCTAGTGGTGATAATCTAAGCTAGAAAAACCCCAGGAGGTATAGAGTGAGTATTTCCTATAGCGGTATCAACTGTTTAAACGGTGAAGGCTTTCATTTATTACCGGGTCGGCTAAGAATCAGTGTGCCCGGTTTATTAAACAACCAGGAACTGGCGAATAAAATGGCCTACCGTCTTGCGGGGTTTCCCGGGGTTAGATTGAGTTACGCAAACCCACTGACAGGGCGGGTTTTAATCAACTTCGATCACAAGAAAACTGATTTAAAGTGCGTGCTGGCGTGGATCCTGGGTGCCGGAACCAAAGGCACGGCGGACGAGGTCATGATTCCGGTGGCCCGGAAGACAGCGGATATCCATCCCCCTACCGGGGAAGCACCGGGCATGCGAGTGCCAACGGATGAGATGCCTCTTGAGGCGGCGCCTATACCATGGCATATACTGAGCAATTCAAAGGCCTTGGCATTAACCCAAAGTTCCTTGGAAACCGGCCTCTCCCGTCGAGTCGCGGACAAGCGCCTGAAGGCCTACGGATACAACGAATTAGGGAGGGAGCAGGGGGATCCCTTTTGGCGGGTTGCCCTGGAATCCCTGGACAGTTTTATGACAAAACTTCTCCTGCTTGCCGGGGGGGTGTCCTTACTTGTCGGGGAGGTAGTTGATGCGGCGGTTATAGGGGCGATTGTTGTCATCCAGGCCGTTGTGGAAGCCGCCCAAAGTTGCCGGGCGGAAAAAGCCTTAGACAGACTCAAGGGGTTGTCCGACCCCCATACAACTGTGTTAAGAGAGGGCAGGACCACGAAAATTCCCAGCAGGGAATTAGTGCCGGGAGATATACTCCACCTTAGTGCCGGTGATATGGTACCCGCGGATGCCAAAATTATAGAAGCGACAAACCTCTTGACCAATGAAGCCTGTCTTACCGGTGAGTCAATTCCGGTTGCCAAAGATAACCGCAGAGGGGACCGACTGAGGATTCCGATTGCCGATAGGGCCAATATGTTGTTTTCGGGAACCGGTATTATCGGGGGGCGGGTAAAGGCGGTTGTGGTTGCCACCGGTATGCAAACTGAGCTGGGTAGAATAGCCCGGCTCCTGGGCGATGTAAAGAGCGGAAGGACAAATTTACAAAAACAGTTGGATTATCTGGGGAAAAGGATTACCCAACTGGTGGCAGTATCCGTGGGCACCATTACCGTAATTTATCTCTTGAGGGGTCGCTCGGTTTGGGAGGTTTTGCGGGCGGGGATTAGCCTGGCCGTTGGGGCGGTTCCGGAGGGGCTTCCGGCCGTATTGACGGTGGCCTTGGCAACAGGTGTGCAGCGGATGGTAAAAAGGAATGCAATAGTCAGAAATATATCCGCCGTGGAAACCTTGGGTTCCACTACCGTGATTTGTGCCGACAAAACAGGAACATTAACAAAGAACGAAATGACGGTAAAGGAATTGTATGTCGGTGAAACTCATTATGAAGTTACCGGGGACGGTTACAGGCCGGACGGTGTGATCAGGAAAAAGGACTCGGATTCTCGGGTTGGCGGGGGTACTCGGGAAAAAATCCCTTGGCCTGTCAGGGAAACTTTAAGGGCTTCAGTATTATGCTGCAATGCCGAGCTTAATCTTGATTCCAAGGGAAAATGGTCAATTATAGGGGATCCCACGGAGGGGGCCTTGTTAACCGCCGCGGCGAAGGCGGATTTGTGGTGGCGGGATCTGAGGAATCAATTTAAACGTTATCGCGAGATTGCATTTGACACGGACAGGCGGATGATGACCGTGGTGTGCCGGGAGCCGGACGATGAATATCTTGTCTGCGTTAAAGGAGCACCGGATTCGGTAATAAATCACTGCACTTCCATCGTTGGGAGCGGGCGGGTGGAGGGCCTCGGTCTCGAGACCCGGAACCGTATTTTAAAAGCCAACGACAAGATGGCTCGTCAGGCCCTAAGGGTTCTGGCAGTTGCCCGCAAGAAGCTTCCGCCCGATGCTGATTTGAACGGGGCGGATTTGGAAAAAGGCCTTACCTTTTGTGGTTTGGTGGGTATGTCCGACAGCCCGCGCGTGGGTGTCAGGGAGGCGATACAAAAGTGCCACGCCGCCGGCATCGAAGTTGTTATGATTACCGGCGACCACCAGAAGACGGCGGAAGCGATAGCCGCAAAATTGGGTATTTTGGGGCGGGGTAAAAGCATTACCGGAAGTGAATTGGAGGATATTTCCGACGAAGAATTCGCCAAAAAGGCTTTGGGTATAGTTGTTTACTCCCGGACCACTCCTGACCAAAAACTGAGGATTGTCCGCGCCTTGAAAAACCGCGGGCAGGTCGTGGCCATGACCGGGGATGGGGTTAATGATGCCCCCGCCGTTAAGGAAGCCAATGTGGGTATAGCCATGGGTCTTACGGGAACGGATGTGACCAGGGAGGTTGCCGGCATTACCCTAAGCGATGACAATTTTGTCACTATTGTGAACGGGATCGAGGAAGGACGGACCGTTGGCATGAATCTGGTAAAATCCGTGCGCTATATCCTTTCCGGCAGTTTTGGCCAACTTTTGACCGTATTTACCTCGGCCGCTTTGGGCTTCCCCGCACCCCTGTTGCCCTCGCAGATTCTTTGGGTAAATTTAGTCACCGAAAGTCTTCCAGCCATGTCCTTGACTGCAGATCCCCCGGAAAAGGATTACATGACCCGCCCACCCTTTAACCCGAGCAAAAGGTTTATACAGGGCAGGGGGAAGGACATACTGCGGAAGGGTGTACTCTTTGGGCTCGGTACCTTCGGTCTTTTCGCGTCCGGTTTAACCTGGTGGGGCTGGTCATTAAGTAAGGCCAGAACTATGGCCTTTTCGCAACTGGTGATTAACAGGGTATTTAATCTTATCAGCGGAAGAAGGTCAAAGAACCCATTGATTTTGCCCGCCGCGGCTATGACGGTATCCACGCTTGCGGCAACAATGTATTTTCCCTTCATGAATCCTATATTTTCCACGGTACCTCTTGCTTTTAAAGATTGGTTGCTTCTGTCTGCTAATGCCTGCGTGGTGGGGAAAATTGACAATTTCCTAGGCAGGAAGCGTTCCATCGCAAATACTATTACTGGAGGGCAATATGAACCGGGTCACACCAAGAAATGTTAAAGACAAGATGGTTCAGGCCTTGGCGCTAATCAAGGAAGCCGTGAACATGAGTGTACCTTTCCTGAAAACCAACCAAAGAAACAGTATCGTCACCTTGTGGGAAGTGTTCATAAGGGAGATTATACTCTATATTAGACTCAGATCGAAGGAAACAGGAACAAACCTAATCGGCAATATTTCATTAAAAAGGATATGGCCAAAGTAACAGCAAGCCTAGGGAGTACGGGGAAACCTACCTTTTATTCATTCCACGGCGATTTTATCCTGTTGTGCAGCTAATGTGCCTGTTAGACACAGAGGGGTTAACCCATCGTGCGATTTCTGTACCTCGTGAGCAGAATTTCAACTAATGTGTAGCTATAACTTGAATTAAAGTTAGAAAGTGGTTAAATTTGTGCAAAAAATCGACTAATGTGTTGATTTCATGGATAAAGGTGGAAGATGTTTTTCACAATCCACACATTAATTGATTTTTTGCACAGCGGCCCGCGTTTTTTGCTGAGTTGAGGGGGGATTAGGGTGGGGGAAGGACGCCCTGTGTCCAAACATATACAGAAAGTGTTAACAGGGCACGGTGCCCACAACCGGTGGAATACTGCACAAGGGTGCACAGAAGTGCACAAAGGTGCACAGAAGTGCACAAAAGGAACGCACCTCTGTGTTGTGCCTGTGTTGAAAGCACACAGAAGGAGCGTCCCCCCCGTTGGGACGCCGAATTGACGCAAAATTCGTACAAGGATCTTGCAAATTAAGGTTAACTGCTCTATAATAAGAATATATGGTAGTCCCTGCCATGCCCTAAGCATTGTGGGATTCACCAACAATCAATTATTTCATTAAACTAAAGGTAGCCCCGTGTATATTCAGGAAAAATGCGGCCTTTAAATTCATTGTATGGTGCCAAAAACGCCACAATTCATAAACTATGCATCAGACCCCCAAACTCGGGCAAGGTTTTGCACTCATGTAACTGTACTTCTAATTGACTGGAGAGTAAAAAGTGGTATACAGCGATATTTCTGGGTGGGATTCTAGGAGGAGGATTGCCTCTGGTGAACAGTTTTTTGCGGCAGGATGAAATTTTCCTGTTTAACGAAGGCACATTCCATCACTGCTATCTGAAAATGGGAGCCCACAGGGTAAAGCTGAACGACACATGGGGAGTTCACTTTGCGGTTTGGGCTCCTAACGCTTCCGTAGTCAAAGTGGTGGGGAACTTTAACAACTGGCAGGGACATAGGCATGAAATGGAAAGGGGCCCCGGGGGGATATGGGCCTTGTTTATACCCCATTTAGGCCGGGGAGAGGTATATAAATATGAGATCACAACATCCCGTGGGGAAAAATTACTCAAGGCGGATCCGTTTGCTTTTTATGCGGAAAAAAGGCCCCGAACGGCATCCATTGTTTTTCCTTTGGGGGGGTATTCCTGGGGGGACTGGCAATGGATGGCCACCCGCGGCGAGGCCGACGGGTCGGAAAAACCATTGAATATATACGAGGTCCACTTGGGTTCATGGAAACGCAAACAGGATGGGAGTTTCTACGGCTATAGGGAGTTGGCCCATGGGCTTATCCCCTATGTTAAGGAGTTGGGTTTTACCCATCTGGAGTTGCTGCCCTTAATGGAACACCCTTATGACGGTTCCTGGGGTTACCAGGGAACAGGCTATTATGCGGCCACCAGTAGGTACGGGAACCCCCATGACCTGATGTATTTTATTGACCAGTGCCATCGGGCAGGGCTGGGGGTTATCCTGGATTGGGTACCCGGACATTTTTGTAAGGACGCCCATGGACTGGGAAGATTCGATGGCACACCCCTGTTTGAAGGGGGAGAACATGACGAGTGGGGCACTTATGAATTTGACTTTTCCCGCCCGGAGGTAAGAAGTTTTCTAATCGGCAACGCCGTTTTTTGGTTTGACCAATTCCACATTGACGGTTTGCGGGCGGACGGTATCACCAGCATGCTGTTCCTGGACTTCGGCAGGCGAAAGGGGTCCTGGAAACCAAATATTCACGGCGGAAGGGAAAACCTCGAGGCCATTTCATTTTTGAAAACACTCAACCAAGTTGTCAAGACCTACTATCCCGAGGTTTATATGATCGCGGAGGAATCAACGGAGTGGGCCGGGGTGACTAAACCAGTGGAGAACGGCGGGCTTGGCTTCGACTACAAGTGGAACATGGGTTGGATGAATGACACCCTTGATTATATGGGGACAGACTTTGACTACAGGCAGGAAAAGCATAACACGCTGACATTTTCCCTGATCTATGCTTTCGCCGAAAATTTTATTCTGCCCTTGTCCCACGATGAAGTGGTTCACGGTAAGAGATCTCTCATAGGGAGGTTACCGGGCGATTATTGGAGGCAATTCGCGGGGCTCAGGGCCCTGTACTGTTATCAAATGTGTCATCCGGGGAAGAAGTTGTTTTTCATGGGCGGCGAATTTGCCCAGTTTATTGAATGGCGTTATTACGAGGAACTTGAGTGGTTTTTGTTGGATTACCCGATGCACATGATGTTCAGGCAATATGTCAAGGCAATGAACCATGTTTACATTCAGGAAAACAGCCTTTGGGAACTGGACAAAAGCTGGAAGGGCTTTGAATGGATTGATGTTGACAACAGAGGGCAAAGCATTTTCATATTTCAGCGGCGTGCCGGACAAGGAGATCCTGTAATAGTAATACTTAATTTAAAACCGGATTATTATCCCGCATTCAGATTGGGTGTCCCGGTTTTGGGAGAATATATAGAGATACTGAACAGTGACAGTTGCTCTTTTGGTGGGTCGGGAAAAATTAACGATTCAAAGTTGGTGGCGGTGGCAAAGCCCTCGCATGGGCAAAGTTATTCACTAGTAATGAAATTGCCCCCCCTCGCCGGGGTTCTATTAAAACCTACGCCCACATATAAGTAGATTTGGAACATTTTGCGTTAAAGGTACGGAGGACGGATAATGTTTACGGACAAACAAAGCTTTTGTGAAGCTTATTTAGCTAAATTTGCGGAAACCCAGGGAAAACCCTTTGATGAGGGAGTCCCCTGGGAAAGATACCAAACCCTGGTTTTCCTAATAAAGGAATGGTTCGCGGAGAATTGGATTGAAACCAATGACAGGTATTCCAGAAACCAAGATAAGCAGGTCTATTACTTTTCCATGGAATTTTTAATAGGCAAGCTGCTTTCCTGCTATCTTCGCAATCTAGGCATAAGGGAAACGGTTGAGGACGGTTTGAGGGACCTGGGGATTGAGTTGGAAGATTTGGTAGAAGTGGAAAAGGATGCGGGTCTGGGCAATGGGGGCCTCGGCCGCCTGGCGGCATGTTTTCTTGATTCCATGGCATTTATGGGGATTCCCGGTCACGGCAATGGGATTAGATACAAATACGGTCTGTTTGAACAGAAAATCCTTGACGGTTTCCAGGCGGAAGTCGCGGACAACTGGTTGAACAATGGTTACCCCTGGGAGATAAAAAAGCCGGAGAAGGCCGTGATGGTTAGGTTTAAAGGTGATGTACATTCGAGCATAATTGACGGCAAACTAACCTTCGTACACGATAATTATGAGCCGATCTTGGCGGTTCCCTATGATATCCCAATGATCTCCTACAAGGGCTGTGAGAACATCAATACCCTCCGCCTCTGGAGTGCGGAACCGGTAAAGGAAGAGTTCGATTTAGTAAGTTTCAACCGAGGGGAATTCAGTAAAGCCGTTAGCTACCGGGCGGAAGTGGAGGCTATTTCCTACATCCTTTACCCGGAAGATACCAGTCAGGCCGGGCAGGAGCTCAGGCTAAAACAGGAATACTTTTTTGTTGCGGCCGGATTGGGGTCTATAGTCCGTCGCTATAAGAAAAAAAGCGGCGATTTAAGGGATTTTTCCCGCAAGGTGGCAATCCACATTAACGATACCCACCCGGTACTTTGCATACCTGAACTAATGCGTATCTTTGTAGACGAGGAAGGGATGAGCTGGGAAAAGGCCTGGAATATTACGGTCAACACCATCTCCTATACCAACCATACGGTCATGCCCGAGGCTTTGGAAAAATGGCCGGCCGGGCTAGTAGAATACCTCTTGCCTCGCGTTTATATGATTATAGAGGAAATCGACCGGCGCTACCAAGAGGAGATTAAGCGCAAGTTTTATGATGCCGCGGAATTAATAGAAAATACGGCAATAATCCTAAACGGGGAGATAAGGATGGCTAATTTGGCGGTTATAGGGAGCCACTCGGTAAACGGAGTTTCGGCCCTACATTCCCATATTTTAAAGGACCACCTGCTCAAGGATTTCCATACCGTCTACCCTTACAAGTTAAACAACAAAACCAATGGGGTCAGCCACCGCCGTTTCTTATTGGAGGCGAACCCCCAACTGGCCGGACTCATAACGGAGGCCATCGGTGACAGTTGGATTGGCAAACCCAATGAGTTGGAAAACTTGCTCCCCCTACAGGATGATGTAGGCTTTCTAGGGAGGTTAAAGGAAATAAAATACAACAACAAGGTATTCCTAGCCGAGATTATCAAGGCCAAAACCGGTGTGAAGGTGGACCCGGCTTCCGTCTTTGATATTCAGGTAAAAAGAATCCATGCCTACAAGAGACAATTGTTGAACATACTTCGTATATTGGATATACATAACCGCATTAGGAGAAACCCCGGGTTACCTGTTGAACCCCACACCTTTATCTTTGCCGGCAAGGCTGCTCCCGGTTACCACTATGCGAAAACCGTGGTTAAGCTCATCAACACCCTAGCGGAAAAAATCAACAACGATCCCGTTACCGGGGATAAAATAAAGGTGGTTTTTCTGGAGAACTTTAACGTGACCTTGGCGGAAAAAATATACCCGGCGGCGGAAATCAGCCAGCAAATATCAACTGCCAGCCGCGAGGCCTCGGGGACAGGAAACATGAAATTTATGTTAAACGGCGCAATCACCCTGGGGACCTTGGACGGCGCTAATGTGGAAATTCTGGAAGCGGTCGGCAGGGAAAATATGGCCATATTCGGGATGGATGCAGACAAGGTGATGAGGTTTTACCAGCAGGGCGGTTATCATTCCTGGGAGGAGTATCATTCCTTCCCACGTTTGAAAAAAGTTGTGGACCAGTTGGTTGACGGTTTTTTTGGCGGCAATAAGGGTGAATTTAAGATTATTTACGACTCGCTTTTGCAACATAATGATGAATTTTTTGTCCTGAAGGATTTTTCATCTTACATGGATGCCTGGCATAGATTGAATATGATTTATGGCCATCAACTTAAATGGCAGAAAATGTCCTTGATCAATATTGCAAAGGGAGGGGCATTTGCCAGTGATCGCACAATTAGGGAGTACGCAGAGGAAATCTGGCGGGTCCCCTATCAAAATTAGTCTGTTTTGTTAAATAGCCCAAGGAGGAGGGAAGGCTAATGCAAACAAAAAAGGTTGTTGCCATGCTGTTGGCTGGGGGGCAAGGAAGTCGGCTAGGTGGGTTAACACGAAATATTGCCAAACCGGCGGTGTCATTTGGTGGGAAGTTTCGGATCATTGATTTCAGTCTGAGCAACTGCGTGAACTCCAAAATTGACACGGTAGGCGTTCTCACACAGTACAAGCCGCTGTTACTCAATTCCTACATTGGTATTGGCACTGCTTGGGATCTGGATGGTTTCTTCGGAGGCGTGCATATTTTACCCCCCTTTATGGGGGAAGAAGGCGGCAATTGGTATCAGGGAACAGCCAATGCTATCTATCACAATCTCGATTTCATTAGCTACTACGACCCTGAATATGTCCTAATAATTTCGGGTGACCATATTTATAAAATGGACTATACCTTGATGTTGGATTTTCATGAAGAAAAAGGGGCGGATTTAACTATTTCCGTCATTGAGGTTCCCTGGGAGGAGGCCTCCCGATTTGGCATTATGACCGTTGGTCCGGATGGCAGGATCATTAGATTTGCGGAAAAACCCGAGAACCCGGAAAGTAATTTAGCTTCCATGGGGATCTATGTTTTCAACTGGAGGGTTTTAAAACAAGCACTAGTTGAAGATTGGCAAAATGAGCAGTCGGAACATGACTTCGGAAAAAATGTTATTCCTATGCTTCACAGGCAAGGAAGAAAATTATACGGCTATAGGTTCAAGGGTTATTGGAAAGATGTAGGGACTATAGAAAGTTACTATGACGCAAACATGGACCT
>CAZKPV010000063.1:0-9566 GCA_964554735.1 uncultured Clostridia bacterium
AACAAGCGTATTGGAACACTGGCCATGCTAGTTTTTCTTGAAATTAATGGCATTGGGCTTAAGTGCACGGACGATGAGCTAATTAAACTTGGATTGGGTTTAGCTAAGGGAACGATGGATACCAAAAGTTTATTGGGTTGGATAATCGAACATAGTTAAAGCACCTGGATAATGAATGGTTTTACAAAGAGCACTCATAAGGGGTGCTTTTTTTATGCTCAAAAAGGACGTGAAACATTGGCCAGGGATCGGCGAACTAAATGTAAAAATTGGCTTTGATTCCACCGGCTTTCAAAACGGCATCAGTTCCTTAAACCGGGAGATGCGCAAGGTGCAATCGGAATTCAAGCTGGCCAGTGCCGAGATGGGCAAACACGGCGAAGAACCGGACGTGCTTAAACTAAAATCTGAAAGCCTTTCCCAACAAACAGAACTGCAGCGGCAAAAGGTAGAGGCTCTAGAAGCCGCCCACCAAAAATCGGCGGCGACCAAAGGGACCGATGCCAAGACCACCGCAGATCTGGAGATAAGGCTTCACCTGCCATGGGGACGTAGCTTCTGGCAGGTGGCGCAATTCTCATAAAAGGGGCAATAATGGGTAGAACAGGCAGGAAACCTGCCTTCAGGCGGGTAATAATATTAATATTATAAAGGGGCCAGGTATTTTCCGGCCTTTTTAGATCCTTATCAAAAGGGGAAGAACCATGGGTGGTAAAGTTTGACCCAGCGGAGGAAGAGAACCTATAGCTCCCATGAAATCCCTAGGAGGTTCGCGGACCAGTAACCACGGGGCTTTGTGGCTATATTGTAAAAAAACCGGCCCCAAAAAACCAAAAAAATTCGGGGTTCGCGGAAATGCGCTTTTAAACCCAATCGCCATCAGCATTTCACACCCCTACAGTCGCCCCCCCTGTGCGGGGGCGTGGATTGAAACTTCAACCATCCCTGGATATACGCCGCCGAATTGTGTCGCCCCCCCTGTGCGGGGGCGTGGATTGAAACACCGCTGTCGGAAAATGCATCGACAATAGTGATGGTCGCCCCCCTGTGCGAGGGCGTGGATTGAAACCTTATTTCAGTTAGTTCTAGTGATATATCTTTATAGTCGCCCCCCGTGCGGGGGCGTGGATTGAAACTCCTGTCCCTTTTGCTCACTTTACACCACCTTCCCGTCGCCCCCCGTGCGGGGGCGTGGATTGAAACTCCTGTCCCTTTTGCTTACTTTACACCACCTTCCCGTCGCCCCCCCGTGCGGGGGCGTGGATTGAAATGGCACCAGTGCTTCGCCTTTGTGCAGGTGGGCCAGAAGCCAAATCTCCTGGTCCTTTTCGCCGTAAAAACCAAACATATCCCCGATTATGAAAGGATTTTCTTGCCATTTGTTAAATTAATATGTAAATTCCCTACCAAAACTATAATGCAATATCCAACACTACATAATAATTGAAATAAAACTCCTGAAACCTACCCTGGCAAGATAGAGTCGAGCATGGTTTCGGGAGTTTTGTCTAGAGCGATCTTCTTTGGATTTCTGAAAGGAGGCGTAACTTGATGCCGGTTGGCGAGAAACAAGAGCCAATGGTGAAGTTAAAAACACTGACACCCTTGTGGACCGGAGATGTTTTGGGAGAATGTGGCAAAATAGAGGAGTCCGGTATTCTTGGCAGCATCAGGTGGTGGTACGAGGTATTAAACCGGGGTAGGGGTTTACGTACCTGTTCGCCTACCGGCCGGGATAAATGTAGCCTGGACAAGAAGAAATTTATTGAGTTAGTTTCGGAAGGAAAATCAGAAGAGCAAGCCCTACGTGCACTAAATATCTGCCCGGCCTGCCAGCTATTTGGCTGTAATGGTTGGTCGTCTAAGCTTCGTCTGGTTGTTGATGATCAGGGCGGGGAGGGATTACGTGCCCCGGTCAAGGTAGAATGCCGAAAGCTGAAAGATAGGAAAGGGGACCAACTAACACGGACAGTGGGCGGAAGGTTTTTTAATGAGAGACAACCGTTGATTCTTAAGTTCCAAACCCTTAAAGAGATAACCGGGGAAGAAAGGAGAAACCTAGAGCTGATCCTAAAATTGATTGCTTGTTGGGGGGCTTTGGGGGCGCGGACCGCCCAAGGTAATGGGGTGGTAGAGATGGTTAACAGCAATTTCGCGCATCCGGGTTTGGAGATCCACGGCTTAGTATCTAACGGAGCAGGCTTACCCCGGTTAAGCAATTTTTTCTTTTTGAAATGCCGGTTGGAATTTAAAAAAGAGATTAAAGAAATAATTGCGGAAAACGGATTCTGGACAGGGATGTCCGGAGATAATCAGGGTTTTAGCGAGCTATGGGAGAACTATAATTTTATCCCAATCGCCTTTCATGTTAGGGATGCCATTCGTTGGATGGAAACGGATAAAAATCAGCGGTATTTTCGGTTTGGCAAGGTTGGTCAGGTTGATGGGGAACGAAAACAACTTGGATCCAAGGTCTTTGTCTCCCATGGTTACAAAATCAATGGCAAGGCAGTTGAAGTAAGGATTTGGGGTTATCCTGTTGCGGGAGGTAAGAATGATTTTGTTAATAGGTTGAAAACAAGAGTTGAACTGGAATTGTCTAAAAAGCTCTTTGCCGAGGAATCTAAATATAAAGTCGAGTGTGGTTGGGATGGCCCCGGATGGGTAGATGGTACCTGGCAGTTGTAAGGAGGTGGGTTTGATGTATTATGAAACGCTTTTGACGAAGGACAGCAAATTCGGAAAGGATGATTATTACCTGAAAGCAAAGATGGAAACGGGTAACCGGGAGGCAATTAAAGAGTATGTGTCACACGAAAAAAAGCTCGAATCAAGTGTTTATAATAATGTTCAAGAAAGGAGTGGGGTCTATGCCGAACCCCATGATTTAAAGGCTTTTATCAGCTCTTTCATGCCCGGTTCTTTCGGCCTTTGGTATCAGTTCGAACTAAAAGCGCCCTATTTTTCTGCCGATGATGACCCGCTTTATCTTTTAAGCAACCCAATCCTTAAAGAACAAACTTCCAAGTTGCCGATGATCCCAGGAAGCAGTTGGAAAGGGTTATTCTCGGCGGCGGCCTGCCGGAAGCTAAAAAATACGGTACAAAAGGAAGGAGATATAAAAGAGGTATTGCGGCAGTACAGAAGTTATATCCGGATCTTCGGTACTGGATCTGAAGATTTCCGCAGTTTGCAAGGCCTGGTTAAAAAGATTATTGAAAAGAAGGAAAAAATTGATGCCAATCAATTGGCTAAAAAACTGGTAAAGTATTCTGTGGTTGATTTAGGGATTAGACTCAAGCTAAAGAATGATGGTTCCGGGCTTGCCCGCCAATTGGCGGATAGAATATTGGAGGAGCGTTATAAGGATGAAACAGATAAAATATTAACCGTCCGGCAGGGTCGGGCAACTTTCTATCCTACCTATTTTTTAAAACTTGATTACAAAATTATTAATCCGCAGGACAGGAAAAAAAGGGTCGGGACAAACCCTATTTATTACGAAGTGGTACCGGCCAAATGCAAAGGAATTTTTCAATTAATCTATATCCCCCATGATGGGCTTTCCATGCCCCAAAGGGAATTCATAGCTGAAATTGAACAGGACCGGAAATTTTTGAAAAAGTTATTAAAATGCGGGTTGGAGCAGATTGGTATCGGGGCCAAGGCCAAACTGGGTTGGGGACGGGCCAAGGTGATGCCTAATGAAATAAAGTGTTTTGAAAATTGGGCAGGTGAAACAAAAGATGGGTGAGTTGGATTTAAACAATCTTGAACGGCATAGGGAAGAAATTTTAAAGGCGGAAGCCGGGACCCTACTTTTCAATCTGGGCAAAAGCCATGTGGGTTCTTGGGAGAAAAAGAATGGAAATACCTTCCTCTGCAATCTAGATAAACCTGCCTTCAAAAAATGCTTTGGCTACGATCTCTTCTCGGGTTACAGGTGTTACCATCAGAAAACTGATCTGAATAAAACCCCTTTTGAAATTGATTTATCTTTTTCACAAGAGCTGACTAATTTTTTTTGGAATACGGAAATAGTTTTTGATTTCATTAATCAACATAACTCCATGACCTTGAAAGATGTGGTTAAAGGAAATGTTAGCGGAGCGCAGCTAATCAAAAAAGTTATGTTCCGAGGGTGCGAAAATATAAATTCAGGTATTGACAAAGGGGCCCCGAAAGAACAGCTAAAAAACTTACAGATTGCCAATGCTTTTGGTACGATTATAGATGAGATCACTAACCAAGACAAGAAATACGAGGATCATGAACGCTATGATTGTCGGCGGAAAAAATTCTTCGAAGAAATTGACAAAGAATTTTCCCGAGTCGGATGGGATAAGGTCGATGCTTCTTTTGTGCGTCGGACATTATTGGAGAAAACGAAAAAATGGTATTCCCTTCTTTTAAGTGATACCCGTTTTCCGGTGAATGATGTGACTTTGTGGGATCAGGTCTATATGACTGCTTCCATGTTTAAAGCAAGCCTGGCAGCGATGTGTTTGGAAGGCGGGAAATATGATAAATATTTGGTCACGCCAAGGGAGATTAAATGGAGTATCCTGGGGGTCCAGTACGACAAGTTAGGGTTGGCGGAAAAGGCCTTAACTCCGGCTTTTATTGATTGGTATCGAACCGAAACCGACAGGGTGGATGAGAAAGTAAAAGCGGTAATTGAAGAAAAATATGCTTTGGGAAATGAGATTTACCGGGATGAAAGCGGTATCTATTTTATTGTCCCGGAGAATATCCTTGGTGAAAGATTTGAAGAAGAGGTGGGGTTATACCGGCTTAAGGAAGAGCTTGGTCCTGTACGTGAAGATCTGATATCTTGTTTTAAATCTTTTACCGGTGAGGTTTTCCCTTCCATTTCTCTGACAGAGCCATCAAGGGGAACCATGAATATTGCTTACCTTCTTGATAATGCCAAGAAATACTTTTTGATGCCGGAATTCCCCAAAGACGGATCGGTGACGGATTATTTCCAAGATACTGATGATGCGGCGGGTTTTAGGGTTATTTGCGATATTTGCCGGGTCAGGCTGGCAAAGAAGGATGAAGAAGATCTGAACCTTTGTAGTATTTGCCGGCGGAGGAAGGAAGGCCGGGAGAAGGATAGGTTAAGGAATGCAGGCAAGGAAACAATTTGGACCGGTGAACTGCAAGATGAAAACGGGCGAATAGCTTTGGTAACTATGAAATTTGAATTGGCGGATTGGTTAAACGGAAACATGTTGAATACGATGGTAATCGGTAGGGGGGACCAGGAGTATCTCCTTGGAAAATTAATTAGCCAGTTAAAAAATGGGGAGACAATAAAGACAAGGTCTTCCGTTTTGGAGGAAGTTTTGCACAAGGAAGATCTACATGACAGTTTAAATAAATATGTAGAAGCAATCCTGTTAGAACGTTCTATTGGCGATGCATGGGAGCAACTTCTGGTGAAAAAGTTAGGCTCCAAGATAGATTTTCAAAACCGCAAAATTTATTGGAATAGGCTTCTTGATGATGAAATTGAGTTTTTGAGTGCAATCATACTGCAATTTTTACTGAGGAAAAACCCATCCCCGGCCCGTTTCCGGCGCATCTGGGAGACTACGGAAAGGTTTCTCACAACCATGGAGGAAGGTTTGCTCTCAGAAATAGGTATACCCCGATGGCGGCAAAGAAGAATTAAATGGAGTCATGTAATTAAAGAGGAACGGTTTTTTAACAAAGCATTCACCTATCGGGGTTTGGATTTTATCTCCGACAAAGAAGGCAGCCTGGTGTTGATTAGCTCGCTCGAAAAGGCGATTCCGTTATTATGCCGGGAATCGCTAAAAGGAAAGACAGCTTATATTGATGGCATACGAAAGCTAATCGAAAACGGTGAAGAGGGAGAAAGCTGGGTTAAAGAAAAGATTGAACTTGTTTTGGCGGATACTGATGAAAGATGCCGTGTTGAACTGACTGGTGCCGGTTATATAGCCTACAAGCCATACTTGTCTATAATCAAGCCGACCCCGGTCTCTTGGCAGTTTATTATCCCGGCTGTATATGTGCCTGAATTACTTGAAAAAACACAGAAAAGATACGATCAGGAGTTTAAGTATGTAAAGGGTAAACTGCCGTTGCATGTGGGGGTTATCTTCCAGGATTACAAAAAACCCCTGTACGTGGGGATCAAAGCCTTAAGAAAGATCAGAAGGGATCTTCGGAGATGGCAAAGCATCCAACAGCCGGTTTCCGGTGAAAGCCTTAAGATGATGATTGATGGGGAGGAAGGGCGGAACAAAGCAGGTGACGACAGTGTCAGACTGAAAGAATATTACAGCCTGTATCCCCTAAGCAGCGGGGGAAAAGGTGACTATAGATTTTATCTTGATCCCGGGATGCCTCCGGTTGAAATTAAGTCGGTGGCAAGGGCAAAGCGGGATGAAACGTACATTATCTACCCCAATACTTTTGATTTTGAGTTTCTGGATGTAAATACGCGTAGAAATGAAATCCGTTACAAAGAGGAGTGTGGTAGTAGGAAAGTGCCGGGTAAAGGGAACCGTCCGTATGATTTGGCATCCTGGCATGTATTCGAAGGGTTCCTTGATAATTTTGCTGACAATGTTGCCGGTAACAAATTACAAAACATGGTCAGCCTGATTTATACAAAATTATCCGCTTGGGAAGACACGGAGAGTATTAAAGCCTTTATATTATCAGCACTGATCAATACCTTTGAACTCAAAGATCGAAAGGCCAGGGATGAGTTTTGCCGATTTTTAGGCCACAAGGCCTGGGAGGATTTAGAACAAATGGAGAGTGGTTTGTTTAAAAAAGAACTTCAGAAGTTTCTGGATTTATATGATTTTTGGCATAATTGTTTGGGGAAAGTCTGATAAGGAGGGAGCGGAGGATGATCAAAAAAATCAGTCTGTTGGCGGAGGCTCAGGATCCGATCTTTATTGGGACCGGTGGTTTTACTATTGGCCGCGTGGATAATACGATTGTCCGCGATCCGATCACCAGGATCCCTAAAATCCCCGGGACAAGCATGGCAGGGGTCTGGAGATATTATATGGCTTTGACGCTGCATTCGTATTTTAAGGAAGGATACAGGTTGAGCAGAAAAAAGAGGAAAGAAATCCCCGATGAGGAACTGGAAAGGCTTTTCAACACGGAAGCCGGCGGCTGGGAGGAAAACAGCCACTGGTTGGCAGGATACCGGGGCAATAGGTATGGAGCCATCAGATGTGCCGGGCAAGACGAAATGCCCGAGATGGATCCGGGTGCGGAACCGGAGACGGATGAACTGAAGGGTTGGGGCCATTGCGGGTGTTGTACCATCTGTCACGCCTTTGGGTATTCTAAAAACAAAGTCTCAAGACGCGGAATGGTTTATTTTTCTGATTTGAATATCCTGCTTTTCCCTGTATATACCCGGTTCGGTACTAAATGGGTAACCTCAAAAAGAACCTTGGATATGGCCGGTTTTGCAGTGGATTATAACCTGTCCGGCGACGGTGAGGTTGGTATTTACCAAAACGGGCTTGCCCCTGGGAACGAATTTCTGAATCTGGGTTGGTTAAACTTTAAAACCGCGGATAAAAGCAAAGAAATTAAAGAGATTTGGGAGCAGTTGCAAAAAAGGTTTACGGGTTTTATAACGGTAAAAATTCAGAAAAACGATTTGGTGTTAGTCTCGGATCAAATAATCCAACAGATTATCAATTCCAACCTGGAGACCAGGACATCAGTGGCAATTGATCCTTTGACCGGGGCGGCTAAGGAAAGGGCTCTGTTTACCAGTGAGGCAATCCCCAGAAGGACCATCTTCACCGGTGAGATTGGGATCGCAGGGCATCCTTTAAAACAGGGGCCAACCGCCCGGCAAGTGGCACTTGCTTTGGCCGGCAGTAAAAGATACTTTGAAACGCTGGGTATCGGTGGAATGACCACGAGAGGATTTGGCCGGCTTAAGGTTTTCGATTGGGGTGGTGATTATGTTGACTAGGAATATCGATGCCGATATCAACGGCTACAGTTCAGAAATGGTGGATGGCTTGAGCAACAAGAATTTGGCGGAAATTGAGAAAGCCCTGGGGGTTCTTACTAATGACGGAGTTTATGGTTATTATGTTTACTGCAAATCAAAAGCAAAAGGCAAAGTAAACCACCCCATCTTCAAAAAGTTTGTTGCCGGTGTGGTAAACCGGTTTAACCCGGTGGTCAATAACAGATATGAAATCAAGCCACAAATGGCCGGGATAGGGTATTATGATCAATATTTTAAAACCCTTTCTAAGGATATCCATAAGCTATTATTCTTCAAAGATATACTGGAACAAATATTAATCTACGCTCGTTATCATGCAAAAGCCAAAAAGCAGGACGATGCGTGATTGAGGTGGGTAAGTTGATTTGGTATGAATTACAGTTTAAACCCTTGGCTCCCTTACATATCGGACGGAAGAACTATGGAATGCTTGCCGAAACCCGGTTGTTTATACCCGGCTGGACCATGTGGGGGGCTTTGGTTAATATCTATGGTCATATGCAAGGTGGTCGTAAAAAAGATTTTGAAGAGGGGAAAAAGCTTCTTGAACGGGTAACGTGCTTTTATCCGCAAAAGGAAAAAGGGAAGGTGATGTTTCCTTCTTTCCGGGAAGGGCGGATGTACCTGGGGGATGATACCGAGGAAGGGTTCAGGAGCAAATATACTGACACCTATATGTCTACTGCCCTGTGGGCGGAGAGCATTGCTGCCAAGGATGGTTCGCTTCATGAGATAGAATTGTTATTGCCGGAAGCACAGGGAGGAGGTGATGCTCTTTCTTGGGTGGGCCTTCTGGGAATTGTGAAAGAAGACGAGGCCGATGTCATTAATTTTTTAGAGAAGGTAAAATTAATTCGGGTAGGTGGCGAGGCCACCTACGGGTACGGCCGGATGGAACAACAGGGTATAAAAGCCGTGGATGAACAGGGACTTAGTGAATGGGGCCTCAGCCCGGACGGTAGTATCGGTATCACCCCGTCATTCAAAAACGGGTCCGCCCCGAAATATAACAACATCAAAAATTATATTGAACTTGACTCGGGATTGACTCTAGAAAAAGGCAAACTGGAGTTTATTGTGGAATACGACTTTTCCGGTGCCCCACCAATAATCTGTAGGAAGGGTTATTATCTGGTGCCGGGTAGCAGCTTTACCCGGGAGAAAGGAGAAGGGGCTAGGTTTGTCCTAAAGAAAGGGTTTTTTATAGGTGAATGAACCAAAGATGATCAGCTAAAAACCACAGGCCGGCCAATCCACCCAGGCGGTGGTTTGGCAATCATCGCGGATGGCCCTATTCCCCTAACCGGAGAAGGGTTGGAGAGGTAGAAGCATATTGATGTGCCGGGAACAGGTGGACAACTTTCCCCCTGCCACGGGTACCTGTGCGTAGGGGCGGGGCTTAGTCCCCGCCCGTGACTCCTTAACACCTTCATTGGTTCACCCAGCCACTCGTAAGGGCCGGCCTTCGTGCCGGCCCGTTCCCGAAACCGCGCACCCCCTCGTAGGGGAGGGCCTCATCCTTTCAGCCTAC
>CAZKPV010000064.1:0-642 GCA_964554735.1 uncultured Clostridia bacterium
ATTTCCGCATTGTACATAACATCATACGGGCTAACACCGGCATACTTTGCATAGAAAAACTCCATCATAGGTGTAACGGGTATCCTGTCATTCGCCTCAAGCAAAACCGCATTCGCTACCCTTTTTGTGCGTCGTTTATATGCTTCTTTTGCTTTATCGTTAACAAAATCTATCCCTTCCCCGGAACACCAGTCATCAAGACGCTGTTTTGTCTTATTAAAAGCTGTATCCATGAAAAACCCTCCTTATTTAATTATACCTTAAGACACTAGGATCTTTTTAGCAAAATGAACTGCGGATATTGCATCGGTGCCATAGGCATCCGCACCAGTATGAGCCTTTATATCGTCGTTTACCTGGCTACCACCAATCATTATCTTCACTTGATCCCTTAGACCGGAAGAATCAATTACTTCAACCGTTTTTTTCATAGCATCATAGGCAAGAGTTAGTAATCCACTCATGCCAACTACCTTTGCATTGGTTTCCTTAATAGCTTCTACAAATTTCTCCGGGGGAACATCCACTCCTAAATCTATAACTTCAAAGCCATTGATGTCTAGCATAAATGTTACAATATTTTTACCAATATCATGTATGTCCCCTTCAACGGTTCCAATAATAACCTTTCCGATTGTTTCC
>CAZKPV010000064.1:652-9547 GCA_964554735.1 uncultured Clostridia bacterium
CGAAACCCCTTTTAAAATCTCACCGGAAAAAATCAGATCAGGTATAAAATATTCACCTTTCTCGAACTTTTTTCCTACGTTTTCCATGGCAACTCGAGAAGCGTTAAGTATTTCAAGGGGCTCCTCTCCAGATTCCAACATTTTTCTAGCCATATCTAGTGTCTCTTGTTCCTTTAGTTCAGATAATGCCTTAACAAAAGAATCAACCATCTTTTACAACCTCCTTGTTTTAATGTTACATATAATCAACCACATTTCTCGCCAGATAAAATATTTTTTTGACCACCTCCGTACATAACGGTATCCCACCTGTATTACCTATACAAATAAAATTTTTCTTACCAACGCCAATATGTAAACAGATGTTATTCTATTAAATTTCCATCACGGTAGGTTTTAAGATATTTTCTTGAAAAACGGTCTTTATTTGTTAAAAGATTTGTAACAGTTATAGCTGTCATGATCTGCCTATCTAAAGGGTCTAAAATAGCCGCATCCATTCCCAAGTTCATACAGTTCACTAAAAAATAACGGTTTATTAGACGGCGGCCGGGAAGTGAATGGGAAACATTACTCAACCCAGATATAATCTTTACCCCATATTCTTTTTTAATTCTGATCAGGCTTTGGTAAAAAATCATAGCATTTTCGCTTTCTACCGCTAGAGGTAGCACAAGAGGATCGACATAAAGTTTTTCTAAAAGGAAATTATTCTTTTTTAAAACCCCAATCAGTCTCTCAACAATCCCTAGTCGATCATTAACTGTTTTAGGAATCCCATTATCATCTGTGGTCAGTGCCACAAGTTCGCACTTAGCATCGAGGGCCAACGGTAAGATCCCTTCCAAACGCTCCTTCTCCATAGAAATAGAATTGATCATTACCCTCCCTTGTGCAATTTTCAAACCCTTCTCTATAGCCTTGGGATTAGTACTATCAATGCAAAGAGGAGCATCGACAATTCCCTGTATAGTCCGTATCATCCATTCCATATCATCTACCTCGTCTCCCATAGCGGTGTTCACATCTAACAGATCCGCACCAAGAGCCATTTGTTTTTTAGCAAGATTTTGTATGAATGATTCATTTTTTTCCCCTATGGCTTTACGTACCTCTGGAATTGAGCTATTTAGTTTTTCCCCAATGATTAACACCGTGTTGCCCCCTAGTATTATTATCTATATGTATATACATCTTATAGCCAAATTATAGCACAGAAAATGTTGTTTAGACAAGTATTATCTTCCAAAAGAATTAAAAATAAGTGAATAGTTTTGTAAAATTATGGTTATTGGAGTTAACCTGATATGATAATGCCAAGTTTGAATTTATTCTGACAAAATGTCACCTATGAGGAAGGGGACATTTTGTATGACTCAAAAAGAAATAACCAAACTTAGAGTCATAAACCAAACAATTGATGTTGTTATTACTGTTAGGGAGGCACTACTTTACGGACATGGCCTGACCGCCCGTGATTTCCTTTAATTTGTTAAAGGTTATCGGTAAAGCAGAGTTGGCGGTCCCCGCCGCTGTGTAGACAACATCGAACCTCCGCATTGATTCATCTAAAATAATCGGAATTTCTTCTTTTAAAGCAAAAGGACAAACGCCGCCGACGTTGTAACCCGTAACACTTTTCACTTCCTTTGGCGTTGCCATCTTAGGTTTGCTACCCAAAACGTCCTTTAGCTTTTTCTGGTTTACCCTAATGTCCCCGGCCGCTACAACCATTGCAAATTTATTATCCCTTGAGCGAAACACTATAGATTTTGCAATCTGGCCCGGTTCCACCCCTAAAGCCGCCGCGGCTTCATTTACTGTACTCGTGCTCTCCTCAAAATGAATGGGATCCAAATTAACATCATAGGACTTGACATATTCTTTGACTTTATCAAAATGCATTACAATATTCCCCTTAAACTCGTTTATATCCTAATTTATATAATAACCGGAAATCAGTCAAGTCCAAGATGCTAATAGCTCATTAAATAAACCTAATCTACCAATCCACTTCGGCACGGCGCGGCGTAGCCCAACCCGGCGCGGCCCGGGCCTGACCTGCACCAATCCGGACCGGCCCGGCCTGCCCCACCAAACCTACACCTAACTTCTGTTATCTATCTTTATCTATTTCTACAGGCCCCTTGTTGCTTAAATCGGCCTGAATCTAATCCACTCTAATCCCTTAGTATATGCTTTCCAATCACCCGACGCTGGATTTGGTTAGTACCTTCATAGATCTGGGTTATCTTGGCATCACGCATATACCGTTCCACCGGATACTCGCGACAGTATCCGTATCCGCCCAGTATCTGCACAGCGTTGGTGGTTACTTCCATAGCCGTATCAGTGGCGTACATCTTGGCCATCGAAGCCTCTTTGCTGTAAGGTTCACCCTGTTGTCTGAGCCGTGCGGCCCTGTACACCAACATCCTGGCACAGTCAATCTTGGTCGCCATATCCGCTAGCATAAACTGGATAGCCTGGAAATCCCCAATGGGCCTACCAAACTGTTCCCGTTCCTTGGCATAATCCTTGGCCACATCAAAAGCAGCCTGGGCTATACCCAAACCCTGGGCACCAATACCTATCCGGCCCCCGTCAAGGAGAGCCATGGCAACCTTAAATCCTTCACCTTCCACACCCAAGAGATTCTCCTTAGGTACCCGGGCATTGTCAAAGATTAATTCCGTAGTTTGGGATCCATTGAGTCCCATTTTTTCTTCCGTCTTGCCCACCGAAAACCCCGGGGTGTCCTTGTCAACTAGCAAGCAAGACAGGCCCCGGTATCCTTTCTCTTTACCGGTACGGACAAAGGTCACATATACCTCCGCCACACCACCATTGGTAATAAAAACCTTGTTGCCGTTGACAATATAATGATCCCCGTCCAAGCGGGCCGTGGTTGCCAGATTAGATGGGTCAGAACCCGCACCGGACTCCGTGAGTGCAAAAGCGCCAATATACTCCCCGGATGCGAGTTTCGGGATATATTTTTGTTTTTGTTCCTCAGTACCAAAATACAAAATCGGGAAGGTACCCACGGAGGTGTGCACGGCTAAAATAACACCCGTGGCCGCACAGGCTTTGGCGATTTCTTCAATAACTATAATATATGATAAAAAGTCCGCTCCCACTCCCCCATACTCTTCAGGGATGGGCACACCCATCAGACCCAATTCACCCATTTGTTTTATGTTTTCCCAAGGAAACTCATGGGTTTTATCAATCTCCACTGCCCTCGGGGCAAGTTCGTTCTGTGCCAGTTTCCTGACCATATCTCGCATCATTTTTTGCTCATCAGTAAGTAAGTAAGGCATTTTTTCTCCCCCCGTTAAAAACTATTCAACTTTAACCATTACTGCGTCGCCTTGTGCGGCCCCACTGCAGATTGCAGCTACCCCGGTACCACCGCCGCGACGTCTAAGTTCATAAATCAAGGTCATTAAAATGCGGGCACCACTGGCGCCGATTGGGTGACCAAAAGCAATGGCCCCACCGTTCAGGTTGACTTTATTTGTGTCCCAGCCCACTATCTTGCCGCTAACCAAGGCTACCGCGGCAAAGGCTTCGTTAACTTCCAGAAGGTCCACTTGGTCAATTTTCATACCACGCTTTTTCAGCAGCTTATTAATCGACAGACCGGGCACGGTTGCTATGTACTTCGCATCCTGGGAAACCGAAGCATGGTCTATAATTGTAGCCAAAGGCTTAATACCCAGCTCCTTGGCCTTTGCATCGGACATTACCACCAGGGCACCCGCACCGTCATTAACGCTGGGGGCGTTACCGGCAGTTACCGTATTCTTCGGGTCAAACACCGGCGGCAGCCTTCTCAGCGCCTCCATACTGGTATCACGCCTCGGGCCCTCGTCAACGTTGATAATGATTGGGTCCCCTTTTCTTTGCGGAATGGACACCGGGATAACCTCATCGTTCAAGCGGCCATTATCAATCGCATCCAAGGCCAGTTGGTGACTACGCAAGGCCCATTCGTCCTGCTCTTCCCTGCTGATACCGTACTCTATGGCAACCTCTCCCCCATGGATAGCCATGTGCCGGTCGTAAAATGAGCACCACAGACCATCATTTACCATCAAATCCTTGAATTTAGCGTCAAACATACGCAACCCCCAACGGGCACCTTCAACAAAGAATGGGGCATTGCTCATACTTTCCATACCGCCGCCCACGGCAATTTCAATGTCTCCCGCACGGATAGCCTGGTCGGCCATGGTGACGGATCTAAGACCGGAGGCGCAAACCTTGTTAATGGTTTCGGAAGGGATATCCCACGGCAGACCCGCTTCCCGGGTGGCCTGCCGCGAAGGCACCTGCCCGCATCCACCCATGAGCACCTGCCCGAAAATAACATTGTCAATCATTTCACCCGGTATCCCCGCCCTTTTCACTGCCTCGGCGATGACTAGCCCACCGAGTTTTGTGGCTTTTATGGGCTTTAACCCTCCCCCAAATCTTCCAAAGGGGGTTCTAGCGGCACTAACAATAACTGTCTTTGGCATCAACCTTATCCTCCTTAAATAATAAATAGTCGTTCAGGATCTATAACATTCCTCAACAGATATAACTCGTGGTAGGTCGGGGGTACAGTTTCACCTACGCAACGAGATACATCTATATCAAAACCAACATTGTCCTGAACATCCCCCACAGTAAAACCAACGTGGACGGAATGCAGGTACATCTCACCGCTATCTTTATCAAACCGGAAGACGGCCATATCGGTAATAACCGTTTCGGGCCCGCCCCGATGAATGGTACCGTATGCCTCCTTACGACTTACCCATTCGCCGCTGGGCCATTTTTTCACCCTCCACCCCGGGGAGGTAACATAGTCAACTGTTTCCTTAAACCTTCTCTTTTCCTGCACCATGATGAAAACAGTTCTTTTCGCCAGGGAATTGATGTCCGGGTTGCCGCCGCTCCCGGTTAAACGCACCGTCGGATTTAAATAATCTCCGATTGCAGTAGTGTTGACATTACCGTATTTGTCAACCTCCGCACCCCCCAGAAAGGCCAGGCTTACCGAACCCCTTTGTAATTGATTGAATACATCGAATAGTCCAGATACTACCGACGCTTGGAATTCACATCGAGCATCTCCCACGGAAGCAGGTAAATCCACCGGCCTCCCATCGATGGAACCCGCCTCATAAATGATAGAGGCCTTCGGGCTGTCGGTTTTCTGGGCTAAAGTAACGGCCAGCATCGGCAAACCCGTGCCGGCAAAGACTGCCTCCCCGTCCCTGACTTCTTTGGCACCCGCAACCGCTAAATATTCAATTACCTTGTAATCGCCGGGCTTCGCAAACTCATGGTTATTACGCATTTCCATTACACAGCCCCCCTCTTGACTCTTGTGCTGTATTTGGTGGCTGAGTTGGCACGGAGAATGTCTAATCTTTTAAAACCGAGCTTATATAAATAATCATCATAATTTTTCACATCAAAAATCCATTCTCTAGCCCACTCATCAAAACCTGCCTGAGTTTTCGTTTTTTTGTAAAAATTGCGAATAAAATCACCGTCCACCTCATAACAACCGTAACAACCCGTTGGATGGGCCCCCCAAGGTACCTCCACTATAGCGTCCACCAGGTAATGCGGTATCAAATTTGCACAGGGTTCGCGCCTCAGCATACGCTCCGGCACGATCTCCTCGGCTACAACAATCAGTTTGTCGGCGGCTTTCATAGCCTCCGCATCGGAATACCTCTGGCCGTAAACTCTGACTGTTCCTTCTTCACCGACTTGTTGAACGTGCGCAACACATACATTGGGACGAGCAGCAGGAACATGTATAATTTCACCCTCATCGTAAAATGGGTCATCAACAAAGTCAAACTTCTTTTTCGGAATGGCCGGATGGCCCCCATCCCGCAACCGGTTGACGGTCAGCATATCGTAGGCGGGGTTCAAAATATCCGTCCCGATTGATGCCCGGCAAGGCAAATAAGGGACCCCCATTGCCCCGGCCGCCAATCTAAGCAACATATGGTAATGGCTGTAATCCTCAACAATGAGGTCGCCTTCTTTGGCTTTACGGGCCATATTCGCCCCCAACTTGCCGTAAAGTTCGTGACCTATCCAGCAGGATTCCCAAATCTTTACGCAACCCGCCCCTATCAAAACCTCCCCATGTGTGCCTGAGTTTGTTTCAATTAAGTGTAAGTCTTTCTTTTGTTGCCTAACTATTTCATAAACAATAGCCATCGGGCGTCTCCAGATGGTAAAACCACTAAATGTCAAGGTGTCTCCATCATTAATCATATTAACGGCTTCTTCAATCGAAATTTGCTTGTTATTTTTCGACATATACATCCCTCCTCAAAGTTGACGCCAACTGCCAATTAAGTGCAATAACCATGCCGGCAACTGAGAAAGGAGAATATAAAAGCCGTGTAAGCCTTGGTAAAGCTACAGAATATTAAGTTTTTCATAGCGGGAAATAGAATCCTTTTTAATAGTGAAGGAGTATAAAATTTATACTTATAGGCGGGAGCGGTCGACGTTTAACTGCACAAACAGTGATAATTCGACAATATGGTCTAATGTTTAGACCAGTCTATATTTTGGACCCACACAGTCCCATCAACTAACCTTTTATACCGTATTGTTTGATTTTATTAAACACGCTGGCCCTTGAAATATTCAACAAGGCCGCGGCCTTGTTCCGGTTTCCGCCGGTTATTTTCAGGGCTTCCGTAATAGCTTCCTTTTCGAGTTGCGAAATGGCATAGGGCAGGCCCCTGGCAACCGAAGTGTCCACACGTGACTTATTGCTTTTTTCAATAAGGTACAATGGAAGATTTTTTAGTTTGATCACATCGCCGTCCATCATGTTAAAGGCCCGTTCAATAACATTTTGCAGTTCCCTGACATTGCCCGGCCATTCATAGCGCTCTAGCAAATCCATTACCTCCGGCTCGGCGAAGAGTACATTTTGCCCAAATTGGCGGTTGAATTGTTGTATAAAATATTCGGTCAGGGCCTTTATGTCCGTGGTCCTTTCCCTTAACGGCGGAACCTTTAACACCACCACCGAAATCCGATAATACAGGTCGCTTCGAAAAAGATTTTTAAGCATTAATTCCTCCAGATTCCTGTTGGTTGCAGCCACAACACGCACGTCAATCTGCCTGGGCATTCCCTCGCCTAGTCTTTCGATGGTTTTGTCCTGCAAAACCCTTAAGAGTTTGGCCTGCATCAAAGGGGACATGTCACCTATCTCATCCAAAAAAATTGTCCCCTTGTTCGCGAGCTCAAATTTACCTACTTGCCCGCCCTTTTTTGCTCCCGTAAAGGCCCCCTCACTGTAGCCGAACAGCTCCGATTCCAATAAATTTTCTGGTATCGCTGCACAGTTTACTTTAACGAAGGGCTCAGAGGATCGCTTGCTTTCTATATGCAGGGAGTGGGCAAACAGCTCCTTCCCAGTGCCGCTTTCCCCTCTGATCAACACGGTAGAGTCTGTTTTGGCCACCCTTTTAGTGGTGTCCTTTAAAAGCTTGATACTGGGTGCTTCACCGATGATTTTTCCTAGACCGAATCTTTCCCTATGAATCCGTTCGAATTCGAGTTTGTAATACTTTAACTCCTCCCTGAGGCTTTCTACCTTTTGAGCCAGGGCATACAGATCCTCGACTTTGCTAAAGGCTATAACCCCCAATGCACCGACAATTTCGCCGTCCTTACGGATGGGTACCCGGTTGGCTACAATTTCACGCCCTCCAAGCTCGGCCACATAGCCGTACTCCGGCAACCCGGTTTCCATTACCTGGGGAAACAGTGGTTTATCATAGCAATCATAGACATTTCTACCTATTAGGTCGGAGGCATTTTTGTTTAATAACCTAGCGAAGGCCTGGTTGGCCATAGTGATAATGTGGTTTTTATTAACGGCAATGATACCGTCACTGGACAACTCCAAAATTGTCTGCAATCTTTCTTGGAGCTCCCGCACCCTTTCATTTTCGCTGTACAACTCATCGATTAACACCTGGAGGTTTGTGATATTGTGAAACACGGCTACCGCCCCCACGATCTCACCGTTTATTTTGATCGGATTGCGGTTGGTGATATAGGTGCCCCCTTTGAGAGCGAGGCGCCTACCCAACTGGGGGTTTCCGTCCTGGATAACCTCCGTGATCCCTGTTTCTGGGAAGAAATCCAGTACCGGGCTACCCACAATCTCCTCCCTGGGGATGCCGAGGAACTCTGGCACCCTATCGTTGCAATAGGTTATAATACCATCCCGGTCTATGGCGATAATCGAGTTGCTAGTACTGTTTAGAATGTCACAAATGTCCATACTGCTGCCTTTTTGCATTTTTCACGCTCCGATTTTTTGCATTGTCTTCTCACATCTAAATTTATATAAAAGTATAAATTTCGTCAAGTATCGTGTTTGGCAAGTGTCTGGCAAGTGCCTGGCAAGTGTCTAGCAAGTGTCTGGCAAGTAAAGGCAGGTAACTGTTTTTATTGTTTTTTATCATAAGTTTATCCGATTCCCTTTAAACAAGTTCGGAATATAATCACCATCCCTATTTGTGTAAATACAAATATTTTACAGGTAAAAGGCGTCCTTTCTTCAACATTAGTTGTAAATTTGCTCACTAGTGCTAACGAAGCTACCCGATCAATATGCCGCGCAAAATGCAATCAGCACGCGGGGGGCGAGTGCAAATAGTACACGGCCGTGGCGCGAACGGGTGGCACGCAATGGGGCGCCGGTAGGGCGCGGCGGAGCGCGGCGGGCCGGCGGAGCGCGGCGGGCCGGCAAGGGCGCGGCGGAGCGCGGCGGGCCGGCGGAGCGCGGCGGAGCGCGGCGGGGCGGCAGGGCACGGCGAAGCGCGGCGGGGCGGCAGGGCA
>CAZKPV010000065.1:0-9531 GCA_964554735.1 uncultured Clostridia bacterium
AAGGTAGCGCGGCGCAAGGCAGGGCAGCGCAGGGCAGGGCAAGGCAGGGCAGCGCGGGGCGGCGCGGCGCAAGGCAGGGTAGCGCGGCGCAAGGCAGGGCAGCGTGGCGCAAGGCAGGGCAGCGCGGCGCAAGGCAGGGCGGCGCAGGGCAGCGCAAGGCAGGGTAGCGCGGGGCGGCGCGGCGCAAGGTAGCGCGGCGCAAGGCAGGGCAGCGCAGGGCAGGGCAAGGCAGGGCAGCGCGGGGCGGCGCGGCGCAAGGCAGGGTAGCGCGGCGCAAGGCAGGGCAGCGTGGCGCAAGGCAGGGCAGCGCGGCGCAAGGCAGGGCGGCGCAGGGCAGCGCAAGGCAGGGTAGCGCGGGGCGGCGCGGCGCAAGGTAGCGCGGCGCAAGGCAGGGCAGCGCAGGGCAGGGCAAGGCAGGGCAGCGCCCGGTGGACAAATATTATAGAAAAGAGTGGATTTTTTTATCTTATAGACGGAATATGGACAAAAAAAAGAGTAAGGAGTGGAATTTCCGAATAAAACACACGCTGTTTCACTCCTTATCGGCTTTTTTGTCCAGCCAGGAGGGGTAATTCACCCGAGTCTCCTACCTAAGCCCCACACCATACTTTACTACACAGGTTAACACCCAGGCTCCACGCAGGCCCACCCAAGTCCCCGCACAGGCGGCTCCACGCAGGCCCGCACAATTCCCCGCACAGGCGGCTCCACGCAGGCCCGCACAATTCCCCGCACGGCGGCTCCACGCAGAACCTCGCTCAAGCCCCACCCAAGTCCCCGCACAAGCGGCTCCACGCAATCCCACACAAATCTCACACAAGCAGTCCCACGCAAAATCCCACCCAAGCCCGCTCAAGCTCCACGCAGACCCTACCTAAACCCCAGCCACCTCGATCCTAACTTTACTTTTACCCCCACCCCTGCCCTTATCGGCCTTGAATGGTTCGCCTTTCCCGCTAAACCATAAGCGGCAACAAACTTCTTAATTGATTTCTCATCATCTCATATTTTCTCGCCCTAATCCGAATACGTTTTCCAAGATGTTTACCTAAATTGTTTGCGAAATCGTCACAAGCCATAGGATTGTATAATTGAATTGTTTTGAGATGCATCATTTTGAATCCCATCCTTTGTAAAATTTCGGAACGAATTGCATCCTTTCCTTGAGCTTTGGGGCTGTTATGATATAAAAAGCTGTCATATTCTACTGCAACTTTATTCTGTTTGTAAAAAATATCAATATAGCAGTGCTGTTGGTTTAAAAGTTGGGCGGCCTCTTTTCCTAGTTGAACCTTGTAATTAAAAACCGACCCGTCAAGCCCATATCCTCCAAGGGTATGTGGCAAGTTTAAAATCATATAAACTAAGGATTCCATGAGGGAAGATGAACCATCTTTAATATATTTTAAGGCACGCATGGAATTTTGCCGTCCAGGGAATCTAGGGGTTCTATCAATAAACCTTTGCAGTTTCTTTTTTGTTGTGATGGAATTATTGGAGTTTCCGGGTGTAAAGGAACAAAGCTGCAATCCCAATAAAATAAGCCTGTGCAAACTTATCTCAGTTGCTAGCTGCAAAAATACGAGTTCCGGTGAGGCAACCAAAGCATCTCCAACCTTTACAATTCCTCCTTCCGGTAATTTCATCTGGCAAATGTGGGTTTTGTAACCTTTTCGCACATACTTTTTTGCCCTTGTTGTAACTGTACAATGCACTAGACCCGGTTCCTTTTTATCCACAGGCAAAATATCATTAAAACCAGGAATTTTCCAATATGCCGCTGCCGAAAAATGACTGATAAAAATACCCATAACTAACTATACCATTAATGATATATAAATTAAATCCCATACCGAAATCATAACTAAAAGGGAAAATATTACGAACGATGGTCAAAACTCGGAGAAAAAAGTGAATTGTTTTGTTTTATGGGTGAGGTCTGGACAAAAATCAGAGAAAAGGGTGGATTTATTTGTTGCATGTACGCAAATTGGCCAAAAAGAAGACTAAAGAGTGAAATTCTCAAGTTAAGTATGCTATTTTTCACTCTTTACTGCCTTTTTTGGCCATACCCCTCCTTGGCTTTGGCCCTAAAAAGCAAATGCCACGAACACAGGTTCATGACATCTAAATTGCTGTTGGATATGGTGCCGAAGGAGGGAGTCGAACCCTCACGGTGTTGCCACCGCTGGATTTTGAATCCAGTGCGTCTGCCAGTTCCGCCACTTCGGCATTTTGCAACTATTATTGTACAATGGTCATAAAATTTTTGCAAGTATTTTTGGATCAAAACTACCTGGCGAATTAATCCGGCGAATTTATCAGAAAAGTAATTTAAAAGGTTTTTTGTGTCCGCTCGTCGTATAAATAACGTATAATGTAGTGTGTATATAGTGTGTATATAAGCGAGTATATTACGTGTACATAACATATACATATGTAGTGTTTTCCATCAAGGCGACCTAGTTTCGCTGTTTTTACTTTTAGGTATTATTATGGCTGTGTTAGGTTTTTAAAGGGGGCCGGTTATTGATGTTAGATGACCGCCAATTGGTACAAAAAAGCAAACAGGGGGATCTTGACGCATTCGAGGAACTGGTCCGCCGCTACGAAGGCAAAGTTTACTCCATTGCCTATCGGTTTATGGGCAATCATGCGGATGCTTCCGATATTGCCCAGGAAGCGTTTATTCGCCTATATCAGGCTTTGCCACGTTATAGAGGGGAAGCCGGTTTAACAACATGGATGTACCATATCACTGCCAATGTATGTCGCGATGAGCTTCGAAAAAAGCAGCGTGCGAGGCTGGTCCCCTTAAATGACTACATAACGGAAACTTTCGATGGAAACAATTCCGCTAAAAGCGGGGCTGACCCAGAAGAAGAACTGGAAAGACTTGAACTGCAGGAGCAGGTTCAGTTGTGTCTTAATAAATTAACCGATGAACACAGGATAATTCTCATATTGAGAGAGATGCAAGATTTGTCCTACGAGGAAATAGCGGATGTGCTTGAATGCTCTATGGGGACAGTAAAATCACGATTGAATCGTGCAAGAAAGGCATTACGGGAAAAGTTATTGGAACAAATGGAACATTAGAGGTCCCATGGACGTCTATTATTACAGGAGGAGGGGGAGAGTCAGATGCGGTGCCAAAAAATCCGGCAACTTCTATCCTGCCGTTTGGATGGCATGATAGATGATGAACAACTCAATACAGTTAGTGAACATTTGAAAAACTGCCGGGCCTGCCGGTCATACTGGCGCTATTTACAGGCAGATGCGAAACTTCTAAGGGATTTGCCTGAAATAGTACCTCCGACAGGGTTTAGGGATGAACTGAGAAAAAGGATTGAAGAAACTGAACTGCCCAAAGCGGATGTACCTTTCGGGAAGGGGCGGCCATTTGGGTTGCCTGGTTTTATTACCAAACCTTGGTTTGCCGGGGTTGCTGCTTTGTTGATATTTGTTTTCGGAATTACTGCCTTCGGGGACCTGCCAAGTGTAATTAATGAAGTTGGGGGTAAGTTCCAGGTAAGCCAAAGCGATCCCGATGCCGAACAAATAGATAAAAATAATGAGGGTACAATAGCCCTCGGTAAGAGTAGCCAGGAAACGGAAAAGACTGCTAACCCGGACGGTTCTTTTAAGGGTGATGTGACAGGTAGTGGTGGTGTGGTCGTTGGTGGGGAAAGCACGGGTGGTAGAGATATTGTAGGGGCAGGAGAACATGAAACCTCTTGGAAGGGCAGAGATAAACACGACCCGACTTCCGACAACCATCCAGTCGATAGTAACCCACGGACGGGCAAAGGTGGCGTAATCGGGGAGTTTTACACAACCAGTGGTGAGCAAACGATTGTTATTAGGAATGTTAAGATAAGGCTTGCTGTAAATGATTTGGATACGGCAATCAAACAGCTCAATGAAGTTACCGATGAACACTGTGTTACTTTGGAAAAAGGTGAGACACGGGATCAGGCAAATGAGATGAGGTATGTGATCTGCGTCCCTACGGCGGAAATGCACAATGCCGTGAAAAAGATAGAGAAAATTGGGCGTGTAATAATCAGTGTTGTAGAAAATGAGGATATTACAAAAAAATACTTGGAACTCCGGGGTAGAATCAACGATTTGAATGCAAAAATTGCGGATTTGGAAGATGCAGTTACCTCAAGTGAAACCCAAGAGGAACGGGCGGTAATAGAGCGGCAACTCGGCCCGATGAAGGATGAACTCAATAGTTGCAAGTACAGATTAAAAGGTTTCGATGATGCTGTTATGATGGCCACCATAAATTTAACGTTAGGAATTGAACAGTAACACTTATTCCGACCTCCTAAACGGATTAAGTCTTGCCAGCAGGTATATCTTTGTGGTATATTTTTAGCTAAGCCATCATAAGAAAGGAGGTCGTAAACGGAGATGAAAGAAAAGGTAGAAGATGCACTTGGACGTATTCGCCCTATGCTACAGGCGGATGGTGGGGATGTAAAATTGGTTGAGGTTACGGATGACGGTATTGTCAAAGTTCAACTTCAAGGTGCCTGCCATGGTTGCCCGATGGCCACAGTTACCCTAAAAAAGGGGATTGAACGGTCGTTAAAACAGCTTATTCCGGAAGTAAAAGAGGTTGTTTCTGTTTAAAGTATACAAGGCTCCCGGCTTTTGCAGGGGGCCTTTAAAATTTTTATGCCGTTCTAATGTCGTGTCGAAAGGAAGATGCACCAGTGGATTGGTCAGATACCGAGATAAGGATTGACAGGGATTGTAATTGGTATTGTGATGGTACCCGAATGATCAGGGAAGATATTATCGAATTGCTTTCCAGGAATGTAGTGGTAGACGAAGACGGCAACTGGCTAATAAAACTTGAAAACCAATCCTACCCGGTGATTGTTGAGGATGTGCCCTTTTTGGTTAAGGGAATAGCCCGTGACGGCAACTCCTTGAGATTAGTGGTCAACGATAACCGCCAATTAAATTTCCCCCCCGGTGGGATAGAATTAAAGAATGACATCCCCTATATTTCCTTGTTTAACAACAGGCTAGACGCAAAATTGTCCAGAAATGCCTTTTGGAAATTGAGCCAGTATGTCAGGGAAGAAAATAATAAGTATGTAATTGTCTATGGCGGAAAGAAATGGCCAATTTTATTGCGGGCTTAACCCGATCAGTTATCTGTTAGGAATTCCCTTGTCAGCTTGCGTAAGGCCTTTTTTTCTATCCTGGATACATAGGATCTTGATATACCAAGCTTTTCGGCAATTTCCCGCTGGGTTTCGCGGGTGCCGTCAACTAAACCATAGCGTAACTCTAAAACTGTAATTTCCCTTTTCCCCAGTTTCCGTATTTTTTCGCGTAATCTTCTGCGTTCGAAAATACTTTCTACCATTTCGGGTACAATTTCCGGCCTTGTGCCAAGAATATCAATAAAAGTAATTTCGTTGCCCTCCTTATCCGTACCTATAGGATCATGGATATAGACCTCGGATCTGATTTTCTTGATGTAGCGGAGGTGCATCAGTATTTCAATCCTAAAGTCAATTGACTACGGAGGCTATCAATATTGCAAATACAATGGAGGGCAGTAGGTTACCCACGCGTATATTGGCTAAGTTTAGCAAATTAATACCAATACCGATGATTAAAAGGCCCCCCGTGGCCGTTAGTTCGACCACAACGGGGTCGCTGATCATTGATGCGCCGGCCTTGGCCAGTAGCGTGATCCCTCCCTGATACAGGAAAACGGGAATGGCTGAAAAAAGAACCCCTATTCCCATAGTTGATGCGAAAACCAAGGACGCAATCCCGTCAAGTAAGGATTTTGTGAAAAGGATATTGGGTTCACCCGTCAATCCATCCTCAATTGCACCCATAACGGCCATAGCCCCCACGCAAAAAATTAGGCTAGCCGTTACAAAGGCCCTAGCAATCTCACCTTTATTTTCCCCGGGAGACTTGCTTACCCTGTTTTCTAGCCATTTACCTAAGTTATTTAGCCTTCTTTCGAGATCCATCAGTTCGCCCGCGAGTGCCCCCAGGGCCATACTTCCTATTACAACAAGGACATTTTCCGTTTTAAGGGACATTTCCATGCCCACTAAAATCACCGCGAGACCTAAACCTTGCGTAAGAGTCTTTTTAACCTTCTCCGAAATTCCCTTCTTTAGGATTACACCAATGAGCGTGCCTGCGATTATGGTGCTGACATTAGCTACTGTTCCAATCATATTTTACATCCCCTGTTTCCATATGAGGATAAACCTTCGTTATACATGACATTTTTCCTGCATTTTAGAGTGTTGTTTTGGTAATAGGACAAATTCCTATCTTTATAGATTATTATAGGAGGTGGATGGTCTTGGACAATAAAAATACGCAGGGTCCCATAACGAGGATCATTTTCAGCGAAAAAGGGGACGGGTTAAAGGCGGCATATAGGTATTTAGCGAGGAAAATTTTGGAGGAAAAACTTGATGCGCTTCGCGATTTACGCTAGGGTTAGCACCGAGGAGCAGGCTAAGCACGGTTACAGTCTGGCCGCCCAAATATATGCTTGCAAACAAAAGGCACGGGAGCTGGGGGCAGTAGATATTAAAATATTTAGGGATGAGGGATCGGGTACTACCCTTGCACGACCGGGTTTAACAGAACTTCGGGGATTAATCAAGGCCAAGGAATTAGATACCCTCATTGTATATGATCCCGATAGGCTTCACAGGAAACTGGTAAACCAGCTTGTTATTACGGATGAAATAGAAAGCAAGGGCGTGTCACTGGAATTTGTGAATTTTGAATGGAAAAACACACCGGAGGGAAGATTGTTTTACCAGATACGTGGGGCCATTTCAGAGTATGAAAGGGAAAAGATCCGCGAACGTATGGCATTTGGCAAACTTCAAAAAGCAAGGCAGGGTAAGATCCCGATCGGTTTTGATTGCCTCGGCTACAGTTATGAAAAGGGCACTGGCCGGATAAGCATCAAAGAGACCGAGGCGGCCACGGTGAAATGTATATACGATATGTTTATAAATGAGGGCAAAAGTATTAATTCAATTGCAAGCTACCTAAACAAAAACGGCATCCCCACAAAACGCGGAAGGGGAAAATGGCACAGGCAGGTTGTACGACAGGTGCTGCTAAACAGCGAGGCCTATGCGGGGAATTGGTACTATGGGGAAAGCAAGATACTTATAAATATCCCACCTATAATAGACAGGTATGTGTCAGAGGCGGTTGCAAATAGGATGGAGCGGGCACGGCGCCTGTGGGCGGGAAAGGGGCGCAAGGATTACCTTTTATCTGGTATAATAAAATGTGGCAACTGTGGGAATACAATGTGCGGCGTGTGGTCCGGAAACAGGAATGTTCACAAAAGGGGCTATACATGTAGAAAATCATATGAGGGAAATAAAAATGAAGGTTGCCGCCCCGTTAAAAGATTACCGGCCAGTAAAATTGAGGCCTCTGTTTGGAAAACAGTTTGCGGTAGCCTAAATGATCCCCGGGCTATACTGAGGGAGATCGGTTATGAAACCTCAAACAAGGCAGTATCGTATGAGTTAAACAGAACACGGCAGATGTTGGACCAGGTTCAAAAGGGGCGTTTAAATATAGTAAATGCCTTAGCCTCGAACATAATAAGTATAGATGACAACCTATACGAGCGGGTGGCATTTTTAAATGAAAGGCAAAAAAGGTTGCATTCTAGAAAGGCGAGGTTAGAGGTCAGGCTCCGCCATTTGGAGAACAGTGTACAGTTGAAGGAGATGGAGTTGTGTGCCGGGGATATACTCAAGGCAATGAACAATTTGAGTCATGAGGATAAACAGGCATTATTGCGTATATTGGTAAAACAGGTGGTTGTAACCGGAAGGGGAAAGGATTTAGACATAGCCATATATACTCTGTGATTGACTTTAGGATTTCATTCTCAATGCAGCGTGCCGCATATGTGGCTAGGCGGGTACCTTTTTTTGGGTTAAAATTCTTTACAGCTTTGATTAAACCGATGGTGCCGATAGAGATTAAATCATCGGTTTCCTCACCTGTGGAGTCATATTTCTTTACGATGTGTGCTACCAACCGCAAGTTTCTTTCTGTCAAAACATTGAATGCGTTTTCATCACCTGTGCCTAACAATTTCAGGTATTTGGCCTCCTCCTTTCTTGACAGGGGCTGGGGAAATGCATTGTTGGCAACATAGGAGACCATCATCAGGATACCTTTTACAAAGGAAAATAAACTTAGGGCCAAAAGGCCTGGTAGCATACTGCTCCCTCCTTTCAATAGGACTGCATTATATAATACGAGTTTGGTAGTAATTCCGTGCATGTTTATTTTAAAAGGATTTCAGTCTTAAGTTAAAGAATATTTTGCCTAACTGTAAAACTGCCTACAGTAATTGTAGCACAGAAGGGAATGTTGGGGGCTGGCATGGTTGGTCAATAAAAAATTTCCGGTAACCGGTGTAGTATTAGCGGGGGGTAGCAGCAGGAGGATGGGGGCGGACAAGGCCCTAGTAAAGATAGGGGACGATGAATTGATCACGTCCGTTATTTTAGAAATGCAAAAAATTGTCAGCGAAATACTTATTGTCTGTGCACCGGAAAAAAAACGCCGTTTGCCCGGGGGGAAAATAATTAGCGATATTTATACCGGATGCGGCCCGCTTGGTGGCATTCACTCGGCCCTAGTGCATGCAAATTATCCCTACTGCCTAGTGGCTGCTTGCGACATGCCCTTTTTTGATGCCAACTTAGGAAAATATTTGTTGCGGTATACGGATAGCCATGATGCGGTCGTGCCCGTGGTAAATGCCTACCCTGAACCTTTGTTTGCGGTTTATGGTCGTAGTTGTATTGCAATAGCCGAGCAAAGGCTACGAGAGGGAAAATACAAGACCACTGGCATCTATTCAGATTTAAAAGTACACTACATTGATGAAAGAAGTTTAAGAGAGATTGGGGATGTGGATAAGGCGTTTTTTAATGTGAATACATACGAGGATTTAAAAGAGGCCAAAAAGATGAAAAAAAGGCATGGTGAAATACCGGTTGTCGCCTTCGCCGGTTGGTCTGATTCAGGTAAAACAACCCTGTTGGAAAAACTGATACCCGAGTTGAAAACCAGGGGTATAAGGGTCGCCGTTGTTAAACATCACGGCGGGCCCGGTTTGGAATTAGACACACACGGTAAGGACACATGGAGATTTGCCCGTTCGGGGGCGGATATGGTGGTCCTGGCCGCACCGGGCGGTATAGCAACCTATAACTACGGTTTCGTTGACCCTAGCCTGGAGGAGGCCCTTTACCAGATTAAAGATGTTGATATAATATTAGTGGAAGGGTATAAAGGTACCGGCACGGAGAAGATAGGGGTTATGGGTAAAGATAGGAAGCCGGTTGCGCCCAAAAGTCATTTGGTGGCGGTGGTTGGGGATGCCGCCGGAGATTACAGTCGCGATATAGGTGTTCCCTTTTACGCCCGCAATGATGTGCAAGGGCTTGCAAGTTTTATTGAGACCAG
>CAZKPV010000066.1:0-9443 GCA_964554735.1 uncultured Clostridia bacterium
ATTGGTATGCCAAATGCTAAGCAATGTGAATTATGTCGATCTGATGGGAGTTGTCGATACGGGGGTCAGGAAATCGCACCTAAATTTAAGGGAAATGGTGTCGCGGCCGGACATTGATATTATCATCGATGCCTGCGGAGTCATTGGTGACAACAAGGAATTGGCCCAATATATCAGCGACGGTACCACAGTGGTTGATAGTAAGATGGTTAAATTGATGATCAGTTTGTTACGTGAGAAGGAAAAACTCCTGCAGATCAAAAGGGTGCAAGGCGAACTGTCGGCAATTCTTAACTCGGTTCAAGAAGCCATCGAGGTTGTGACCAAAGAGGGAACAGTAAAATATGTGAACCCCGCCTTTACTAGAATTACAGGAATATCCAGTGAAAAGCGCATTGGGTTAAATATTTTCCATGCCTCCCCCGACAGCGCCCTGGTGAAGGTACTCAAAACAGGTGAGATGATTTTTGGCCATCGGACAAAGGTGGGTGGAAGTAATGCCGAGGTTATATCCAATGCCGCACCTATCTTTGTTGATGGTGAAATGGAAGGTGCCGTGGTAGTATTCCAACATATAACCGACGTCCTGCGGCTAATGGACGAGCTCAGGAGAAGTAATATTATCATTGCGGATTTATCCCATAAATTTGGGCTAGTGACCTCAGGTAAATATCATTTCGACGATATACTGGGTAAAAATCGTGATTTTAGGAGAATTGTGAATCTGGCTAAAAGTGCCGCCCAGACCTCATCTACCATTTTGTTATTAGGGCAAAGCGGAACAGGCAAAGAACTCTTTGCCCATTCCATACATAATGCAAGCCCGAGGCGGGAAAGACCCTTTATTAAAATAAACTGTGCCTCTATACCTGAAACCCTCTTAGAAAGTGAACTCTTTGGTTATGACAAGGGTGCATTTACCGGTGCCACCAAGCCCAAGATAGGTAAGTTTGAACTCGCCCATGGGGGTACAATTTTTTTAGATGAAATCGGGGATATGGATTTAAACATGCAGGCCAAACTCCTTCGTGTGCTCCAGGAAAAAGAGTTTGAACGGATCGGCGGCAATAAAACAATAAAAGTGGACGTCAGGGTAGTTGCCGCCACCAATAGGGATTTGAGGCAAATGATCAGGGAAGGCCGTTTTAGGGAGGATCTGTATTTCAGGCTCAATGTTGTCGAGGTGAACATTCCGCCCTTGAAAGACAGGAAGGAAGATATACCCCTGCTGATAAAACATTTTCTTGATGTGTTGAATCGCAAGTTGGGTAAGCAAGTGCGTGGTTTGGACTGTGAGGCGGAACGGCTTTTATTTGAATACGATTGGCCCGGTAATGTTCGCGAATTGTCCAATGTTCTGGAAAGAATAATGGTAAGTTCAGGGAGCAATATTATTAGCAAAAAGGAACTGTTGCAAAATTTTAATAGAATGGACACCCCGGCTCCAATATCCGAGTTAGATATTGTGCCGATTGAGGATATGGAAAGAATGCTAATCGAAAGAGCATTGGAAAGGTATGGTACTAGTGTTGAAGGCAAAAAAAGGGCGGCCCGGACACTGAAAATTTCATTGGCAACCCTATATAATAAACTGAGGAAATTTGCAAATTGAACCCCGTTTGTAGATATTAGAAATTGGTGTATACTAATGGTTACATGCTGGGGGAACTGCCGATTTAGGCTCCTATCGGTCGGATCGTCCGGCATTTCAGCAATTATATATATTTTTTGTGGGTTATGTTTTATAATATTTAGAAGTTAAATAATGTAGCAGCGGCGGCGAAAAACCGTTAAGCCTACGGATTGGCGGTTTGCCGGCCGAATTCCTGTTCATGGCATTGAATTTGCAATATATTAATCGCCAATAGGAGCAAAGGGGGAATAACCATTAAAACGATTGAAGCCGGGGTTATTACGGATACCGTAGCCAAGCTGTGTAAAGAGGCCAATTTTCGGCTAGGGAAGGATATGGTTGCAGCTCTTGAAAAGGGGTATAACGATGAAATATCTTTGACAGGCAAAAACATATTTAAACAGTTACTGAAAAATGCGGAGATAGCCCGTGAGGAATCAGTGCCCATTTGCCAGGATACCGGCTTTGCCGTTGTGTTTGTCGAGTTAGGGCAGGATGTAAGGATTGAGGGCGGTAATCTCAATGAGGCTATCAACCTGGGTGTGCGTAAGGGCTATGCCGAAGGCTACCTTCGTAAATCAATTGTGAAAAATCCCATAGATAGGGTAAACACAGGGGACAATACGCCTGCCATAATCCACACGGAGATTGTAGCTGGTGCCAATCTCAAAATCACGGTGGCGCCAAAGGGGGGCGGCGGGGAAAACATGAGCTCATTAAAGATGCTAAAGCCGGCGGAGGGAGTGGAAGGCGTAAAAAATTTCGTGCTGGAAACTGTAAGGTTGGCGGGACCCAACCCATGCCCGCCCATTGTGCTGGGTGTCGGCGTGGGGGGGACTTTTGAAAAGGCGGCCTTTCTTGCCAAAAAGGCCTTATTGCGACCCGTGGGTTCACCGAATAAGATACCGGAAATAGCGGATTTGGAAAAGGAATTACTGGATGAGGTAAACATGATCGGCATAGGGCCCCAAGGGTTTGGGGGAAGGGTAACTGCCCTTTCCGTAAACATTGAAATCTTCCCAACCCACATAGCGTGTCTGCCGGTTGCGGTCAATATCAATTGTCATGCATCTCGGCATAAATCCTGTATTTTATAAATGGAGGTGAGACTGTGACGCGTGCTAAAATTACGACCCCATTAACTGACGAGAAAAATGAGAACTTCCGTATTGGCCAACAGGTTCTTATTAATGGTAAAATATACACAGGAAGGGATGCGGCGCACAAAAGGCTTGTAGATTTACTGGACAATGGAAAACCATTGCCATTCGATCTGCGCGGCCAAATAATCTACTACGTCGGGCCTGCACCCGCAAAACCGGGCCGGGTTATTGGCTCCGCGGGTCCTACCACTAGCGGGCGTATGGACGCTTACGCCCCGCGGCTTATTTCCAACGGCTTAAAAGGTATGATAGGCAAAGGTTTTCGCAGTTCCGAGGTAATAGATGCCATGAAAAAACACAAGGCTGTCTATTTCGCCGCCATTGGTGGAGCCGGTGCGTTGATCTCCAAAAGTATTGTAAAAGCTGAAGTTATAGCCTACCCGGAACTGGGTCCCGAGGCTATTTATGAATTAGAGGTAAAGGATTTTCCCGCCGTTGTCGTAAACGATGTTTTCGGTGGGGATCTGTACAAGGAGGGGAGGGAAATGTACGCATTAAAAGAATAAGCAACACAAAATAGAAAGGAGCATTCCTTCGATGTCACAAAAGTATCACTATATTATTAGAAGAACTCACTCTTTTATGGGTATCTTCCCAATCGGGATTTTTCTGATGGCGCATTTATTTATTAATTCTTTTGCTTTTAAAGGTCCCGAGGCCTACAATAACGTAATTAATCTTCTACATGAAATAGCCATACTGCCATATCTTGAGTTGTTGGTAATCGGTCTTCCAATTGCATATCATGCCCTTTACGGCATTTGGATAGTGTATGTAACAAAAAGCAATATGCTTCAATATAGGTATTATCGGAACTGGATGTTCTATTTGCAACGCGTAACTGCTATAATTACGCTGTTTTTTGTGGGCTGGCATGTTTGGGTATTGCGCCTGTCCCGTATATTCGATGGATCAGAAATGAGTTTTAGCGTTGTTTCGGCTTGGCTTTCCGACCCCCTGTATTTCGCTTTTTATACAGTTGGTTACCTAGCTGCAATATTTCATTTTAGCAACGGTCTGTGGTCTTTTCTTGTTACCTGGGGTATTACCATTGGCCCGGAATCTCAGAAAGTCAGTTCCTATGTATGTGCCTTAGTCTTTGCCGTAATTTCAGTGATTGGCATCAGTGGCCTGTGCGTATTCACCCAGTTTTAGAGCTAGTGATGAACGGGAGGGAAGTTTAAAAATGAGAGTTATAGTTGTAGGCGGGGGACTGGCAGGATTAATGTCAACAATAAAATGTGTTGAAAACGAAGCCGAGGTTGATCTGTTCTCTCTGGTGCATGTAAAGCGTTCACATTCGGTTTGTGCCCAGGGGGGCATCAATGGTGCAGTTAATACCAAAGGCGAAGGTGATTCCCCATGGATTCACACTGATGACACTATTTATGGGGGGGATTTCCTAGCCAACCAACCCCCCGTCAAGGATATGTGCTATGAAGCACCAAATATTATTTATTTAATGGATCGTATGGGCGTAATGTTTAATCGGACAACGGAAGGCCTATTGGACTTCAGGCGTTTTGGCGGAACCCTACATCACAGAACTGCCTTTGCCGGGGCAACCACCGGGCAACAGCTCCTCTATGCATTGGATGAGCAGGTCAGGAGATGGGAGGCCGCCGATAAGGTTCGCAAATATGAAAACTGGGAATTTTTAAAGGCGATCCTGGATGGCGAGGGGGTATGCCGGGGAATTATTGCCCAGGACCTTGCAACTATGGAAATAAGGTATTTTAAGGCCGATGCGGTAATAATGGCCACTGGCGGACCCGGTTATATTTATGGTAAAAGCACCAACTCATTCATCAACACGGGAAGTGCGGCTAGCACGGTCTACCAACAAGGGGCCTGTTATGCCAACGGTGAATTTATACAGGTTCATCCGACAGCCATCCCCGGAGAAGATAAGCTGAGGCTAATGTCCGAGTCCATAAGAGGCGAAGGTGGGCGTATATGGACATATAAGGACGGTAAACCCTGGTACTTCTTGGAGGAATGGTATCCGGCTTACGGTAACCTTGTGCCCCGTGACATTGCTACCCGGGCGATCTACAAGGTTTGCTACGATTTAGGGCTGGGCATAGACGGGCAAAATATGGTATATCTGGATATTACCCACGTGGACCCTAAAGTGCTGGACCGCAAACTGGGCGGTGTACTTGAGATCTACGAAAAATTTGTAGGGGATGATCCACGCAAGGTTCCCATGAAAATATTTCCCTCCGTCCACTATTCAATGGGCGGGATCTGGGTTGACTACGATCACATGACCAAGATTCCGGGTTTGTTTGCCGCCGGTGAATGTGAATACCAATATCACGGGGCCAACCGTCTGGGTGCCAACTCCTTGGTGGCTGCCATTTACGCCGGTACGGTTGCCGGGCCCAATGCGGTCAATTATATTAAAGGCTTGTCCAAACCCTCGGATGATATACCAAACAGTGTCTTTGAAAGAGAACTCAAGAACCAGCAAAATGAAATGGAAAAGATCTACCGGATGGATGGAAAAGAGAATCCCTATTTGTTGCATGATGAATTGGGCCGTGCCATGACCGAACATGTGACAGTTGTGAGATATAACGACAAATTAAAGGAAGTTGACCTTAAGATACAGGAATTGATGGAACGATATAAAAATATAGGTTTGAGCGATCAAAACAACTGGTCCAACCACAGCGCTAATTTTACTAGGCAGTTGTGGAATATGTTACAACTGGCCAGGGTGATAACCATCGGCGCATTAAACAGGAATGAAAGCCGGGGATCCCACTATAAACCGGATTATCCCGACAGGGATGATGAAAATTGGCTCAAAACAACCATAGCCACCTACACCCCCGATGGGCCCGAGATCAGCTATGAAGATGTTGACACATCACTGATTAAACCGAGACCAAGGCGCTATGACGTCAACAAGGAGGCGAACTAGAGTGTCCCAAAACATATTACTGAAGATTAAACGACAGGACAACCCTGAGTCTCCTCCCAGGTGGGAAGAATTTGAGGTACCCTATAAACCCAAAATGAATGTTATATCCATGCTCAGGGAGATCCAGCGCAACCCCGTAACGGTTGACGGTAAAGAAACATCTCCCGTTATATGGGAATGTAGTTGCCTAGAGGAGGTATGCGGGGCCTGCACAATGATAATTAACGGCATCCCGCGCCAGGCCTGCTCAACGCTAGTGGATCAGCTAAAGCAGCCCATAGTGCTCCAACCACTCAGCAAATTTCCCGTAATTAGGGATTTGATGGTTAACAGGCAGGAAATGTTTGAAAACCTCAAAAAGGTTGAGGCTTGGATACCTATTGACGGAACCCATGACCTGGGACCAGGCCCACGGATGTCGCCAAAGACCCAGGAAGAATCATACCTGTACGCGCGGTGTATGACTTGTGGGTGTTGTATGGAGGCATGCCCTAACGTGAATGACAAAACAATATTTATGGGGCCGGCTACAATTGCCCAAGTAAGATTGTTTAACTCACATCCTACGGGAAAACTCAATAAGGAAGACCGACTTGATGCGATAATGAGCGATACGGGAATTACCAATTGCGGTAACTCCCAAAACTGTGTAGAGGTATGTCCAAAGCAAATTCCCTTGACTACCGCTGTTGCCGAATTAAATTGGGACACAGCCGTTCACGGGATAAGACGTTGGTTAAGGAAATAGAGGGGGTATAAATTTGAAACTATTGTTCGAGTACGTAGGAAAACAAGTCTTTGCCGATTATGGCATTAGAATTCCTCAGGGCAAGGTGGCGACAAGGCCGGAAGAGGCAGAGAAAATCGCCCGGGAGATAGGTGGACCCGTTGTCGTCAAATCCCAAGTGACAATTGGGAAAAGGGGTAAGGCGGGCGGGATAAAATTTGCCGATAATCCCGGTGAAGCCAAGCGGGCGGCCGATGAGATTTTAGGCCTGGATATAAGGGGCTATACGGTTGGTCGAGTACTTGTAGAGGAAAAGATCGCCATCGACCATGAATTTTATTTTTCCTTAGCCGTGGACAGTTCGGCGAAACGCCCGGTTTTAATCGCCTCCACTGAGGGCGGTATGGATATCGAGGAGGTCCCCGAGGATAAGATAGTCAAGATCCACCTTGACATAGGGCATGGTATAAAACCTTACTTGGCTAGGGATATATGTAGGCGTTTAGGTTTAGAAGGGCCCTTGGCCAAAGAGTTTTCCGATTTGATGATAAAGGCCTACAAGATATATAGGGAAAAAGATGCCGAGCTAGTTGAAATTAACCCGCTTGTGGCTAGCGGCGAAAAATTTATTGCGGCCGATGCAAAGCTTGGCATTGACGAGGAGGCACTGTTTCGCCAGAAGGATCTGGAGTATTATGAGGAACGGACCCCCATCGAGCAAAAAGCACACGAGCTGGGTTTGTCCTACGTTGAACTGGGGGGAAACATTGCCATTATGGCCAACGGCGCCGGCCTCACTATGGGGGCTATCGATATAATACATGAATATGGCGGGAGTCCTTCCAATTTTTTAGATGCCGGCGGGGGAACCGGCATGGAAACAACTGCCAAGGCCCTTGAATTATTGATTTCAACCAACCCCAAGGTTATTTTCATAAACATATTTGGCGGTATTACCCGGTGCGATGATGTTGCCAACGCCTTTGCCAAGGTAAAAAAATCAAGGACAATAGATGTACCCGTTGTTTTTAGATTAGTGGGAACCAATGAAGAAGAAGGCCTCCGCATACTCCGTGAAAATGGTATGGAGGCATATAAGCTCATGCATGAAGCAGCCGCCAAGGCTGTAGAGTTAGCCAAAGACCAGGCCAATTAATCAAAGGAGTGTTATTATATGGCTATAATGATAGATGAAAACACCAGGGTACTGGTGCAAGGAATAACCGGAAATCAGGGGAAGTTTCACACTCCTCAAATGATCGCCTACGGCACAAAGGTACTTGCCGGAGTAACCCCGGGTAAAGGCGGGCAAAAGGTAAGCGATGTGCCGGTATACAATACGGTCAATGAAGCCTTGGAAAATCACGAAATAGATGCTTCCGTTCTGTTTATCCCCGCCCCATTTGCCAAAGACGCCGCCATGGAGGCCATGGATGCCGGGATTAAATTGGTTGTAGCGGTAACGGAACACATTCCCGTCCATGATGAGATGGAAATGGTTGCCTTTGCGGAAAGCAAAGGGGCATCCATAGTGGGACCAAATACCTTTGGTATTATTTCATCGGGTAAATGCAAAATAGGCATAATGCCCAACCAGTTTTTTATTCCCGGCAAGGTCGGTGTAGTAGCGAGAAGCGGGACCCTCAGCTATGAGATAGTCGGCAACATGACCATGCAGGGTATTGGACAGACAACAGTTGTGGGTATGGGCGGAGACCGGGTTGTGGGCCTTTCATTTGTTGAAGTATTGAAACAATTTGAATCCGATCCCGAAACGGAAGCTGTAGTCCTGGTCGGCGAGATTGGCGGAAGCGCCGAGGAGGAGGCCTCCCTTTATATCAAGCAGATGAAGAAACCCGTGGTCGCCTATATTGCCGGCAAAAGTGCGCCACCCGGAAAACGTATGGGTCACGCCGGGGCTATCATTGAAAGGGGTAGGGGAACCTATCAGGGAAAGATAGATGCGCTGAAAGCAAGTGGGGCAAAAATTGCCGGGCTTCCTTTTGAAGTGCCAAGGATAGTTAAGGAAATCCTCGCTTGAGTTAACCTACAAATGAAAAGGAGGATTAATCTTGTACAATAGAAACAAGTTGGAGGAACTGAAGAAGAACAAAAAAACCTGGGAAGAACAGGTTAAGGAAAAAGTTTTAAAACGTTTTCCCGAACGGAAGGAGAATTTTACCACGGATTCCAATATAACCGTTGAAAGAGTTTATACGCCAATGGATATGGAAGGGGTGGATTACACAGAAGATATTGGATTGCCAGGGGAATACCCCTTTCTAAGAGGGGTACAGCCTACCATGTACCGCGGTAGGTTGTGGACCATGCGGCAATACGCCGGTTTTGGAAGTGCCGACGAAACCAACAAAAGATTTAGGTATTTGTTGGACCAAGGCCAAACAGGTTTGAGTGTTGCCTTTGATCTTCCAACGCAAATAGGTTATGATTCCGATCATCCCTTAGCCCAAGGGGAAGTCGGCAAGGTAGGGGTCGCTATTGATTCCTTAAAGGATATGGAAAGCCTATTTGCCGGAATACCTTTGGATAAGGCCAGTACATCTATGACTATAAACGCGCCGGCGGCAATATTGCTCGCCATGTATATTGCGGTAGGGGAAAAACAAGGGGTTAAACCGGAACAGCTCGCGGGAACAATTCAAAATGATATCTTAAAGGAATATATAGCCAGGGGTACATATATTTTCCCCCCCAAACCCTCCATGAGACTAATTACGGACGTATTTAAATATTCATCGGCAAACATACCCAGATGGAACACTATCAGTATCAGCGGTTACCACATTCGTGAAGCCGGCTCCACGGCAGTACAGGAGGTGGCTTTCACCCTTGCGGACGGTATTGCCTATGTTCAGGCGGCCATAGACGCGGGCCTAGATGTTGACAAGTTTGCGCCACGCCTGTCGTTTTTCTTTAATGCCCATCTCAACTTTTTTGAGGAGATTGCCAAATTCAGGGCCGCTAGAA
>CAZKPV010000067.1:0-9127 GCA_964554735.1 uncultured Clostridia bacterium
GGGTCCCATTGTCACAGGTATTCAGTATCGGGGACATCTTAGTAACCGTCGGGGTAGTGTTTTTTATTGTTTACCATTTAAAATATCGAACATCAGGTGAATTGACATAAAATAGAACAGGAAAGGGGGAAATATAATGCGCCGCTGGATTACTAAGTTTTCTTATGTCGCACTTGTCGCCGCACTGGTATTGAGCAGTGTTGCTAGCCTAAGATGGTAATTACTTATTAGTTGCCTAAAACATGTAAGACAAAGGGAACGTCGCGGCACTTCCCCGGGAAGTGGCAAGATGACGTTCCTTTTTGTATTGATTGTTTCGGGTATATGTCTTAAAATAGAAGATATACTGTTTTGAATTACGGAGGCACGTACAAAGGTGGTGGGTTTTGTGCTTTCCTTGAACATGGACAACATAAAGGGCTGTTTTTATAATATACTGGGGAAATTACCCCTACCTGAGGAAATAAAGGATACATCGGAGAAAAAATTGCTCCATATCAGTGATACCCCATCGTGCTTTTACCCGTGCCTGCAAAGATTCTTGGATAGCCTGAAACCGGACATTATTGTGCACACAGGGGACCTAGCCGATGACATAAAACTGGAGGACTGCCTAGGCCGTCTTTCGCATTACAATAAAGTAGTTGGCCACTTTTTAGATATACTGGAGAATACCCCGGCGGAAGAAATTTACATTGTTCCCGGCAACCATGATGCAGTAACCGTGATATCACACCATTCCAAAAGGAGCGTGTTAAAATCTAACGGTAGTACCCTGGATATTGCGGGACAAAAGGTTGGCGTATCCCATGAAATTGAGGGTTTGCCCGAGGAAACCAAGTATAACCTATTTGGCCATAACTTCTCTTCGGCACATCCCGGGGAACGAATGGGAAGGATTTTTTTAAATGGGTTAAAAAATGTGAATGTCGTACTCCTGCCTTCCTGGAAAATCTTTAACCTTTCCTACCCGATGGGTACCAACGACGCGAGACAGATGAATGGTTTTTTTAGAACGCTCTAGGGAGTGAGAACCCAATGATTTTAGTCCGCACGGGTTCGCGTTTTCTTTTTTTGAGAACCAATGATGCTGATAAAGTCAGGGATTTTTTAATCAACCACCTAGATGGTAAAAAAGAAACGCTGGATCAGGTTCTTAGGGAATCCCGGGAAAGAGACACGATTGTCTTTATAACGCCCGGTGGGTTAGAAAAAACCTACACGGATGATGCCAAACATATAATATTGGTCCCCACGGGTTCGACAATCGTTCTCACAAACATACTTAACAAGGGCGGTGCCCCCTTGATAGATAGAGCAGATTTAGGTCCTGGCTTACTTTTGGTGCGGACACCTGACAAGGACAACAAAATTATTAGTAAAATACAAGAAGAGTACGGGGCAAAACCCGTTGATTTTCTTGAAGGGATAAATATAGGGGAAACAAATGACACTGTAATTGGTTTTTGCCCAAGCCCAATCAGCCACGCGGTTAATATAAAGGAACTCGTAGAACCAAGCCTGTTAATCACCCGACCCTTACCCTCTGTTTATCAGGATCTCAGGCGCCAAACTGTTAGATTCATAACCGGGGGTCTTGAAAAGGCAAGCTGGCATGAGGTATTGATAAATATAGGTGACACAGACGGGCTATTTGAAATTCACTACAAACGCTTGGTTTTAGCACTTGAGGAATTTGATGTGGGCCTTATACTTGGGGAAGCCTGGACACGTGACATGGCCCGCATCCTGTTTTCCGTTGACGCATATCAGGTAAAACTTTTTACCCCCTTTCACCCGCAAAACCTCAAACAAATACTTTTAGGTTTGGAATATAAGGATGATGGTAACCGTATTTGCGATATGGACCTGTACCATAGGAGACAAAAAATTGAATGGGCGGAGGTAGTGGACGGTAATTTAATGGGTCGCATAGGTGCGGGGGTTTATTTTCGGAAACAAATCCTACAACAGATGAGCCCGGAAACTAGGCGGAAGTTCCTGGAACTTGAGCATAAATTAAACTAGAACCATATAAACCAGCACAGGCCGGCAATTTAGATGCCGGCCTTTTACTATTGTCATTTTTTTGGTGGAATTTTACTTCAATGCCTCTCGATACAGTCCCTTCACAAAGCTATGTGTTACGCTAAAGGGGTTATTTTCTATCCCGTGCCTCATTGTCTTGAATGCATCCTCCGCTAAAATCTCTATCTGCTCCTCACCAACACCCAAGCCCTGAAATTTTGGTTTTATACCCACGGCATTTAACAACTCCTCCAGGACCTCTGTACAATGTGCGGCAGCTTCCTCATCCGACATTGTTCTATAGACATCCCCACCCAAAAGTCTTGTAATCCGCGCAAACTTATGCACATTTGACCACCAGGTTGCACGCAAAAAGGGTAACGCCAATATTGATAGGGCTTCCCCATGCCCTATCCCCAGACGCCCACTCAGTGGAAAAGACATTGCGTGCAAAAGAACCCCGCTAGTGCTGTCGTGGGCGATTCCGGCAAAAACATTGGCATAGGCAAGATTAAATCTGGCCTGGACATCCCTGGGATTGTTGTGGGCAACAACTATATTGTTGGCGATTAATCTGAGCGCTTCCTCCGCCATTATCTCACTCAACGGGTTGGCCACACGTGAAATGTAGGATTCAATTGCGTGGAAGAGCATGTCGATTGCCGACAATGCCGTCTTCCGCGGCGGAAGGGAAAGCATCAACTGAATATCAATCAAGGAAACCTTGGGATATATATTAGGGCTACTTATGGCCGCTTTTTCTAGGGTGTCATTGTTGGTTATGGCGGCGGAACTGTTTACCTCCGTTCCCGTACCGGTGGTGGTGGAAACATTGATAACGGGCAGGGCTGATTTTGGCCCCGCTGGTACATTGTCCCCTATTTCAACGTAGTGCCAAATAGGATATTCGTCAACCGCACCCACGGCAATGGCAGTGGCCGCATCCATAGCGGTCCCCCCACCAACTGCTATTACTAAATCGCATCCTTCATCCCTAGCCTTTTTTGCACCCTGATCAATTAATTTTGTTCCCGGATTGGGCCTGAATTCATCAAATAGTACCCATTCCAAACCCGCACCCTCAAGATTGTTTAAAACCTTCTTGACAATCGGAGCCAACGCCCTACTATCCTTCATGCTAACAACTAGGGCCATAGTACCATACCTAGAGGCAAACTCGCCAACACGTGAAGACACACCATTGCCCAGTACGATTTCCACCGGCATACTGAATTCCATAACATTGCGCATATAAAGGTCACCTCTTCTGTCTGTGTAATTTATAAAACAATTCTACCATAAATTTAAAGTTTTTTCACGCGGCGGCTATGGCGGCCTTGGCCTATAAGTTCATTTACATGAATACACTTTACAAAAGTTAAAATGAAAAGGAGTATGAAAGATGCCTTTGTGGGAGATTCAAGGCCTTCTCCTGATTATTGTTCTAGCATTTGCTTTCGACTTTATAAATGGTTTTCATGACACGGCAAACGCAATAGCCGCCTCAATCTATACCGGCGCACTGAGACCTCAAACGGCCGTAATGCTTGCCTCGGTGATGAATTTCGTGGGGGCATTGTGCTTCACCGGGGTTGCACAAACAATCGGCCAAAGCATTGCGTGCCCATTTCAGATGGAAAAAGGAATGGCCGTTGTTATTGCCACGCTCCTGGCTTCTGTAGTTTGGAATCTAATCACTTGGTTTTACGGGATACCCAGCAGTTCATCGCACGCACTGATAGGGGCATTGGCCGGTGCGGCACTGGTGTCGGCCGGGTTTCAGGCCGTAAACTTTAAGGGTTTCGCCAAAATAATTGAGGTTTTGTTGGTTTCACCCTTACTGGCCTGTGCCGCTGGTTTCCTTATAATGTTACTGTTGGGGACAATAAACAAAGGTGCCTATTCACCCAAATCCATACAGAGGTTTAAAACCTTCCAGGTGCTTGCCGCATCCCTGCAAGCCTTCAGCCACGGTACAAATGACGCCCAAAAAACAATGGGAATCATAACCTTTGCCCTTGTTTCAGGTGGATTCCAATCAAGCATGGAAATAGCCCTGTGGGTGAAGATATTTGCCGCCACCGCCATTGCCATGGGTACGGCTGTCGGGGGTTGGAGGATAATACACACGGTGGGCACGCAGATTACCCTCATTGACCCCCCGGGTGGTTTTTCCGCGGATTTATGTAGCGCCTCAATAATATTCAGCGCTACCCTGTTGAAGTTTCCCGTAAGTACTACACATGTACTTTCGTCATCCATCATCGGTGTGGGTCTATCGAGGGGTATAAGGGAAGTTAATTGGAACACAGTTAGCAAGCTGTTAATTACATGGATTGTCACCATTCCGGCAACCTTTTTTATAGCGGGCTTATTATACATACTATTACATCTTTTCTTGCCCTAGCCTAATATTATGTTGACACATATAAAAAAGTATATATACTAAGGAATATCCATTTTAGTAGATTCAGGAGGTTTTACTGGTGACTACAAAAAACAAACTTCGTCTGGGCCTTCCAAAAGGAAGCCTTCAGGAGGCCACTTTTCAACTGTTTAAGAGAGCCGGCTATAATATTTCCGTACGTTCGAGGTCATATTTCCCAAAGATTGATGACCCCGAACTGGAGATTTTACTGATGCGTGCCCAGGAAATACCACGTTACGTACACAAGGGAGTGCTTGATGCCGGGTTAAGCGGTTTGGATTGGATAAGAGAAAACAACGCAGATATAGTGGAAGTTGCCGACCTGGTTTATTCAAAGCAAACAAATCTTCCTATAAGACTGGTCCTGGCCGTTGCCAATGAAAGCAATATAAAATCTGTTGCGGATCTGGAAGGTAAGCGGATTGCCACCGAGCTAGTCAACGTAACCCAAAACTATTTAAAAACCCATGGGGTTGATGCCTTGGTTGAATATTCTTATGGCGCAACCGAAGTTAAGGTCCCCCAACTTGTCGATGCTATCGCAGATATTACAGAAACGGGCAGCTCTCTAAAGGCACATAATTTGCGTATAATTGCCACCATTATGGAGTCCAACACCAAACTACATGCCAATCGCAGTGCCTGGGAGGACACATGGAAACGTGAAAAATTGCAAAATATATCGACCCTGTTAGTTGGTGCCTTGCGCGCCGATCAAAAGGTCGGGTTAAAAATGAACCTTCCGGGTGACAAGCTAGACAGTGTGCTAGATATATTACCAGCCATGAAAAAACCAACCGTGGCCCAACTCATCAAAAGTGATTGGCTGGCAGTGGAAGTAATCCTTGATGAAAGACAATCGCGCGATTTAATCCCGGTGTTAAAGAAAGCCGGGGCACAGGATATCATAGAGTATCCGCTTAACAAAGTTATACCCTAAACAATCGCTTGCACCGGCTATCGCCGGTGTTTTTTTTGCTATTTTATTTTCAACACTTTCCTCTATTGACTTGCCCTTCAAAAGAATATATTTTATAATTAAGAATGAATGAGGTTTCATTCATTCTTAATTGGCAAGTACAATGTCCTAACAAAGAAGGGAGATAAACAACAATGAGCAGCGAATCACCTTGGCTGGCATCTTACCCAAAAGAAATACGCTACGACATTACATACCCAAACGTTTCACTACCAAACCTACTGGAAATGGCAACAAAGGATAACCCAGATGGAATTGCAATTCGCTTTTATGATAAAAAGATAACCTATATGCAATTTTCCGCACGGGTAAACCAGTTTGCCAATGCACTGATCCAGCAGGGAGTTAAAAAGGGTGATCGGGTTGCGCTCATGAGCCCCAACGCACCCCAGTGGTTAATAGCATTTTATGGCACGCTAAAAACGGGTGCGGTAATAGTGCAAACAAACCCTATGTACGTAGAACGTGAACTCGGGGATCTGGTAATTGATTCCGGTGCAGAGACAATTGTCATATATGAACCTTTGTACCCTAAGGCCAAAGCAATTCTAAATAGAACGCCCTTGAAACGCATAATTGTTTTTAACTTCGGCCCTTCCGAGATTGAGGAGGACGAAAACACTTTTATAATGGACGACCTAATTAAAGACCAACCTTACACATCCACTCAGGTTCCAATTGATCCATCCCATGATACTGCATTGCTTCAATACACCGGTGGAACAACAGGGGTATCAAAAGGAGTAATGCTCACACATCTCAATCTTATAGCTAACGCATTTCAAACCAAGGAATACTTCCTCCCTCTATGCGAGGAGGACACTACCAAAGAAATTGTAATGTCCGTACTCCCCTTCTTCCATGTGTACGGCATGACTGTTTCAATGAATTTGGCCATTGCCCTAAAATGCACACAAATCATACTGCCGCGCTTTGAACCAAAAGAAATTGTCGAAACTGTTCAAAGACTCAAACCGACATTTTTCCCGGCCGCCCCAACCATGTATATTGCCATAAATAATTTTCCGGACGTGGAAAACTATGATTTAACCTCAATAAAGGCATCGATCAGCGGTTCTGCCCCATTACCGGTACCAACTCAGATTGAATTTGAAAGATTAACTGGCAGTATAGTTGTCGAAGGTTATGGTCTCTCCGAAGCTTCACCAGTCACAAATTGCAACCCAACCGTTGGCAAGCGAAAAATGGGCAGCATAGGTCTTCCTTTCCCCAACACGGAATGCAAGATTGTAGATGCGGAAACGGGAACCAAAGAATTGCCACCCGAGGAAGCCGGTGAATTGGCGGTCAAGGGCCCACAAGTTATGAAGGGCTACTGGAATATGCCCGAGGAGACTTCTAAGGTGCTGAGAAATGGTTGGTTGCTAACAGGCGACATAGCTAAAATGGATGAAGAAGGGTTCTTCTATATTTTGGACAGGAAAAAAGATATGGTTATAGCAAGTGGATTTAAAATCTATCCAAGGGAGGTGGAAGATATTCTAGCGACTCACCCGAAAATTAGGGAGTCGGTCGCGGTTGGAGTCCCCGACCCTTACCGCGGTGAAACATTAAAGGCTTATATTGTACTAAAGGACGGCGTGTCGGCAAACCCTGAGGAAATTGTTGATTATTGCCGTGAACGACTGGCGGCCTATAAGGTACCGCGTCTAGTCGAAATCAGGGAGGAACTACCAAAAACCTTTGTTGGAAAAGTGCTAAGACGTGTATTACGTGAAGAGCACATAAATAAATCGGGAAATCCCGAGTAAAATCAGAAAAAGGAGGATAAATAATGAAGCCCAAGATTAACAAAGCAGCAGTGCTGGGGGCCGGCGTAATGGGAAGTACCATCGCCGCACAACTAGCCAATGTTGGCATCCCGACCTACCTATTTGACATTGTACCCCGCGAATTAACACCAAAAGAAGAAAGTAAGGGACTTACCCTTGAACACCCGGCGGTCAGAAACCGCCTAGCCAGTGATTCGTTAAAGATGCTGACCAAAATGCGACCCGCGGCATTGTACGATGCTGATAATGTAAACTTGATTACACCAGGTAACTTTGAGGATCATCTTCATTACCTAAAAGATGTAGACTGGATCATAGAAGTCATTGTCGAACGGCTCGATATCAAAAAAGGCCTTTTGGCTAAGGTAGCGGAAAACATCAAACCCGGTGCAATAGTTAGTAGTAACACATCGGGAATCTCAATAAACAAGATGGTGGAAGACCTACCCGTTGAATTTAGAAACTATTTCCTGGGTACACATTTCTTTAATCCACCGCGCTACATGAAACTGCTTGAGCTAATACCCTGCAAGGAAACCCTACCGGAAGTAATGGACTTTATCAAGGAATTTGGGACAAAAACCTTAGGGAAAGGCGTTGTTATAGCTAAAGACACCCCCAATTTTATCGCCAACAGGATTGGGACCTACGGCATGATGGTCACAGCCAAGGCTATGCTCGAAGATGACCTAACGGTTGAGGAGATAGATGCCATTACCGGCCGCCCAATGGGCAGGCCCAAGAGTGCATCCTTCCGCACCCTAGACATGGTTGGCTTGGACATATTCCTGCACGTGGCCGAAAACGTATATGACAACGTCGATGATGAGAAAGAAAAAGAGGAATTTACCCCACCGGAATTTCTCAATAAGATGGTGGAAAAAGGTCTGCTGGGAGCAAAGGTGAAAAAGGGTTTCTATCAAAAGGTTAAAAAGGATGGGAAATCCGAAATCCTTTCCCTCGATATAAATACATTGGAGTACACCCCCAGGAAAAAGGCATCTTTTGATTCCCTGACAAATGCAAAAAATGCAGCCGGGTTAAAAAACCGGATCAAGGCCATCATTTACGGTGACGATAAAGCCGCTTCATTTGCCTGGAAGGTAGTTAAAAAAACACTCCTTTATACGGCAGATAAAGCCTCGGATATTGCCGATAGCATCAGGGCAATAGACGATGCTATGCGTTGGGGATTTGGTTGGGATTTAGGCCCCTTCGAGCTTTGGGACGTGATGGGCCTTGAAAAATCTATTGAACGCATGCGTAACGAAAACGAAGAGATCCCCGCGTGGATTGAAAAAATGCTTGACGGTGGGAAAGAAACTTTTTACATCGTTGAAAATGGCCAAAAGTTCTACTATGATTTCAAAACAAACGACTATGTAAAACTTGAGCAAGCACCTGAAATTATACTTCTTCCCTCCCTTAAGGACAGGGATAAGGTAATTAAATCAAACGCCGGTGCAGACCTGATCGATATGGGCGATGGGGTTGCCTGCCTTGAATTCCATTCCCGCAGCAACGCTATCGGCGCGGACATAGTTGAAATGATACATGAGGCCATAGAGGAAGTGGAGAAAAACTACCTTGGAATGGTCATCGGTAATCATGGCAAGAACTTTTCCGTAGGTGCCAACCTGATGTTGATTCTGATGGAAGCGGAGGATGAAAACTGGGATATACTCGACAATATGGTCAGCGAATTCCAAAACGCTGGCATGGCGCTAAAATACTGTAACAAACCTGTCGTAGCCGCACCCTTTAACATGACATTAGGTGGGGGCTGCGAATATTGTATGGCCTCCGACAAAATCCAAGCCAGCGCAGAAACCTACATGGGTCTTGTCGAGGTGGGCGTAGGTGTGATACCGGCCGGTGGCGGAACCAAGGAGATGCTTT
>CAZKPV010000068.1:0-9065 GCA_964554735.1 uncultured Clostridia bacterium
CTTTATGTTCTGTGTTGCAGGGATATTATTTTTTTATGTTGAATACTTACCAAAACGGCGTAATAAATTGGAGGTGATACTTTGAAGGAGGTATTCGTAAGGCCAGAACACTGCGTGGGCTGCAAATCCTGCGAAATTGCCTGTGCAGTGGCGCACTCATCTACCAAAAATTTATTTTCTGCAGTATTCGAACCGGATCCCCCCAGAAAAAGAGTATTCGCTTGTGAAACAGACGACATGAGGATTGCCTTGCAATGCCGTCACTGCGAGGAACCCTTATGTGTGAAGGTGTGCCCCACCCGGGCAATGGCCAAGGACGAGGCCAGTGGTCTAGTTGTACACAGAGAGGAGCTGTGCCTTGGATGCGGGATGTGCCAAATTGCCTGTCCCTTTGGGGTTATCTCGAGACGCGCCCACAGCAAGGTAATTGTCAAATGCGATCTCTGCCCCGACCTTGATAGTCCTGCTTGCGTTGAGGCCTGCCCGACAAAGGCTTTGTTCGTGGACGATTCCACTTATTCCGCAAGTATAAAAAGAAAGTCTTTAATCAAACAACTTTCACTGCAAAATAAAATCACTTTATAAGGTTATTTTTTTGTGAGGAGGATCATTTATGAAAGATAAAAGCATTGACAGTGCATCGCTAAAAATGCTAAAAAAAGCCGCCGATGATGATATTAAAACAGCCTGGGATCGCCTCGAGGAACAGTCCCCACAATGTGGCTTCGGACTCCTGGGTATTTGTTGCCGCAACTGCAATATGGGCCCCTGTAGGATTGACCCCTTCGGCGAGGGCCCCCAGCAAGGGGTATGTGGTGCAACCGCCGATACCATAGTAGCCCGCAACCTAATCCGTATGATTGGTGCAGGTGCGGCCGCCCACTCCGATCACGGCCGCGACATCATCACCGCACTACACGAAGCGGCAAAAGGCAATGCACCCGATTACGAAATAAAGGATATTGAGAAGCTAAATGCCTTGGCCGCAGAGTTTGGTGTCGCAACCGAAGGTAGGACAAAAGAGGAGATTGCCTTGGATTTAACCAACATAGCCTTTGCGGAATACGGCACTACCAAAGGAAGTTTACAGTTCCTTGGACGCCTACCCGAAAAAAGAAGGGAAGTTTGGAAGCAAGCAGGGATTGTTCCCAGGGGAATTGACCGCGAGATAGTTGAGATAATGCATCGTACACACATAGGTGTTGATAACGACTATGTAAACCTCATACTGCACGGGCTACGCTCATCGCTGAGCGACGGCTGGGGCGGCTCCATGTTCGCCACGGAGTTTTCCGATATACTGTTTGGCACACCTAAACCGATAAAAGGGATGTGCAACCTCGGGGTGCTGAAAGAGGACCAGGTAAATATTGTTCTTCACGGCCATGAACCGACCTTATCAGATATTATAGTTGCGGCGGCTCATGATCAGGAACTGCTGGAAGAAGCCGAAAAAGTGGGAGCCAAGGGTATAAATGTTTGCGGTATGTGCTGTACTGGCAACGAGATTCTAATGCGGCATGGCGTGCCACTAGCCGGCAACTTTCTACAACAGGAATTAGCCATTGTTACGGGGGCAGTGGAAGCCATGATTGTTGATGTCCAGTGCATCATGCCCTCCCTACCCGGAATTTCATCCTGTTACCATACCAAGATAATATCCACTTCGCCAAAGGCGAAATTCCCGGGGGCCGAACATATTCCTTTTAACGAACATAAGGCCATGGAAATTGCCAAGGATATCCTTCTCAAGGCAATCGCCAACTATCCCAACAGGCGTCGGGAAAAGGTAAACATACCATCCGAAGAAGTGGAGTATATGGCCGGTTTTAGCACCGAGGCGATTGTAAATGCCTTAGGTGGCACATTAAACCCCCTCATTGATGCTATCAAGGACGGTTCGATTAGGGGTATCGTGGGAATGGTTGGTTGCAACAACCCTAAATACACACACGACTACAGCCACGTCACCATAACTCGGCGGTTGATTGAAAATGACATATTGGTAGTTGAAACCGGTTGCGCGGCTATTGCCTCCGCCAAGGCCGGGCTTCTGCTTCCGGAAGCCGCGGCGCAAGCGGGCAACGGCCTGCGGAAAGTATGTGAAGCTCTGGGCATACCACCAGTATTGCACATGGGTTCCTGCGTTGACATTAGTAGAATACTTGTAGTGGCAGGTGCCTTGGCTAAGGCCCTAGACGTGGATATTTCCGATCTGCCCTTGGCCGGAACTGCACCGGAATGGATGTCGGAAAAGGCTGTCTCTATCGGGGCGTATGTAGTAGGTTCGGGTATCTTTACCGTTCTAGGAACAGTACCTCCGGTTTTGGGAAGCAGGAATGTTACCAAACTGCTTACGGAGGATGCGAAAGGCGTGGTAGGTGCGGCATTTGCGGTGGAAGAAGATCCGGAAGCTGCCTCTAAACTTATGATTGATCATATAGAAAACAAGCGCAAGGCCTTGGGCCTATAAGACTGTACAAGAGTAAGACCGGAAGACTAAGACCGGGGTCAGGCTTGAATAATTGAATTATTCAAGCCTGACCAAAAACATGAACACCGCAAACGAACACCAAGACTACACGGCAAATACTGTGTCCAGCATTAAATCCTGTATCCTACCCGGCAACAGTTTTTAAAAACAACCTTATTATATCGGCCCCCGCTATAACAGTACCTAATGTGCTTCCGAGGTTGGCCAAAATTACAACAAGCAAAACATGGGTAACCTTATTGCGCCAAAATCCTTTAACCGAACCAATATCCTGCGGTAATTTTTCAAAATCATCAACACTAGGACGGCGAATATATGTCTCGGCTAATCCGGCAAACCAGCCGGCAGCAAGTAAAGGATTCAAAGAAGTAATAGGCGCCGCCAAAAAAGCAGTAAGCACCGCCAAGGGATGCCCAAAAGCCACCACCGTTCCGATAGCCGCCAAGGAACCGTTCCACAAAATCCAACTTACCAACTGGTCTATACCTGTGGCTGTGTCCAAGGTAAAGGTAGATACAATCAAGGCAATAATCAGGATGGGGATAGCCCAACCGATAACTTTTTCAACACCCATTTTTTTTGGTACATGAGTGAGTAGGGCCAGGTCATGGTCAACCTTGATCTGCTCAACTATACCCGGCACATGACCCGCCCCCAATACCGCCACCACTTTTTGACCGGGGGCTTCTTTAATTTTCTGGGCCAGATACTTGTCCCTTTCATTAATTAGACTTTCCTTTAGCTCCGGAAACGAAGCCGCCAACTCGTCCAAGGCTGCCGTCAACATATCCTGCTCTTTTAACTTTTCAAGATCTTCCTCCCTGATTTCCTCATCCTGGAAAATGCTGAACAGCAGCATAAAAAGGAGCCGCATCTTACCGAAAAAGCTAATGCCACGCCAAATTCGCAAAAAGGTAACCTGTATGTCCCTGTCCGCCAAAACCAGTTGTGCATTGTTGTCCTCTGCCGCCTTGATACCCTCAACCATCTCCAGACCAGGTATCACCCCTATTTTACTGGCAATTCTTTTCTGAAATGATGACAGCAGTAAATTTACAAACAACAGGCCTGCCTTTTTTTCTTTGATAATATTAATGATGTCCGTGTTTTTCCACTTATCCCTGTCTGTTATGGATTCATAACGGGATGGGCACAACTCCACACATACCGAATCGGGCTGCTCCTCTTCAATCACGGAACGAACCTCCTCCGCGCTTTGTTTGGATACGTGCACCGTTCCGATGAGGATTATTTTTTTTCCATTAATAGTTAAGTTTGTTACCGGCATCCGGGCCCCACCCTACTTTCGTTTACTCCAAAATCGCTACGTTGTAACATTATAACACAAAAAGGCTTGGCCACCCTTTAAAATATCACATCGGCGGCCTCGCCTGTATGTTATATCCCGATTATTACCCGTACGTCCCTATTTTTACTCTTTCTGCAAGTCCTCTAGGAGTTTGCCACCCACCCCTACATCCTCCGGTCCGCTTTTCCGCAAGTAAACCACAAAGGCCGATTCATCTATTCCGGTAAGCTCGCTGGCCTTTTTGGTGAAGGAAGTAATCAGCTCCCTTTTCTTATCCTTTTCCAGGTCGGGTCCGTAGAAGAATATAGTTGGCATCTGTTTTTCACCTCCTTTTCATTTTAATGATTGAATGTGCCCGGGGCCCCACTTAGGACCCAAACACTTCACCTTGTGCCATCTGCACCGTTTGCACCGTTTGCTCCTTTACCACACCGTTTTGCTAAATTAAACCGTTTTTTGAGCTTGGCAAACACTTTCCTGCCCACCAACAGACCACCCGACCAAAACATTATTTCTGCCACAATGATACTTGTAGCAATAAGACCGGCCTTTATTTTGGTTGGAAGTGGCGTGAATGGTGTGACTATAGGAATTGACCACACCAGGAAAGATGCAACAATAAGGCCTATTCCTAATTTATACAGTAATGGCTTCCCTGCCTTTTCCTTTGCTCCATCAATTGTTTGGGGATCAGATTCGGGAAAATTGTTGACATTGGAGTTATCCATCATTTAAAGACCCCTCTTTGCAAAATGTCTTAGTACCATTATACCCCAAGGCAAACCATACCTTAAATATACCATAGACAGGTTCTGGAATCCAACACCCCTACCCTGAAATCCGGAACTGATGGCAATAAATACGCCCATCCGGATTCTGTTAATTCCCGGACAGGCGCATTTAATCCGCGCAATTATTCATTTTAGTTTGCCACTCTAGCGTTGTTTCTTTTGCCCTATAAGTTAACGAGTTGGTGATAGATTCCACCTACTATTTAATACGCTTTAGGATAAACTCTTCATGGGCACTTACTTTTTCCCAGATGCGGTCTAGTTTATCGGAATTTTGTTTTGATGCGTCAAACAAGGCGGACAGCCTATCCGTATGGTCATTTTCAATTTTAATGACAGTTTTTTCAATAAGGGTTACTCTATCCTTTACATCCGTAACGTCATTGGTAAGTGTGTTTACTTGTATGGCTATAGTCTCCATTTGTTTGTCCATCTGCCCCATCCGTGAATCCAGCTTCTCAATCTTGGAGTCCATTTTGTCCATCCGGGCGTCTATTTTGTCCATCCGGGTATCCATCTTATCAATCTTGGAGTCCATTTTGTCCATCCGGGCATCCATCTTATCAATCTTGGAGTCCATCTGTCCCATCTGTGAACCCATGTGCCCTACCTGCGAATCAAGACTACCAACTTTTGAGGTTATTTCCCCAACCTGTGTGGCTATCTGTTGTAACAGTTCCCTTTCGGTCATGATCTGTACATCCCCTTATTCCCAAACCAGTGTAACACTAAAATGTAGTGGTTCATTGATTTTGTAGTTTACACAGGCTTGTCTGATTGTTCTAAGTATTTTCGCCATCTTTTTATGCGCAAAAACCTATGTCCTGGATTTTCAAAGCCTATCCAAAACATCTAATCCCTGCCTTTAAGTTGCTGTATACATTATAAACAATTCACCGCTGTTTTTACAATAGAAACAGCGATAGGTTACATATAAAAACCTAGGGTGCGTTGTCGCACCCCTTATTGTTATGAGCAAGTTATTCAATTATTTAGGATTTACCCCAGCCACAGCCATGACCCCAGCCACAGCCATTATGTGGATGAAGGCCATTACCGTTACCTTGGCCAAAACCCACGCCCATTCCGCAACCTATACCACCTCGACCGCAACCATTTCCCGTACCATCGCAATATGCCTGATTGGCACTGATTCTGTCCATGATTGCATCCGCCTTTTCTTGGGTTAGTGTACCATCCGCTACATGGGAATCAAGGATTTCTTTTTTTGTTTCCAACCTTTCCGCCCTAAATTCCTCCAGGACACCTGCTTCACCGGCAATACTACCATAGGTTTTGTCTGTTTCGGCACGCTCATCAATGACAGCCTGCACGTCACGCCCGGTCAACTTGGCAACAGCCTCCGCCGGAGATGAATGCCTCATGGCGGCAAATGCTGTGGCTACACCGGCAAACAGGAATAATACTACAATTCCCATAACCGCAAACCTTTTCAAACTTTTCATAAATATACCCTCCCGTACAATACTATTGTGTAACATTCGCACAACTATAATATAAGCACTAAATATGTCTTAATTGTGTCTTTCTTTTGCTTTTTCATGATAATATAAACCAAAGGGGGCGGGAACCATACCCAATATTCTTATTGCCGATGATAACCGACAGATTGTATCTACACTGGGGGAATACGCCAAAACAGAGGGGTTTTCCGTGACTACAGCCTTTGACGGGCCGACCGCCTTACACAAAGCCTTGACAAGGGAATTCGACATAATCCTTTTGGATGTGATGATGCCTGGGTTAGATGGCTTTCAGGTTTGCCGGGAAATACGCAAACAAAAGAATGTGCCAATAATCATGATTACCGCCCGAGGAGAGGACTTCGAACGCATTATGGGCCTGGATATTGGTGCGGACGATTATATTGTAAAACCCTTTTCACCCGGTGAAGTCATGGCCCGTATCCGTGCAATACTTCGCCGTATTGCACAGCAGGACAACATCAATGCAAGAGTTTTCACATATAAAGGTTTGACAGTCAATCTCGACGAATATGTTACTAAAATCAACGGTACCTCCATCCCCTTGACAAAAAAAGAGACGGAAATCCTGTGGACCCTCGGAACCAACAAAAACAAGGTTTTTTCCCGGGGCAATCTCCTCGACAGTCTTTGGGGCCAGGACTACTACGGTGACATGCGTACAGTGGATTCCCACATACGCAGGCTACGCGCCAAATTGGATAAGGTCCCCCACGATGGGTGGGAAATCAAGACTATCTGGGGTGTGGGGTACAAGTTTGAGGTGACACAGTGAGAAATAAAATCCGCCTCCGTCTGCTGTTGTACTTTACAGGTTCCTTGCTGGTTTTTTCACTTATAATGGGTCTTGTTTTTTCCACACTTTTTTCCCGTTATAATATGGACGTCCATACGGCTGAACTGGGCAAACGAGCCGAGCAGACGGCGCGGGTGCTGGCCGATATTTGGTTGGAGGAACCCACACGCGGCCAAGGGCCAAGGCACAGCCACGGCACATCGTCATCCCACGGCTATGGCATGTATTTGAAATTGCTCGATGATATCACAACGGCAGACATTTGGATCTTCGATCGCAGCCTCGGTCACATAGTGCGCGGCCACGGGCGGCCAAGCCTTGCATACAAGGAATTGCCACCGGGAGCAGAGGAAGTTATCGCATCGGCTATTCAGGGAAAATCCACCTTTAGCAAGGCCTTCGGTGGCTATATAGGGGAACCTTCTGTCACAGTAGCCACACCGATTACACTGCCCGACAACCAAGTTGCCGGGGTTGTCCTCCTACATGAAAGGATCGGGGATATCCAAGGGGTGACAAAAAGTGGGCTGGCCATACTGCTATCGAGTATGGGAATTGCTATCCTGATTTCATTTTTTGTCGCAGGTATTTTAGCCGGAAGCTTTACCAAACCACTAGGTAAAATGAAAAATGCCGCCCAAAAAATCAGCAACGGTAATTATGCGATTACTACAGGCGTGGCCCAAAATGATGAAATCGGTGAACTTGCCAGGGCACTGGACAATATGGCAGTAAAATTGGAAATCGCCTCCCGTGAAAGTGAAAAATTGGAACAAATGCGGCGGGATTTTATTGCCAATATTTCCCACGAACTGCGCACGCCCGTCACTGTCATCCGCGGCTCACTTGAAGCCCTAAGCGATGGTGTAGTGTCGGAACCGTCTATGGTGGATAAATACCACCGACAAATGCTTACCGAAAGCATCTACTTGGAACGGCTGGTTTCCGATCTGCTTGATTTAGCACGTCTACAAAACCCTGATTTCGCTATGGATATGCAGGATGTTGACCTGAAGGCGATAGTTGAAGATGCGCGACGCAGTATGGCGCGCCTAGCCAAACCGAAGAATGTTAACCTCGGGCTAAGTAAGGAAGGCAACAACTTTACTGTTCCCGGTGATTATGGCAGGCTCCGCCAAATGCTTATGATCGTTTTGGACAATGCCATCAAGTTTTCTCCGGGCGGGTCGGAAGTGCAACTGAATATGAAACGCACCTCTGACAGTATAATGCTTTGCATCAGTGACCAGGGTCCGGGCATTTCACCGGATGCACTGCCTCACATCTTTAAACGTTTTCACAAGCAAGGTTCGGAGGAAAACAAGGGAGGCACCGGCCTTGGCCTGGCTATTGCCAAGCAGATCGCCGAAAGGCATGGAATTGATATCGAGGTGAAAAGTGAACCGGGCGAAGGGACCGAGTTCACCTTTATAATACATACCGGGAGGTAAATTAATGAGGAGATTATTTTATATTATTTTGTCGGTAGTTATCTTTTTTCTTGTAGGGTTGCATCCCTTAGCATACGCGGCCGGGCAAGCCGTAAATGCCACCGAAACTGGGAGCGGCCTCTACCTGGATGGTGACATGGTTATTCCGCATAACTGTGCCGGTTACAACATTAACGGCAACAATTATTATATGTTACGGGATCTCGCAAGGGCATTTACGAAAACATCCAGCAAATTTGATGTCCAATGGGACGCAAAAACCAATACCATAAACATTGTCACAGGCAAAAATTACGATGATTCCAAGGATTCGCCCAGAGGTTACTTTGGCTACAAGGAAAGGGCAACTCCCATGGAAGCAAAACTGATGATAGACGGGGTATTCCATAATGTAACCGCCTACAATATAAATGGCAACAATTTTTTTAAACTTCGTGATCTCGGTGAGGCCATCCCCTTTGACGTAAAATGGGATGCCGTGAGGAATGACATATTGTTATATTCCAAAACACCGAAGGATTCGAAAGTAATACCCTTAACAGCAGCCGCTAAAAGCAATGCATTGAAATCCACCTTTGCTCGCTGGGAAGAAGAAATAGAATCATACATATACACTGATGACAAGGGGAATATCAATTTTCTTAGGGTTGGCACCCAGCACATCGAGGTCCCCTTTAGTGGCCCCAAGGAAAGATTCAAAAATAATGAGATCATAACGG
>CAZKPV010000069.1:0-1377 GCA_964554735.1 uncultured Clostridia bacterium
GGCAGAATTCAAACTTGAGGTGCCCGAATATTTTAATTTCGCAGGCGATGTAATGGACAAGTGGGCGGAAGATACTGAAAAACTCGCACTATTTTGGGTGGATGATGATGGGAACGAAGTTAAAAAGACATTTCTTGACCTGAAAAAGTCTTCCAGCCGTCTTGCCAATGCCCTAAAAAAACAAGGTGTTAAAAAGGGCGAATGTATTATGGTTATATTACCTAGGTTAGTTGAATGGTGGGAAATCAACATGGCTTGCCATAGGCTCGGTGCCGTGATCAGCCCGGGTACAACAATGTTGACGCCGGGGGACATAGATTTTCGGGCAAACCTTTCCAAGGCAACATGCATTATAACCGATGAAGCCAATGCACCAAAGGTTGATCAAGTTAGGGACAAATGCCCTACCGTAAGAACTTATATTATCGTAGATACGCAAAAAGAAGGTTGGCTAAATTATCACGACATTGTTAATGTGGAGTCAGAGGAATTTGAAATAGAAAAAACCAAGGCTACAGACCCATCGATTCTTTACTTTACATCGGGAACTACGGGTATGCCCAAAATGACCCTTCATAACCAAACAACTTACCCTCTAGGACACTATATAACTGGCAAGTTTTGGATGGACCTCAAGCCAACCGACTTGCACTGGAACCTATCTGACACCGGCTGGGCAAAGGCCGCCTGGAGTAGCCTGTATGGCCCCTGGAACATGGGTGCGGCTTTATTTGTCCATCACTCGGCTAGGTTTGATACGGTTAAAACCCTCAAACTGTTGGAAAAGTACCCGATTACAACATTGTGTGGGGCACCGACTAACTATCGAATGCTCGTACAGGAGGATCTATCTAAATATAAATTCACAACTTTGGAACATTGCTTCGCTGCTGGTGAGCCCCTAAACCCTGAGGTTATAGATTATTGGCAAGAGCATACAGGGCTCATAATTCGGGATGGTTATGGCCAAACCGAAAGCGTATGCCTGTGTGGCAACTTCCTTTGCAATGAGGTTCGTTTTGGTTCTATGGGCAAGCCTTCGCCAGGGATTGACCTACATGTAATTGATGATAATGGAGATATCTTACCCCCAGGCAAAGAAGGTGATTTGGCTGTTCGCGTTAAACCTGAAAGACCATTAGGTTTATTTGTTGAATACTGGGATGATCCGGATTTAACCGCATCAGTCCACAAAGGTGATTGGTATCTAACGGGTGACCGGGCTATGACCGACGAGGATGGCTATTATTGGTTTGTCGGGCGTTCGGACGACGTCATCTTGGCAGCGGGCTATCGTATTGGGCCCTTCGAGGTGGAAAGCGCACTCCTCGAACACCCGGCGGTTGCGGAGTCTGCGGTTGTATCCAGCCCCGATGA
>CAZKPV010000069.1:1387-8944 GCA_964554735.1 uncultured Clostridia bacterium
GTGCGTGGTGAAGTGGTGAAAGCCTTTGTAGTTTTGGCAAAGGGTTACAGTCCTTCGGACGAACTAGTAAAAGAACTCCAGGACCACGTTAAAACAACAACTGCCCCCTATAAATACCCACGTAAGATTGAATTTACAGACCTGCTACCAAAAACTATTAGCGGTAAAATTCGCCGAATTGAGCTTCGGGAGAAGGAATGGGCGGGCTTCAGGAAGAAGAAATAAAAATATTAGAACATTTAATATTTTTCAAAGTATTTAAAAGAACCCTGACTCATGGGTCAGGGTTTTTCTACGGAAGTGATTGGCAACAATAAAACGCCGGTTAGGGTTTTAAAAGGATGGAGGTGATGATGCGTGATACAAAAGTGATCACAGACCCGACCCGGTTTCGATTAACTAAACAGTGGAAAGGAGATATTTAAATGCTTGATAAAAAGGAATTGGAAAGGATTAAAGAAAAAACAAATGAGTGGCAGGATGAGTATTCCTCACACGGCAAGGAAAGATTAGATAAATTCACCACAATATCAGGGGTTGAGATGAATAATCTTTATACGCCGGCAGATGTTGAAAACATGAGTTACATGGATGATATTGGCTTTCCGGGGGAATGCCCCTATACCCGTGGTGTACAAAGGAATATGTACCGCGGTCGGCTGTGGACCATGCGCCAGTTTGCGGGTTTTGCCACGGCCAAGGAAACCAATGAAAGATACAAGTATTTGCTTGAACGTGGGCAAACGGGCCTGAGTGTAGCCTTTGATATGCCGACTTTGATGGGCTATGATTCAGACCACCCCCGCTCCTTGGGAGAGGTGGGGCGTTGCGGAGTTGCCATATCGTCCCTCCGAGATATGGAAACTCTCTTTGACGGGATTCCCATGGGTGAGGTCAGTACTTCCATGACCATTAACGGCCCAGCGGCCATAATTTGGGCAATCTATATTGCCGCCGCGGAAAAACAAGGATTTCCCTCGGATGTACTTAGGGGCACAATCCAAAATGATATCCTAAAGGAATACATTGCCCAAAAGTCATGGATATTCCCCCCCGAGCCTTCCATGCGTTTGATCACCGACATATTTGCCTATGCTTGTAAACACGTGCCCAAATGGAACACTGTCAGTATCAGTGGCTACCACATACGTGAAGCAGGTTCCACGGCACTACAGGAATTGGCATTTACCCTGGCCGACGGGTTTGCCTATGTGGAAGCAGGGATAGAGTCCGGTTTGGATGTTGACGATTTTGCACCCCGTCTTTCGTTTTTCTTTAACGCCCATATGGACTTTTTCGAGGAGATAGCCAAATACCGTGCCGCCAGAAGAATATGGGCCCGCCGCATGAAAAACAAATACGGCGCAAAGGATCCACGTTCGCTACTTATGCGTTTCCACACCCAGACCGCCGGCTGTTCACTGACGGCGCAACAGCCTGAAAATAACATAATACGCACGGCTTATGAAGCCTTGTCCGCGGTGCTTGGCGGAACACAATCCCTTCATACCAATTCCATGGATGAGGTATTGGCCCTACCTACGGAAAAGGCAGTGCGAATTGCCCTCCGCACTCAACAAATTTTAGCCCATGAAAGTGGAGCCGCCAATACAATAGACCCACTGGCCGGATCATACTTCGTGGAAGCCCTAACAAATGAAATGGAAGAAGGAGCGGAGAAATATTTCGAGAAGATAGAAAAATTAGGAGGGGTATTGCCGGCTATCGACCAGGGATTCTTCCAACAGGAAATAGCGGATGCGGCATACAACTTCCAAAAAGCTGTTGATAAAAAAGAAAGGATTATTGTGGGGGTTAACGAATTTATAGAAAAGGATGAAGAAATTGAAATTGATCTCCTTAAAATTGACCCCCAAATCGAAATAGAACAAGTTAAAAATTTACAAAAACTGAAAGACACACGCGATAATGAAAAGGTGCAGGCTAGGCTTCGGGCTTTAAGTGATGCCGCAAAGGGAACGGACAATATGATACCGTTTATTCTGGAAGCCGTGAAAGAGTATGCTACACTGGGTGAGATTGTTCAGACATTGAAAGATGTCTTTGGTGAATATGTTGAAAAGCCAATATTCTAAAGCTAAGGGGAGGATAGCGAAATGAGAAACAGAAAGATACGTGTTTTAGTTGGTAAACCTGGTCTTGACGGTCACGATAGAGGTGCCAAGGTAGTGGCAAGAGGATTAAGGGACGGTGGTATGGAAGTAATTTATACTGGTTTGCACCAAACCCCGGAACAGATAGTGGAAGCGGCTATCCAGGAGGATGTAGACATTGTCGCCCTGTCCATATTATCGGGCGCACATATGACACTTTTCCCAATAATTAAAAAAATGCTGAAGGAAAACGGGGCCGATGATATAATAGTTATTGGTGGTGGAACAATTCCCGAGGAAGATATAGATGAGTTGAAGGGCACGGGAGTTGTAGAAGAACTGTTTACGCCGGGAACACCCATTGAGGACATAGTCGACTGGGTCAGGAACCGCATGAAATAATTTTATAGATGGCATCAAAGGGTTGCCCATCCATACTATATAGTTTGGACAATGCCTTGTGTTGCTCATATAGGTGTAGATAAGAAACAGAAGGGGAGGAAACGTATGGATTTTCATTTAACGGAGGAGCAGGAATTATTAAAAAAAACAGTCCGTGACTTTGCAGAAACCGAAGTTGAACCAACTGCCGCTGAAAGAGATGAAAATGAGAGGTTTGACCGCAGTATTTATGACAAGATGGGGGAACTTGGTTTAACGGGTATACCATTCCCTGAAAAATACGGTGGAACCGACATGGGCAATGTCAGTTATGCCATCGCGGTTGAGGAATTATCGAGGGTCTGTGCTTCCACCGGTGTAACATTGTCTGCACATGTTTCTCTTTGCACATGGCCGATTTTTGCTTTCGGTACGGAAGAACAAAAACAGAAATACCTGGTTCCCCTTGTGGAAGGGGAAAAACTGGGTGCCCTTGGCCTGACCGAACCATCGGCGGGTTCCGATGCCGGGGCGGTAAAGATGTCGGCCAAACTTGATGGTGACCATTATGTGCTAAATGGCACAAAGGTTTTCATCACAAATGGCTATGAGGCCGAAACATACGTCATTATTGCCAGTACCGATCCAAGTCAAAAACACAGGGGCACCACGGCATTTATAGTGGAAAAAGGAACCCCCGGCTTTTCCTTTGGCAAGGAAGAAAAGAAAATGGGAATCCGTGCTTCAACTACATACGAGCTTGTTTTTGAAGACTGTCGGATTCCAAAGGAAAACGTGCTAGGCGAGTTGGGCCAGGGCTTCAGAATTGCCTTAGCCACCCTTGACGGGGGCCGTATAGGAATTGCATCTCAGGCACTCGGCATTGCACAGGGAGCATTGGATCAGGCTGTTGCCTACGCTCAGGAGCGTGAACAGTTTGGAAGGCCGATATCCAGGATGCAGGGTATACAGTTTATGCTTGCCGATATGGCCACACAAATTGAAGCGGCCAGGTTGCTCATATATAAGGCGGCGTATCTCAAAGATTGCAATGAACCTTACGGCAACCTGTCGGCTATGGCCAAGGTGTTTGCATCTGAAACCGCCATGAATGTTACCACAAAAGCAGTGCAGATCTTTGGTGGATACGGCTACACCCGTGAATACCCCGTGGAACGGATGATGAGGGATGCAAAAATTACTGAAATTTATGAAGGAACCAGCGAAGTACAGCGAATAGTTATATCAAGGGCCTTATTTAAGTAAAAAAGTTTCCTGAAATAAGGGAATATAATATTAATTACAGTAAAGGAGGTAGCCCATGAAAATTGTAGTATGCTTAAAGCAAACCTTTGATACCGAAGCCAAGATTACCTTGGACGGTGAGGGAAAGATTAACAGAGAAGGTGTTAGTTTAATTATTAACCCCTACGATGAGTTTGCTATTGAGGAAGCCCTACTTATTAACGAAAAAGCGGGCGGAGGTGAGGTAACTATAGTTTGCCTCGGCCGTGAGGAGGCCCAGGAGTCAATAAGGCAGGGCTTGGCAATGGGCGCGGACAAGGCGATACTGATCACTGATCCCGCCTTGGAGGACGGTGACGAGTACACAGCTGCTGTTGTGCTTGCAAAAGCTATCGGTGATCTGGAGTATGACCTGATACTTGGTGGCTGGAGGGCTATTGATGATGGGTCGGGACAAGTTGGTGTAAGGTTGGCAGAGATTTTAGACGTACCCAGTGTTAATATGGTTACCAAGGTTGAGGTTGGTGATGGAAAGGTTACGGCAACCAAAGAAATAGAAGGCGGGAACGAAATAATTGAAGTTCCGTTGCCGGCCGTATTGCTTGCACAGAAGGGCCTAAACGAACCCCGTTATCCTACCATGAAAGGGATAATGAAAGCACGGAGGAAAAAACTAGATGTTCTTTCACTAAGCGACCTGGGGTTAAGTGAGGACGATGTAAAAGCGAAGGTTGAATCGCTGAAATTTTCCTTGCCGGAAGAACGCCAGGCAGGCAAAGTCCTCGAAGGTGAACCCGAGGATACAGTTAAAGAGTTGGCAAAGTTGCTCCGTGAAGAAGCAAAAGTTATATAGGGAAGGGGGATTAGTATAAATGGCAAAAGGAATTTGGGTATATGCAGAGCAACATGATGGTCAAATTAAAAAAGTTGCTTTTGAAATGTTAAGTGCAGGACGAAAGATTGCAGATGAACTTGGCGAAGAATTATGTGCTGTGTTAATAGGAAAAGATTTATCCGAATTAACAGATAAGCCAGCGGCCTATGGCGCGGATAAAGTTTATGTTGCCGACAATGAAAATCTGGGAAGTTATACCACTGACGCATACAGTACTGTTTTAGCTGACCTGGTTAAAGAACACCGGCCAAGCGTATTGTTGGTTGGTAATACAATCGAAGGCCGCGATTTGGCTGCCAAGGTAGCCCAGAAGGTAGAAACAGGCATGATGTCGGACTGTATCGAGCTGGGGCTGGCAGACGGGCAATTACAGTTTAAGCGGCCCATTTATGCGGGTAAGGCATTTGTGCTTGCCGCCTGCCCGGAGGCCCGCCCGGTTATTGCTACCATAAGGCCTAACGTTCTTGAGATTTCCGAGCCACAAGAAGGAAAAACCGCCGAGGTCATCAATGTCCAAGTCGGCGAAATTAACATCAGGCAGGTAATCAAGGACATAGTCAAGCAGGTTTCCGACCGCCCGGAACTTACAGAGGCAGATATAATTGTTTCCGGTGGAAGGGGAATGAAGGGACCTGAAAACTTTAATATTATTGAGGAACTCGCTGATGTATTAGGCGCCGCCGTGGGTGCCTCACGTGCTGCTGTTGATGCCGGATGGAGGGAACACCAATTCCAGGTAGGGCAAACGGGTAAAACTGTTTCCCCAGTTTTGTATATAGCCTGTGGGATTTCAGGTGCTATACAGCATCTGGCGGGGATGGGTACTTCCAAATGCATTGTTGCCATCAACAAAGACCCGGAAGCTAATATCTTTAAGGTAGCCGACTACGGGATTGTCGGTGATTTGTTTGATATTGTACCAATGTTGAAGGAAGAATTTAAAAAAGTACTGGCTAACTAGCCACAAATAACTGCTGGAATCCCGTCCGCTGTTAGGGATTCCAGCAGGTTATTATATTATATTATAAAAAGTATAACTTAATAGTCTTTGAAAGGGGATTTGACCGTCATGGGCTGGGCGTTTCTTGCTGTCCTTGTTATAGCACTGGTTTGGTTTGGCTACGCTGTAATAAACAGAATCAACTTACTAAGGTTGGGTCAGCCCGAAAACAGAATTGACAACATTGGTGAACGTATAAAAGGGATCATCATATATGTTTTCGGCCAACGCAAGGTTATTATGGAATGGTTTGGGTTCGTGCACTTTGCTATTTTTTGGGGCTTTATAGTAATAGCATTTGGCACGCTCCAGTTTATCGGGGAAGGCATATCGGAAGGTTTTATTCTACCCATTTTGGGGGCATCCCCCTATTTTTACATTGTAAAAGACATAATGAGTGTTCTGGTTTTAGTTGCCATCCTCATAGCGGCCTATCGCAGGTATATTACCAGACCGGAGAGACTTGAACCTACACTTGATGCCGCTATAATTCTATCTTTGATTTTCGGTCTGATTGTAACGGAATTTATTGCAACCGGTGCCAAGTTGGCGATGAAACCGGAAGCATTTAAATTAATGGCACCTGTTTATAATTTTGTTTACACAAGTTTTGTAAACTCCGCCTTTGATATGGCCCAACTGACCAGTATCTTTCTTGTGTGCTGGTGGGCCCACGTCATTATGCTTTTAACTTTTTTGGTTTATATTCCGTATTCCAAACATTTGCACCTTATGGCTGCGCCATTTAACGTATTATTTAGAAATTTAAAACCGCGTGGCGGGATGTTTAATCCCATGGATTTGGAGGACGAAGATGCCGAAGAATTTGGTGTGGGCAGGATTGAAGCCTTTACATGGAAACAACTGTTGGACACATATTCCTGCGCGGAGTGTGGCAGATGTCAGGATAATTGTCCGGCTTATTTAAGCGGCAAACCGCTTTCACCAAAGGTTTTGATAAATAACCTCAAAGAACATTTATTTGAGAAAGGTGCCGTGTTAAATAAGCATGGACTCGGGGGAACCGGAGAGGAAGACCTTGACGCCATCGAAGAAATTGCGGCTACCGATGAAAAGGCAGGTAAAATTTTAGAAAAAGAACTCATTGGGGACATAGTTGAGGAAGACGAGATTTGGGCATGTACCACCTGTTTTTCATGTGTTGAACAGTGTCCAGTTCTAAATGAGCATGTAAATAAGATCGTGGATATGAGACGTTACCTGGTACTGATGGAAAGTAACTTTCCGCAGGAGGCTCAATTGGCCTGCCGTAATGCGGAGAAAAACTTTAACCCCTGGGGAGTTGGCTGGAATGACCGGGCGAACTGGTCCAAGGATCTTGATGTTAAGCTAATCAGTGAAGATCAAGATGTCGAGTATCTGTACTGGGTAGGCTGTGCCGGTTCTTTTGATGACCGTGCTAAAAAAGTCTCGGAGGCAATGGTTAAGATATTGAATGCAGCCGGGATAAAATTTGCAATTTTAGGCACGGAGGAAAAGTGTTGTGGGGACTACGTCAGAAGGGTCGGTAATGAGTATTTGTTCCAGATGTTGGCAGAGGAAAATATAGAGCTGCTCAACGGGTATGGTGTTAAAAAGATCGTTACCCAGTGTCCTCACTGTTTCAACACGCTACAAAACGAATACCCGGAATTTGGCGGTAATTATGAGGTGATCCACCATACACAATTGATTGCCAAGTTATTAGCCGAAGGTAAGTTGCTATTGGATGAATCTAAGTCGGAAAAAATAAACTTAACCTATCATGATTCCTGCTACTTGGGTAGATACCAGAACGAGTATGATGCCCCTAGAAATATCCTGAAGGCCTTACCGGGGGTGTCCTTAACCGAGATGGACAGGAACCGTGGCCGTGCGTTTTGCTGTGGTGCCGGCGGTGGGCGTATGTGGATGGAGGAAAC
>CAZKPV010000070.1:0-6849 GCA_964554735.1 uncultured Clostridia bacterium
CCCTATTACCAAGGATACCCAAGCTTTTTCTCCTTTGTAAGTGTCAAATACGGGATAGTATTAAAAAAACCGCGTCAAGAAAGAAAACCTTATTGATAAGGCGTGAGAAATTTGGTATATTTTTGTTACGTACATGCCTTCAAATATGCAGTTATGCACAACTTGTTAATAGATTGTGCATAACTCTGTTAATAGCTTAACAATTCGTTAAAATACCAGGGGGTTAATATGAGTAAACGTGAAATCACCGTTATTTGGGAGCGCCTGCTAAACAGGATGGAAAAGAAAATTAGCAGGCATTCCTTTGAAACATGGCTTACCTCACTCAGACCTATCGGCTATCGCAATAACATTTTCTTTATTGAGGTTCCCAATCATTTTTCAAGGGACTGGCTCAACGACAGATATGCCCACATTATTAAGGAAAACCTAAAACAACTTCTCGATGAAAATAACGACGTTAATCTACAATTCCTGCTTTCTAGTGAGATTCCAGATATTATACTAAACCGTTCTTTAAAAATAGAGAACAACAAAACCAACATACCGCCCACGTCTTTTAGACTCAATCCCAAATACACTTTCGACACATTCGTAATAGGCAACAGCAATCGCTTTGCCCATGCGGCGGCTCTTGCGGTCGCCGAATCACCTGCCAAGTCTTACAATCCCTTATTTATATACGGCGGGGTTGGTTTGGGTAAAACCCATCTAATGCATGCGATCGGCCAATATATAGCCGAAAACGATAAACGATACAAGGTATCCTATGTAACCTCGGAGAAGTTTACCAATGAATTAATCGACTCGATTCGTGATGACAAAACCGTACAATTCAGAAATAAATACAGGAATATGGACATCCTCCTTATTGATGATATCCAATTTCTAGCCGGAAAGGAAAGAACACAGGAGGAGTTTTTTCACACCTTCAACACTCTTTACGAAGCCAACAAGCAAATTATTATTTCCAGCGACCGGCCTCCCAAGGATATACCTACCCTTGAGGACCGCCTGAGGTCGCGGTTTGAATGGGGCCTTATTACGGACATTCAACCACCCGATTATGAAACCAGAATAGCAATCCTGCGCAAGAAAGCGCATTTGGACGGGTTTACCCTACCAAACGAAATTATGGCATTTATAGCCAGTAAAATAAAGTCAAACATTCGTGAGTTGGAGGGGGCCTTGATCCGGGTTATAGCCTATGCCTCCCTAAATGAAACGGAAATATCCACAGAAATGGTTTCGGAAGTGTTAAAAGATACCTTTCCACCCCAAAAACCCAAGCAAATAACCGTGAGCCTGATTCAAAAAAAGGTGGCAGATTTTTATGGGCTGAAAGTAGAGGATTTAAAGGCAAAGAAGAGAACCCGATCCATAGCCTTTCCCAGACAGATTGCAATGTATATATCGAGGGAACTGACAGATTTGTCCTTGCCCAAGATAGGCAACCGCTTTGGTGGAAGGGACCACAGCACGGTTATCCACGCCTGCGACAAGATCGCCAAAAACCTTGAGGACGATGATGAGTTCAAGGATAAAATCAACAAATTGATTAACAATATCAAGGATTAGCCGCCCGGTTGTGCACAACTCTTTAAACAGGCCCCGACCAATGCAGCCACTGTCTTTGAGATCAATATCAACAAACCCACAGGCATTATTACTACTACTACTACTATATAGATTTATTTATAAGAATAATAATAAGGAGGAAAACAGCAAGTGAAATTTTTTTGTGAAAAAGACAATATATTAGATCCTTTACTGACAGTCATAAGGGCAGTTGCCATACGCAACCCTTTACCAATTTTATCGGGGATTCTTTTTGAATTAGAGGATAACATTTTAAACCTGACTGCTACCAACCTGGAAATGGGAATAAAATGCACAATTCAGGTCAAGGGGGAAAAAAACGGAAACACGGTCCTACCCGCCCGCCAACTTGTTGAATTGGTGAGACGCCTACCCGCTACCACCGCATTACTTGAAACCGACTACGAAACAATCGCCTACGGTGAATCGGTGGCCAGATTTCATGGTTTTCCGAGTATGGAGTATCCTTCCCTCTCCCTTATAGAGGGATATACTTTTTCCCTGAAAGGGGAACTATTAAAAGATATGCTGAAACAAGTCCTGTTTGCCGCGGGGACGGACGAAAACAGGCCCATTTTTACCGGTGTTTTTTTACAAATTAAAGATGGCGAAATTACCCTAGTGGCCACGGACACACACAGTCTTGCCCTACGCAAACAACCACTGAAAGTTGGGGAGCAGGAAGATATAAAGGTTGTAATTCCAAGTAAAACCCTATCCGAGCTAAACAAGATTATCTCACCGGATACGGACGTCACTATCACAATTACGGATAACCAAATATTTTTTGTAACCGGTGATACCACAGTAATGTCACGATTAATTGAGGGCAAGTTTCCTGATTACAAGCAGGTAATCCCCGATAGTTTTAAATCAACCTTAAAGGTGAACAGTGAGGATTTGCTGGAATCATTGGGGAGGGCCTATCTCCTGGCCGTTGAAGGCAACCAGTCGGTAAAATTGAAACCTTCCGGTGATAAACTCACGATAACCACCGACACTGAATTGGGCAGTATTCGTGAGGAATTGGCGATAGAACTGGAGGGAGAGGCCTTTGACATTTACTTTAATGCCAAATATTTGATTGATGTGGTAAATGCCTTAAATGACAAAAATGTTGTCTTGAAACTTACAGGGCCTACAAGTGCCGGCATTGTAAAAAGTCCAGACTGTGATGATTACCTGGCACTAATACTTCCCATGTGGGTTGATAATTAAAGTGCATGTAAAAAGTGTTTTAATAAAAAATTTCAGAAATGCAGGAAGTATAAGTATGGAACCCCATAGGCGAATAAACATTTTTTTGGGGGACAATGCCCAGGGAAAGACAAATTTTATTGAGGCATTATATTATATAAACAAGGGGCGTTCCTTCAGGACGGCAAGGGACAGGAATCTTGTTAAATGGAACGAGGATCATGCCTTTTTGTCCGCCGAACTGGTCTTCAAGGGCAAAAAATTACTGGTCGAGGCGGGTATATCCGCCGATGGGGGTAAACTTTTAAAGTTAAACAATAAAAAATGCAGCCTATCCGAGCTACAGGTATTACCCGGCCTTGTTCTGTTTACACCGGAGGATTTATTTTTAGTAAAAGGTGCGCCCAGCCAAAGGCGCGCTTTTTTGGATAATGAGCTGGGGCAATCTCACCAGGACTACACCTACTACTTTCGCCAATATAGGTATACCCTGGACCAACGGAATAATTTACTGAAATCCATAGCCCGAAAAAGGCAGGACCTGAACACCCTAGATGTCTGGGACGAGCAATTGTCTGCCTATGGTGCAAAGCTGATCAGGAAGCGTCTTTTTATATTAAAAGAACTTTCCGGGGAAATAAGTACCATTCACGATAAATTGAGCGATGGTGAATGTATTTCTGTTAACTACCTGTCCTCATTTCCCCTAACCGAAAAACTTGAAGAAGAAATTATTAAAAAAGGATTTTTAAATGCTTTGCATAAAAAAAGAGAGGAGGAGTTGTTTAGGCAGCAAACTTTAACAGGCCCTCATCGGGATGACTTGAAATTTATGCTTGATGGGAGGGATGCCAGGTATTTTGCCTCCCAGGGGCAACAGAGAACAACGGTCCTAACCTTAAAGCTTGCCTCGATCAGGCTAATGAATAAATGGCATGGGAGTTTTCCCTTGCTTTTATTGGATGATGTGCTCTTTGAACTCGATGCCAAAAGAAGAACTTTTCTATTGAAGGAGCTGGAAAAGGACATTCAGGTTTTCCTGACAACCAACAATATCGACTATTTATCGGCTATCAGCAAGGAGAATATCCGATATTATCTTGTCAAAAATGGAATAATAAGAGAGAGGGGATAGTGTCACATGTTTTTGCACCTAGGCGGGGATATTGTTGTTCCTAAGGGGGATATCATTGCAATTATCGATGCCAAAACTAAAATATTTCCAAGTACAAGGGAATTTATGCAGATTGTTGACGATGAGGGATTCGTTCGTTCGGTGGCCGGGTCCGAAAAAGAAAAATCATTTGTTATAACCACCAATCTGGTTTACCTGTCACCCATTTCCTGTGCAACTTTGAAAAAACGCGCCCAAAAAAACCCCTACCAAAAGGCAAGATTAGCAGATTCAACTATTTGTGATATAATGTAAGGGCTAAAGAATTTGAGAGCGGGGGGCCACTGTTTGAATAAGGATATTGATAAAGCCATCAACAAGGAAAATTATGGGGCAGAGGAGATTCAAGTCCTCGAGGGATTGGAGGCCGTCAGGCTCCGCCCGAGTATGTACATTGGGAGTACAAGCAGTCGTGGACTTCACCATCTGGTTTTTGAGGTCGTGGATAACAGTATAGACGAGGCCATGGCCGGTCATTGTGATCAGATCGATGTTGCGATTAAAGAGGATAACATTATAGCCGTGACGGACAATGGGCGGGGAATACCTGTGAGTATCCAACCCCAGATTGGCAAACCGGCGGTTGAGGTTGTTTTAACCATGTTACATGCCGGGGGCAAATTTGGCGGGGCGGGCTACAAGGTTTCCGGTGGTTTGCACGGAGTGGGTGTGGCCGTTGTAAACGCCCTGTCGGAATGGTTGGAGGTTGAAGTCAGAAGGGACGGAAAGGTCTACCGGCAAAAATTTCAAAGAGGTGTTCCCGTCGGCGATTTAAAGATTGTGGGGGAATCTCTTTCTACCGGTACCACCATAACCTTTAAGCCGGATGGGGATATTTTTGAAGAGACCGAGTTCGTCCAGGAAATATTAAGCCAGCGCCTGCGTGAGCTCTCTTTTTTAAATGAAGGTGTGAAGATGGGCCTGAGGGATGAGCGTACGGGTGTAAAAAAATCCTTCCTGCACAAAGGCGGCATAAAGGATTTTGTCTTGTATTTAAACAAAAACAAAAATCCCATCCAAAAGGATCCCGTTTACTTTAAGACGATCAAGGATGAGATATGGGTTGAAATATCTCTACAATATACAGATAGTGTTTCCAATGTTTTGCTTTCCTATGTCAACAACATTCATACCATAGACGGAGGAACCCATGAGGTGGGCTTTAAAGCCGCGCTTACGAGGGTGGTAAATGACTATTGCAGAAAGTATGGCCTTTTGAAGAACGGCGAAATTAATTTAACGGGCGACGACATTAGGGAGGGCTTAACTGCAGTACTGAGTGTTAAGGTCAAAAACCCACAATTTGAGGGCCAGACAAAGACAAAGCTCGGTAACAGTGAAGTTAGGTCGGCGGTTGATTCAATCGTGGCCGAGGTGATAGGGGTGTACCTGGAGGAAAACCCCAATGTTGCCAAAAGGATTATCGAAAAATCCGTTCTTGCGGCCAGGGCCAGGGAGGCGGCACGCAAGGCCCGGGAGTTGACCCGTCGCAAGAATGCGCTAGATGGGGCTTCATTACCGGGCAAACTGGCGGATTGTTCGGAAAAGGATCCTAGGGTTTCGGAATTGTATATCGTTGAGGGTAATTCGGCGGGAGGTACGGCTAAACAGGGAAGGGACAGGCGATTTCAGGCTATCCTGCCCCTGCGCGGTAAAATTTTAAACGTTGAAAAGGCGCGTTTAGACCGGATTTTAAACAATGAAGAAATACGTGCCATGATTACGGCAATGGGTACCGGTGTGGGTGAGGACTTTGATATATCCAAGGCCAGATACCATAAACTGATACTCATGACCGATGCCGATATAGACGGTGCCCATATCAGAACACTACTTCTTACTTTTTTGTATCGTTATATGCCGGAATTGATTAAGGAGGGCTATGTTTACATTGCCATGCCACCTTTATACCGTCTGACAAAGGGCAGGAAATCCTTGTATCTGTTTAGTGACGAGGAATTGGAGGAGGCAATGGAGGAGATGGGCAAGGCTAGCGTGCAAAGGTACAAAGGGCTTGGGGAAATGAACCCGTCACAATTATGGGAGACCACCATGGATCCCAGGAGCAGGACTATTCTAAAGGTTGATTTTGATGAGGATGTGGCCGAGATTGACAACACATTCACTGTTTTAATGGGAGACAAGGTGGAGCCGCGCCGGGCATTCATTCAAGAGAATGCTCATGAGGTACGCAATCTAGACGTCTAGAACTAAAAAATGAGGGGGAACCCGAGTGTCAGAGGCAAGAGAAAAAATTATACCAATAAATATTACAAAAGAAATGAAGCAGTCCTATTTGGACTATGCCATGAGCGTGATTGTAGGAAGGGCACTACCTGATGTGCGCGACGGTTTAAAACCTGTTCACCGGCGTATTTTGTATGCTATGCACGAATTGGGCATGACCGCGGATAAGCCCCACCGGAAATCCGCCCACATAGTGGGTAACGTTTTGGCCAAATACCACCCCCACGGTGATGTTGCCGTTTATGATACCATTGTTAGGATGGCCCAGGATTTTTCCTTGCGTTATCCCTTAATTGACGGTCATGGTAACTTCGGTTCCGTTGACGGGGATGCACCGGCGGCTATGCGTTACACGGAGGCACGCATGTCCAGGATTGCGGCGGAGATGTTGGAGGATATCGCCAAGGACACGGTGGATTTTATACCAAACTATGATAACAGTACCGTGGAGCCCACGGTTTTACCGTCCAAAATCCCTAGCCTGTTAATTAACGGTTCCGACGGAATAGCCGTTGGGATGGCCACCAAAATCCCCCCCCATAATCTCAATGAGGTAATAGACGGCCTGGTCATGTTGATTGATAATCCGGAAACAAGCGTGGAGGATCTGTTCAGTATTATTCGAGGGCCGG
>CAZKPV010000070.1:6859-8940 GCA_964554735.1 uncultured Clostridia bacterium
ATTTTCCCACCGGTGCAAAAATTATGGGTAAGATGAATATTTTAAAGGCCTATAGGACCGGTAGGGGGGCCATCAGAGTAAGGGCCAATACAGAGATTATCACCAAGGGCAATGGCAGGAGCAGTATCATAGTCACCGAAATACCCTATCAGGTGAACAAGGCCAGACTGATCGAAAAAATTGCGTCACTTGTGAAGGAAAAAAGAATCGAGGGTATTTCTGCCCTCCGGGATGAGTCGGATCGCAAGGGTATGCGTATAGTCATAGAACTGAAAAGGGATGTTAACCCCCAGGTGCTTTTGAACCAGTTGTACAAGCATACACAGTTGCAGGATTCCTACGGTATAATAATGCTGGCCCTGGTTGATGGTCGGCCTCGGGTTTTGAAGTTGAAAGAGGTTTTGCATTACTACCTTGAACACAGAAAGGACGTTGTCATACGCCGGACAAAATTTGACTTAAAAAAGGCCGAGGACCGGGCACACATAGTCGAGGGCCTACGCATTGCCTTGGAAAACCTTGATGAGGTAATACGAATTATTCGCGGGTCCAGGACCACGGAAATTGCCAAAGAGGGTTTAATGGAAGCCTTTGCCTTGACTGCCGTGCAAGCCCAGGCAATACTTGACATGAGATTGCAGCGTCTGACCGGGCTGGAAATCGAGAAGCTGGAATTGGAATACAAGGACCTGGTAGAAAAAATAAATTATTTTCGTTCCGTTCTGGCCGACATCGGTAAGGTAATGGGCATTATTAAGGAGGAATTGCTGTATATTAAACAAAAATACGGCGATAAGCGCAAAACCCAAATTATTGACGAGTATTCCGACCTGGAAGACGAAGATTTAATCCCCGTGGATGATGTAGTTATAACCTTGACTTCCAAGGGATATATTAAACGGACCCAACTGGATCTGTACAGAAGTCAAAGAAGGGGTGGTCGTGGTATTACCGCCACCACCACCAAGGATGGGGATTTTGTACGCCATCTGTTTGTTACAACCACCCATCATTACCTCCTTATCTTTACAAGCAAGGGTAAGGTATATAGGGTCAAAGCCTACGAGATCCCGGAGGCGAGCAGGCAGGCCAGGGGGATGGCCATAGTTAACCTTTTACCCATTACCTTGGATGAAAAAATAACGACAATTATTCCGGTCCAGGATTTCAATAGGGATGAATTTCTGTTTATGTCCACCCAAAGGGGCATAGTTAAAAAGACATATCTTTCCGACTACAATACATCCAGAAAGGACGGCATTATAGCACTTACCTTAGACGAAGGCGACAAGCTCATAGATGTCAGCATAACCGAGGGTGATGACGAAATCTTTTTGGGTACCAGGAAGGGTTATGCCATTAGATTCCTGGAAACGGATGCAAGACCCATAGGCCGCACTGCCCGTGGGGTGATAGGTATAGACCTAAAGAAGGACGATGAAGTCATCGGTATGGGTGTGGTCAGGCCCGGTCATGACGTGCTTGTGGTAACAGCCAACGGTTATGGAAAACGAACCTCACTCGATGCATATCGTGCCCAGAGGCGGGGCGGCAGAGGTTTGCTCAATTACAGAAAAACCGACACGAATGGTGATGCGGTTGCTATCCAGATAGTCGGGCCCAATGAAGAAGTCATGTTGATAAACAATGAAGGAATAATTATCAGACTAAAAACCAGCGAAATTTCTAAAATGGGTAGGGCAACACAGGGTGTTAAACTAATGAGGGTCACTACTGATGATAGGGTTGTAGCCATGGCCAAGCTCAACGAAGCCGACTAAAATGCTGTTGACACCCATTAATTGCTGTGGTATATTATTTCTTGCCTTTGAAAATTGAATTACGGATTTAGCGGGCATTGTTTTGTTGTTAATTGATGATAATTGCTATTGACACAGGGCAATAAAAATGATAAATTAGGGAGTGCCGCCCAAGATTGGTGGCGGCCAAAAGGGTCTTTGAAAACTGAACAGTATAGGAATGAATGTCAGCAAGAAAACCTCGTCTAGTAAGGCGAAGTAAAAGTAAGTATGAGCAAGGTAAAGACTCAGGAATTGAGTTAAGATATCAACGGAGAGTTT
>CAZKPV010000071.1:0-8824 GCA_964554735.1 uncultured Clostridia bacterium
GGCCTCCACCGAGGTTGAGTTCGCGTGTAATAAAGGCCGTTTTTTCCCTAACTTCGTTGGCAAACTCCATCATTACTTCGGCGGCATGCACGTAGGATTCCAACTCGAAAATCTGCGACCCAATATGGCAGTGAAAACCGTGTAAGGTTATGTTTTCATATTCAAGACATTTTAAAACCGCCTCTATTGCCTTTCCGCCTTCAATGGCCATGCCAAACTTGGAATCTATTTGCCCGGTTTTAATATAGTCGTGGGTATGTGCCTCTATACCGGGCGTGAGCCTTAAAATCACATCGGCTTTTTCCCCCCTACCGGAAGCCAGTTCGTTCAACTTTTCCAACTCGTAGAGGTTGTCGACCATAAATCTGCCTATCCTGAGGTCCAGACCCAATTTCAGTTCCCCTATTGACTTGTTGTTACCGTGGAAATAAACCCTTTCCATAGGGAAATTGGCCTTGTGGGCGGTGTAAAGTTCGCCGCCGGAAACAACATCAAGACTCAGGCCCTCCTGGTCAATGATACGGCAAATGGCAAGCGTTAAAAGTGTTTTGGCCGCATAAATGACCTCGGCATTGTAATTTTCCACAAAGGCACGGTGATATTTTTTGCAGTTCGCTCTAAATGCCTTTTCGTCTAGCACATAAAGAGGTGTTCCGTATTTTTCGGCCAACCCAACTGTATCACAACCACCGATTTCTAGATGCCCTTTCCCGTTTACAGCCATCGTCCCCTGAAGTTTCATAACCAACCTCCGATTTAGTTTGATAATCCTAAAAGGCGGCCAAGGAAATACAGGGCCGCCTCAGGTACCGCTTAACTGTTGCCAATATTTTATTAGATTTTTGGCAGGGTTTCAAGTGATTTGCTTAATATTGCTTCCGGTAGCATATAGTCTACCAGTTTCCCCGACAGGAAATTGTCATAGGCCGCCAAATCCAGCAAACCATGTCCGCTAAAGTTAAACAGGATATTTTTTGCCTCGCCGGATTCCTTACACAGCAGGGCCTCGTCAATGGCCGCCTGGATGGCATGGGAAGTCTCCGGGGCCGGCACAATACCCTCATTTCTAGCAAACAGCACAGCCCCATTGAATACTGTTTCCTGGCCATAGGCCTTTGCCTCTATCAGACCATCGTTAACAAGTTGGCTCAAGAGAGGCGAATCTCCATGGTATCTTAACCCACCGGCATGTATTCCCGGCGGCATAAAGTCCTTGCCTAAAGTATACATGTAGAGAAGGGGCGTAAGCCCGGCTACATCACCATAATCATAGGTGAACTTCCCCCGGGTCAATGTAGGGCAGGCCGTGGGTTCAACACCTATTAGTCTGACCTTTGCATTTTCCTTAATCTTGTCGTGTACAAACGGAAAAGCAGTGCCACTGAAATTACTACCGCCACCACAACACCCGATAACAATATCCGGATACTTATCTATTTTAGCCATCTGTTTTTTGGCTTCCAAACCGATAATTGTTTGGTGGAGCATAACATGGTTTAATACACTGCCCAAGGCATAATTTGAATCACTCCTACCGGCCGCGTCCTCCACGGCTTCACTGATAGCCCCACCCAGGCTTCCAATTGAATCGGGCTTGTCGCGGAGCATCCTTTTTCCCGCCTCAGTCGTATCGCTTGGGCTTGCAATAACATTGCCCTTAAATATTTCCATCATGGTCCTCCGGTAAGGTTTTTGCTCATAACTTACCTTAACCATATAAACCATGCATTCCATGTCAAGGAAATTTGTGGCCATGGACAGGGCGATACCCCACTGGCCAGCTCCCGTTTCCGTGGTCAGCCTTTTAATGCCCTCTTTTTTGTTATAATAGGCCTGGGCCACGGCAGTATTTAACTTGTGGCTCCCGGCAGGGCTTGCACCCTCATACTTATAGTAAATCCTGGCGGGGGTGTCCAAGGCTTTTTCTAAATTACGGGCACGGAATAGCGGTGAAGGCCTCCACAACCTGTAAATTTCGAATACTTCCTCCGGAATATCAATCCAACGCTCGGTAGACACCTCTTGTTCAATCAGCCCCATGGGAAATATCGGACTTAAATCCTCCGGCTTGATGGGTTCCTTGGTAACCGGACTTAGGGGCGGTTTAGGTAGGTTAGGCATGTCCGCCTGCACATTGTACCATTGGCGAGGCATTTCCTTTTCCGACAACAATACTTTGACATCGCTCATCTCATCTCATTCTCCTCTCGGCATTTGATTTTTCCAGGCCCTTCGGCCATTTTTATAATTCTAACGTAAACAGTACTTTTGTGCAAGGTATTTTTTCCATTATGGCTTCAACACTAGCATATCCCCGACCCGGCAGCCAATGTCTTGGGCAATGACGGGACATTTCGCCATCAGCAAAAAGTATATGTTTGCCTTGACCTGGCTTAGGGTTTCGTAGTTACCCTGGCCCTTGGCTATAATTAAATCAGCCTTCCTGAAGGCTTCCCGGAACTCCGGCGAACACAGTTCCAGGATTGTCCCGGGGGCATCGCTGCCATTATCGATTGTTTTAACATAAGATGTGATACCCACTAAATCGGCATCCTCCATTGTCGCATCATTTAAAATTGGTTTCCCCCTCACAGCAAAGGTTACCTTTGCACGCGGCAGCTCCTTTAGCAGAAGCTTGTCGAATACAATCTCACCTGTATTGTCACCCAGATACAGGATGTCGCGGGCCCCGGCCAGCCCCTCGCGCAAATCCTCCATGTAGTTAATGGCCAGTGGCGCTTCGAGGGCTTTATCAATAGTATCCAACACCTTTTTGTGGCCCAGCTCGGATATCACACCGAAGTCAATAATATTTCCTGCAATGGCCAAACGGACCGCTGTTCCAAAAGGATCTTCCGATTGCCTGACCTTTTCCTGCAATTCCGGGTACATTTCCATGGCGAACTTGTTGTATTTGTCCTTTAGACCTTTATATGGGTCCACGTCATCGCCAATTTCCCTGACAAGGCGGTGTATTTTTAAAGCCATGTGCGGCGGGGACTGGTCAAACGGCATATCCACCAGTTCCACCAACACCTTCCTCAAGACTTCCTCATGCACTGACTCATCGTCTGTCACCATCCGCGCAGCTTCCAGCGATTGGCGCAAAAAACACGGTAAACATTCCAAATAGGTTCTCATTTTCACCTTTCCTCTTGTTCAAAACTGATTTTAATATCTATTATTGGGGTTCCGGAAAAAGCATCCAAACCTTTTACGGTCAATTGATTGCCCTCCCGGCCCAATATCCTTACCCTAGTGAGACCCAAAGGGTTTGGCCTCATTGGGCTTCTAAGCGCGAAAACACCTTTTAAGGGTTTTGATTTGTCACCCATGGGGTGACCCTGCAATATCTTGCGGCCTTTATCGCCCTCCCGGTCAAACCAAAATATTATCCAAACATGGTCACCTTCCCCCAGGCCTAAAAGACCATCTTCGTAGTCCTCATCAATGGTTATATCGGCAACCGCCCGGTTAATTGCCTCCCTTCGGTTTTTGCGTATTAACTCTTGTTTGTGTATCTCATCGTATGTGCTTCTGGCAACTCTACCTATCGGCTTGACATTAAACAACTGCCCCAAAACCATTCACCCTTTTCCCCTTTTATTTAAAAAGTCCCCCGAAAACCAGAGGACTTTTCCCGTAAAAATTTTATTTCCCTTTCAACAACCCGATAAGTTCCCCCGCCAATTTCTTACCGGAAAGCAACATTCCGCCAAAAACGGGACCCATCCTGTTAGTGCCAAAAACCGCGGAGGCTGACAAGCCCGCCACATACAGCCCCGGGTAAACCTCCCTGGTGTTTTTGACCACATCCCGCTCGGCTACATCCGCCCACATGGATCTTTCACCCTCTATCTCCCCGCTGTCCGTCAGGAGTTTAACCCCCAGTTTATTTTGCACAAAATGCACCACGCTACATTCGTGGCCGGTACCGTCCACAACATATTTCGCCCTAATGGCGAGAGGATCAACATGAAGTCCGGCCATTTCAACCGTACTCCAGTTGAGAACAAGGCCCGCCACACGGCCTTCGCGCACCACCACGTCCTCCACCGACACTAAATTGAATATTTTGGCCCCGGCTTTAACAGCTTGAGAGGTTAAGGTAGTTGCAGCTTCCACCGAGTCGGCCGTATAATATCCGTCCTGGTATAGCCTGTGATTTATGCCAATATCCCCCAGGATATCTTTCCCTTCTTCCTGCACAACTATATGGTTAAACATCATACCGCCGCCCCACATACCGCCGCCGGCGCTGAGGCGCCGTTCAAATATGGCCGTCTTGACCCCTGCTTTGGCAAGATAGTAAGCGGCAGTTAGCCCGGCCGGGCCGGCACCCACAATAGAAACATCCGTTTCAAGATAGGATAACAAATCCTCTGTGTAGCGTCTTATGATCGCTTGCGAAATAATTGTTTCGTCTAATTGCACCCCTATTACCCCTTTCAATGGTTTACTGGCCTCAATTTTTCCCTATCAAACTTACTTTCAACATGAATTGGCATATACCTGCCTGGATAATCATAATTTAAGATCGTCTTTTTTCAGCATAATATATGTAAAGTAAAGTAAAATCGCTACTAGGGCTATTAACTGAAATTTAGTCCGCAAAAAATCCATAACCTTTGTCAAATTACCGTCAAGGACCGTGCCAACGGTCAAAAAAACACCGCCCCAGATGCATATAAACAAAAAATTGTATAAAAGAAATTTATACAGCCCTATATTACTTAACCCGGCGATGTAGGGTGTAAGATTGCCAATGCCGGGAATAAACCGCCCCAAAACAACAAAAGCCCCGGCGGAGCGGTCGAGCCATCGCTGTGTTTTGGAAATTGTTTCCTTGCTGATACTCAGGAAAGCACTGAAACGGCGGAAAATCGTGTTGCCGTAATGCCGTGCCACTAAAAATGCCACCAAGGAGCCTAAAACATAGCCGCTCAAGGCCGCCGCAAGGGCGTGCCAGGCATTTAGTTTCCCATGAAGGCACAGGACCCCGGCCAACAGTATCATCAGCCCGCCCGGAAAAGGAACACCAAGTGCCTCAATGAAAACACCCACCAGCAGTCCCCATACGCCTAGTGTTGACAGGTAATCAAGAACCATATCTATCATAAAAGCCCCTCCAGGGACTTAGCATTCCCTGAAAAGGGGCATCGGCAAACAAGTTAAGAAGAAGATATTAAAAAACCCTAGCCTTACCCGTGTAAATTAATCCCCTCTGTGAATCAACAGTAACGATTTGGTCATCCTTTAACACATCGAAAGCGTCTTTTACGTTGACCACAACAGGAATACGGAATTCCAGGCCGACCACCGCCGCATGTGATGTCAATCCACCTTCCACGGTTATGATGGCGGCGGCCTTTTTTATAGCCGGAATATAATCCCGATCCGTAAAAGGCGCAACCAGTACATCATCATCCTCGATCTTATCCAAGGCCTCCTCCGCACTCATGGCAATTTTTACCCTACCCGCCGCCGACCTGTTGCCGGTACCGGTGCCACGTATTAAAATATCCCCAACAGTTTGTATTTTGAGCAGATTTGTGGTTCCGTGAACCCCTACCGGAACCCCGGCCGTAAGGATAACCAAATCCCCCGGTTTAATTACCCCACCTTCCAGGGAGGCTTTAACCGCCGATTCTATCATCGAGTCGGTATCATCGGTCCTGGGCACCAAAAATGCCTGCACCCCCCACACCAGGGCAAGCCGCCTGAGGACATTCCGGTTCGGTGTTACGGCAACTATAGGAGCCGGCGGGCGGTAACGGGCAACCATCTTAGCCGTGTAACCGGTTTGGGTTGATGTGATAATCGCCGCCGCGTTGAGATTGTAGGAGATGGTACAGGTAGACCTACCGATTGAATCAGTAACCGTATGCATTGACTTTTTTAGCACCCTTCCCATGGGCCATTCATTGAGAAAGGCTTCATCCGCCCGCCTAGCTATCCGGGCCATAGTGTTGACCGATTCCACGGGGTACTTGCCGATGGCAGTTTCACCGGAAAGCATTACGGCATCCGTACCGTCTAGGATGGCGTTGGCAATGTCACTGGCCTCCGCCCTTGTCGGCCGAGGATTATGTATCATGGATTCCAACATTTGGGTAGCCGTTATTACAGGTTTTCCTAACTCATTACACTCCTGTATTATCCTTTTTTGGATAATTGGCACATCCTCGGGTGGGATTTCAACCCCCAAGTCACCCCGGGCAACCATTACCCCATCGCTGGCTCGGATTATGTTTTCCATATTCTCCATTGCTTTAGAGCATTCAATTTTTGCGATAACCTCCTGGAAGCCGCCGGCCTTTTCGATCACCTTTCGGACAGTGATTACATCGGCGGCGGATCGTACAAAGGAAGCTGCAACATAATCCACGCCCTGCTCAATGCCAAACCTTATGTCACGCTCATCCTTCTCGGTCAAGGAGGCAACCCCGGTTTCGACACCGGGAACGTTTATCCCCTTGCCGCTGTATAGTTTGCCACCATCGATAACCCTACAGTAAATATCGTAATCCCTTATCTCCTCCACTGTAAGGGACACCAACCCATCGGCGATTAGGATTTTGTCCCCGGCATGTACAGCCTTGGCCATGTTCTTGAAACTTACCGGCAAACGCAGCAGGGACTCCCCCCCACTTTTGCCGCCCACCCGTGGGCTTGTACAGTTACAATCACCTGCCAAAATTACAGTTTGACCCGGGGCCAACTGTACGGGCTCATGTTCCAGTGTCCCCAACCTTATTTCCGGGCCCTTTATATCTAACAAAATTGCCGGACATTTCCCCGTTTGTTTTGCCGCCTTACGCAGTTCCCTGATGTACTGCGAGTGTACGTCATGTGTACCGTGTGAAAAGTTCAGCCGTGCTATATCCATATTGTGGAGCATTTTCCCCAATACCTCGGCATTGTCGCAGGCAGGGCCGATAGTACATATTATTTTAGTCCTTCGCATTCCTCTTCACCACACCCTAAATCAAATGGACAACTCACCTGTCAGCTTGTACATCCCATAGTCAATTTTTTTCTTAAAACTCAGCACTTCCTCAACATCGCGCACTACTATACGTCCGGCTGCAATACCGACCATTTTGAATTGTTCCCCCGACATAAGCAGCTCGACGGCCTTGGCCCCCATCCTGCTGCCCAAAATCCGGTCGGTAGCCGTCGGGTGCCCCCCGCGCTGCAAGTGTCCCAAAACGATAACCTTAGTGTCGAAGCCTGTTTTTTCCTTGATGCTACTTCCAATGTCGAAACCACTGGCCGCGCCCTCGGCTACAACAATTATACTATGCAGTTTCCCCCGCTTATATCCTCTTAACAGTTTTTTGCAAACTTCGTCTATACTGTATTCCTGCTCGGGGATTATAATGGATTCCGCCCCTCCGGCCAGTCCGGCGGCTAGAGCTATAAAACCAGTGTCCCTTCCCATAACCTCAATTACAAAGGTACGTTCATGGGAGGTCGCAGTGTCACGTATTTTATTTATGGCATCCAGCGCGGTATTAACTGCCGTGTCAAAGCCGATTGTTTTTTCGGTAAAGGGTATATCATTATCTATTGTAGCCGGAACTAGAATGCACGGAAGTCCGTATTCGTCTAAAAATTTTTTTGCACCGTGAAAGGATCCCCCGCCACCTATGATGACTATTCCTTCCAAGCCAAAACGCTTGACGTTTTCATAAGCCTTGGCCTTGCCATCATCGGATTTAAACTCATCGGAACGCGCGGTCAGCAAAGCCGTGCCGCCCCGGTGTATGATATCCGCGACACACCCAAGGGTCATAGGTGCCATATCGGCTTCAATAAAGCCACTGTAACCTCTTTTAATGCCGATAACCTCCATACCGTGATATATGGATTTGCGCACCACGGCTCTTATGGCAGCATTCATGCCGGGAGCATCGCCCCCACTGGTTAAAACCCCAATTCTTTGCAATGGACTTCCTCCTTATCAAACCTTTAAAAAAAGTATATCCAGGGCATTCGCCCCGGATACCCTTTTGATCCCACCTTAGATTTCACCTGATGTAACATTGCCGTGCCTGGTTAAAACTTCCGCCCTACCGCGAATCTTGACGGCAGCAGTGTGCGTGGTAAACTGGGCGATCATAACTTCGCCTTTGTCAAGCTTTTCCGAATGATGAAACTTGGTCTCCTGACCCCTAGTCAAACCTATAATGGTTACCCCATTTTCCAATGCTTTTATCACCAGGTACTCGCCTGTACTATTTTTGACATTCCCGTCCAATTATAAATCACCTCTATGTAGCCCTGTTGTCGCAATATTATACCATGTATTACACCGATTTAGCAATAAACAGCAGTCATTCGCCACGATTTAGAATCCTGACATTATCCGCGCCCAATACAGCCGCCAGGTTGCTTACCAGAGGTGAATTCAAATTTACCCAAAACTCATTACCCGTCCTGAGCATCCTGTCTTCCTCCTGAAAATACAGGTACAAAGGGGATATACCCTTGTACTTGAACAAGAGCTGCTGTATTTGGGCCAGTAAAATCGGGTCGACTCGGCCGAATCTCAAATACAATTCCCGGCCCATATTTTCAAGATTAAATATATCCCGGGCAATAATTTTTGCGTCCTCCCCGCTGTTCGAAACATGCCCCCTGAGGAGGATGCCCTGCTCAGGCTCCAATAGGGCCTGGTACCTGGCGTAAACCTCCGGGAATACGATGATTTCAATACTCCCCGACAAATCTTCCAAAGTGACGAAGGCCATCAGGTCCCCCTTACGTGTGCTGATCCTTTTTTTTGTGCTCACTAGCCCGCACAGGGTAACGTTTTGCT
>CAZKPV010000072.1:0-8783 GCA_964554735.1 uncultured Clostridia bacterium
GGCAATGATTACCGGAGGTTTCTGGATGCGGCAAAAACGGAACGCGAATCCGTCGATGAGATTAAAAGAAGGGCATCTTCTTCCGGTTTCAAGCCAATAGCTGAATACAGCGGTCGGCTTAAATCAGGTGATCGGGTAATTGTGGAAAACAGGAACAAGGCGCTGATTCTAGCGGTAATAGGGAAAGAATCACTTGATGGCGGTGCCCTGATCATCGGCGCCCACATTGACTCACCGCGCCTAGATTTAAAACCCGAACCACTGTATGAGGACAGCGGGTTGGCCCTGTTGAAAACCCATTACTACGGCGGCATTAAAAAATACCAGTGGGTGACAATACCCCTAGCACTGCATGGGGTTGTCGTCACCGCCGGCGGCAAAACGGTAAATATTAAAATAGGTGAAGATGTGGACGAACCGGTGTTTACCGTAACTGATCTTTTGCCTCACTTGGCCAAGGACCAGATGAAAAAGAAGTTGAGTGAGGGTGTGGAAGGCGAAGCACTGAATATTTTGGTTGGCGGCATTCCTCTGGACAACAAGGCGGCCGGGGGAAACAAGGGTGGTAGTGTCAAGGAGGCAGTTTTGAGGATACTTTACGATAAATATGGTATTACCGAAGAGGATTTTATCAGTGCGGAGCTGGAGGCGGTACCGGCCTGGCCGGCACGTGACGTGGGCTTTGACTCGTCCTTTGTGGGTGGTTACGGCCAGGATGACCGGGTTTGTTCCTATGCCGCCCTCCGGGCCATATGTGACCTGGAAGGAGGCCCTAAAACTGCCCTTGCGCTGTTTGTGGACAAGGAGGAGATCGGTAGTGTTGGCAACACCTCCATGGGCAGCATGTTCTTTGAAAATGCCTATGCGGAGATATACAACCGGGTAAATGGCAGCTACACGGACCTTGATTTGCGCCGGTCCCTTCAGATTTCCCAGGCCTTATCCGCCGATGTAAATGTAGCATTTGATCCGACCTACGCCGATGTTTCCGAAAAACAAAACACCGCCGCCTTGGGTTATGGGGTTGTATTAACCAAATATACCGGCTCCCGCGGCAAATCCGGTGCCAGCGACGCCTCGGCGGAATTTGTCTATCGTATTCGCAACATTTTTAATGAAAATAAGGTGGCCTGGCAGACGGGGGAACTGGGTAAGGTTGACCAGGGCGGTGGGGGCACCATAGCCTACCTTTTGGCCCGGTACAACATGAATGTTGTCGACTGTGGGCCGCCGGTTTTGTCTATGCATGCCCCCTTCGAAGTCACGAGCAAAATTGATCTGTATATGACCTACCGTGCTTATTACGCTTTCTATAAGGGTTAGGTGGCGGGGGTGAAAATCTGTGGGCAAGTATTCGGTTGGAGATATTGTGAAAATGCGCAAATTACACCCCTGTGGTGGTGACGAGTGGGAGGTCCTAAGGACGGGGGTGGATTTCCGTTTGCGCTGCCGTACTTGTGGCCGTGTAATCATGTTGGCGCGCCCCAAATTTGAAAAGGGGGTAAAGGCAGTAGTCCAAGGCTCACCGCAGTAGGACATGCTTGTTATTTGAAAATTTATATGCTATAATCCGACTAACCAAAACTTGGTTGCCTTCCTGCTCTGTCCCGGGTGGACAGGGCCGTAAGTCCGCGGGGAGGAGGTGAAAAAATTGCCGCGTAAATATGAAACCATGTTTATTATCAAGCCTGATCTCGAGCAGGAAAAAACTGCCCAGTTAATAGAAAGATTTAAAGGCATTATTGAAGGTAATGGTGGGGAAATCCTGGAGATTGATGAGTGGGGCAAAAAACGCCTCTCATACGAAATTAAAAAGACAAAAGAAGGATACTATGTTGTAATTAAATTTAGTGCGAAATCATCCGTAGCCGAAGAATTGGACCGTGTATTTAAAATCACTGATGATATTATGCGCCATATTGTTGTTCGTGAGGATTAATATAAGAAATACGGTGGTGTTATAATTGCTAAACAGAGTTATTCTTATAGGCCGTTTGGTCAGGGATCCGGAGTTGCGTTACACTTCCGGAGGGGCTGCCGTTGCAAACTTTACCCTGGCAGTTGACCGGCCATTTGTCAATCGTGATGGGGCGAGGGATGCGGACTTTATAGATATAGTTGTTTGGCGCAAACTGGCGGAAACGTGTGCAAACAACCTTTCCAAGGGAAGATTGGTGGCCGTCGAAGGGCGTTTGCAAATTCGTTCCTATGATGACAGTCAGGGAATACGGCGCAAGGCTTCGGAAGTTGTGGCCGACAACGTGCGTTTTTTGGATTGGCCCAAGGATAGGGCATCTTCGGGGGGTCCGGGGGACATCGTTGAAGAAGGCTTCAGCGAAATTAATATTTCGGACAAGGATATACCCTTTTAGAAACTGGGTGGAGGAGGTTTGAGAATCATGAGGCGTGATCGCGGACGCAGAGGAAAAAGAAAAAACTGCATTTTCTGTATTGATAAAGCAGAAAGCATAGATTATAAGGACGTTCCCCGCTTGAGGAAGTTCATTACCGAAAGGGGGAAAATTTTACCGCGCAGAATCTCGGGTAATTGTGCGAGGCACCAGCGAATGTTGACATCGGCCATAAAAAAGGCGCGTGTTATGGCGCTTTTGCCGCTTACCGCAGAATAATAACAGTGCAAGAAGGGAGCTGCCGGCTCCCTTTTGATTTTATTTCATTTAAATAACAGCTAATTATGGGCTGTTCTGCAAGATCTTCGGCAGGAAAACGACCACATTCTAGAGAATGTTTTTTTAACTGTACAAGGGGGAGATCCTGTGCCATGGACTGGTAGGGAAACCGGGGTTGCAAAGAATATTAGGGTGATAGAGTGGCTTAAGGCGGATTTGCTTGCTTCGATGGCGGTTCTTTTTAAGGCCATGGTCAAGGGGAGTGAGGATTTGCTTATGGATGCACTCTCCAGTATAGTTATTACCTGCTACCTCCTGGGCCGGCGGCTAGGGATTAATTACTCTCAGCTGGATTTGAAAATTGAGGCCGGGCTAAGAGATGGTATTGACGACAAGCATAAGGTTGAAGAATGGTATGGTGATCTTTCCGGGCTCCTGGAGTATCACCTCGACAAAAAGAGGTGATCGGGCTTGTTTTTCGATAGGGACAACAAAACACTCGGCGAAATTTTGCTTATGACAGGGCTCACATCCCTTTTTGGTCTTTTAAATTATTTTCTTCCACCGGCACCCTTCATTGCTGCCCTTTTGGCTCCCTTACCCTCGGTGTGGCTAGTGATGAAATACAGCCTTAAAACCAGCCTGATATCCTTGCTGGGTGCTTTTTTGCTAATGGCCGTTTCCGGAGGATCCGCTGTCAGTGTTTTTTTGATCTTATTGCAGTACGGGCTGCTCGGGGTTGTTATCGGTCTTTTATTTAAAAATCGCGTTTCCGGAAGGAACACCATTATAGTAACATTGTCAACGGCATCAGTCTTTGCTTTAATAGTACTGACTGTTACCTTGTTGGCGGCCGGCGGAGGCGGTTGGCTTATTGACAGCGATATTCAGGGGGCCCTAGAGCAGGTCATGGCATTTTACAAGGAGGCCGGGTTAATCCAGGACACCAACAGTGCCCATGCCATGGATGTATTGGAGGACATGGTACGTGTATCCAAACTTCTTTTCCCCAGCAGTATAATTCTCATGTCAATGGGCTGGGCCTTACTTACCTTGTTTTTGGCGAGGGGCATTTTGAATAAATTTAAATTCGACCTAATGTCATTGCCCCCTTTTAGCGAGTGGTCTTTGTCTTGGGTTTCCATCTGGGGATTGATTGTGGGCCTGGGGTTTTCTTTGCTGGGCGATGAAATGTTGTGGACATCCATCTCTATGGTTGGCAAGAATCTCTTGCTTGTGTTTGTAGTTATATACCTGCTGCTGGGTATTTCATTTATAGCTTTTCTTTTTAAAAAATACATCGTTTCCAAATTCCTAAAAATTATTTTGGTCTTTATTGGGGTTTTCTATTGGCCGGTTGTGTTAATTTTATGCTTTATTTTAGGGGTTTTGGATACTTTGTTAAATTTAAGGGACCGGATCCGTAAAAAGGAGGCACGAAATTGAAGGTAATTTTAAAGGAAGACATAAAAGGATTGGGAAAGGAAGGGGACATCGCCAACGTCAGCGACGGCTATGCCCGCAATTACCTTATTCCCAAGGGTTTAGTGGTGGTGGCGTCCAGTGGAAATATCAGGAGTCTTAAACAATTGAAAAAAACTGCGGCGAAAAAGCAGGAAAAGGCTATAGCCGCCGCCCAAAAACTAAAAGATAAACTGGAAGGGCTGACTGTGATTCTAGACGCCAAGGTGGGTGAAACCGGCCGCCTGTTTGGTTCGATTAGTAATAAGGACATAGCCGAAACACTTCGTAAAAAACATAAAATCAAGGTGGATCGCAAAAAAATAGTTTTGCGGGAGCCGATTAAGGAATTGGGTGACTATACCCTCACGGTTAAATTGCATCCCAAGGTGAGTACAAAAATAAATGTTGAAGTTACCGAAAAGCCTTAGTGTGGTTTTGAAAGGGGCAGCATAATGAAAACTTTCCTGGAGAAATTCAAAAACGGGTCTATTGCCGGGATCAAAGACAGAGTTACCCCACAGGAACAGGAGCTAAAATTACAGGTAACCGCCCTGTATGGGCTTCTCTCAAATATATATGGGTCGGACAAGATAGTGCTTAGGGCCGGCAAACTGAAAGCCTTGCAGTTAATGCGCTCCAAGTGCATTGGGGAAAGAGTCCTGGCCTTGCAAAGGATCGTTTATGAAGATCCGACCTTGGAGAAAGAGCCGGACTTGCAGGAGATACCGGGGATACTGGGTGAGATTGAAAATGAGATAGCGGATGTTCTGGCTCGTCGCTTAGTGGAGGACCAAATAGAAAAGAAAATCAACGAGCGACTGCAGCAGCGACATGATGAATATATACAGGAAATAAAAATGCAGATCATCAAGGAGAACACGGGTGTAGAAAACGCACAAACCCTAAAAAGGCTGGCCATTTTGGAGAAGCTTGACTCCAAAAAGCTGTCAAAGTCTGCAATAGAGATCCTGCGGCCCCAAAAAATAGAAGAAATCATTGGGCAGGAGGAGGCGGTAAAAGCCCTGTTGTCAAAATTGGCATCTCCCTTCCCCCAGCACATTATCCTGTATGGTCCTCCCGGTGTCGGCAAAACCACGGCGGCGAGGTTAGCCCTAAAGGTTGCCAGAAATATTAAAGGCACACCCTTTGACCGGGAGGCCCCTTTTGTTGAGGTAAACGGCAGCACACTGAGGTGGGACCCTAGGGAGGTCACCAACCCTCTATTGGGATCTGTACACGATCCCATATATCAGGGGGCGCGGCGCGACTTGGCCGAAACAGGTATCCCGGAGCCGAAACTGGGTCTGGTTACCGATGCCCACGGCGGCGTATTGTTTATAGATGAGATAGGGGAGATTGATCCCCTACTACAAAATAAATTTTTAAAGGTCTTGGAGGACAAAAAAGTATTTTTTGATTCGGCCTATTATGATCCGAGTGACCCCAACGTACCCAAATATATTGAAAAGATTTTCAAGGAAGGGGCCCCGGCCGATTTTATTTTAATTGGCGCAACTACCCGTGATCCGGACGAGATAAATCCCGCCCTTCGTTCGCGTTGTGCGGAGGTGTATTTTGACCCCCTGACCCCTGACAATATTGAGGAAATAGTATTGCAGGCGGCGCACAAACTAGACGTGGAGCTGGATGAAAAGGTACCGGAAATAATCAGCGAGTATACTATGGAAGGGCGCAAAACGGTAAATATATTGTATGACGCCTATGGGCTGGCCTTCTATAACCAGCAGGACAACAAGGACGCGGACAGGATTTATATCAGCAGTGACCATGTATATGAGGTAATCCATGCCAGCAGGCTGACCCCCCATAACACGGTCAAGGGCAGTCCAGTGAGGGAAATTGGAAAAGTTCTGGGGCTCGGCGTGATTGGTTTTTTGGGGTCAGTCTTGGAGATTGAGGCGGTTGTCTTCCCGGCACGTACTAACGGACAGGGCAACATACGTTTTAACGACACGGCCGGCAGTATGGCAAAAGACTCCGTGTTTAACGCGGCTTCGGTAATCCGCAAGCTCACCGGCGAGGATTTGTTAAATTACGATGTCCATGTAAACGTGGTTGGGGGGGGAAGAATCGACGGTCCGTCGGCCGGTACGGCAATTTCCCTGGCCATAATCAGCGCCTTGCAGGAAAGGCCCTTCCCACAGGATGTTGCGGTTACCGGCGAACTGTCCATACAGGGTAAAATACGGGCCGTGGGGGGCATATATGAAAAGCTGTTCGGGGCCAAGCAGGCCGGGATTAAAAGGGTTTTTGTTCCCGCGGAAAACGCGCCCGACCTGCCTTCCGATTTAAGGGGTATCAGTGTTGTCACCGTTCAGACCATAGACGAGATCGTCGCCAGTGTTTTTGCCAACTAGTTGGTTGGCCCATTTGATCAGTTGAGGGGAGTTTTTCTTTGGATACCGTTTTCGAAAAAGTTCCGCCGCAGAATATTGATGCTGAACAGTCGCTTTTAGGTGCTATTTTATTAGATCCCCAGTCAATTTTTGAGGTTATGGATATATTGGATCCCGAAGATTTTTACCGGGATGGGCACAGGATTATATACGAGGCCATGGTCGAGATCAATGAGGCCGGCCGGGACATTGATCTTATTACTGTTACCGAGGAGTTGAGGCGCCGCGGGGAGCTAGACAAGATAGGAGGGGCAACCTATATCGCCCTCTTGTCCGGATTTGTCCCCACGGCTGCGAATATTGAACAATACGCCCGGATAATATGTGAAAAATCAATGCTTCGGAGCCTCATTTCCGTGGCCTCCCGCATATCCAGTATGGGCTACAAGGGTGAGGATGAAGCGGACAGGTTGCTTGCCGATGCCGAGCATATGATTTTGGAGTTAGGCGGAAAAAGAACGCAGACAACCTTTTCAAACATAAGGGATATCTTATTGGAAACTTTAGAATATTTAGAAAATCTTCATCAAAACAAGGGCCAACTACCGGGTGTTGCAACCGGCTTTCAGGATTTGGATGATATTTGCAGCGGTTTACAGCCCAGCGACCTGATTATTGTAGCGGCCCGGCCCAGTATGGGCAAAACTACCTTTGGGTTGAATATCGCTGAACATGTGGCCCTTGAATACGGTGCATCGGTGGCACTGTTTAGTTTGGAGATGTCTCGGGAACAACTGGTCCGCAGAATGTTGTGCACCAAGGCTATGGTTGATCAGCACAAGGCACGAAGCGGCGACTTGGATGAGGATGACTGGGCAAGAATTATGGAGGTTGCTTCTAAACTCTCCGAGGCGAAAATATATATTGATGACACTCCGGCTATCACTGTTAGCGGCATGAGGGCTAAGGTAAAACGCCTTCAGGCCGAACACGGTCTGGGCCTGGTTATCGTCGACTATTTGCAGTTGATGCAGGGTCGGGGCAGGGTGGAAAACCGCCAACAGGAGATCGCGGAAATCTCCAGGTCATTGAAGGGATTGGCCAAGGAAATAAATGCGCCTGTGCTTGCCTTAGCCCAACTGAGCCGTGCGGTTGAGCAAAGGCAGGACAAGAGGCCCATGCTCGCCGACTTGAGGGAAAGCGGTAGCCTGGAACAGGATGCGGATGTTGTTATGTTTATTTACAGGGACGAGTACTACAACCCGGATTCCGATAAAAAGGGAATAGCCGAGATCATTGTTGCCAAACAGCGCAATGGACCGACCGGTAAAATAGAGCTAGGCTTTCTCAAGGAATTCACACGGTTTGTTAACTTAGCGAGGCGTGAAGAAGATGAGTAGCCTACAGGACGGGCATCAAATTGACAATGGTTTACCAGTTTGTTAAAATTAGCGTGGTTTCGACCTCAAATAATCGGAGGGGTTCTAATGCGCAAAAAATATGATGTTATCATAGTTGGAGCCGGCCCCGCCGGCATTTTTTCAGCCCTAGAGATAGTAAAGAACAAGAAGAAATTGAAGGTATTAATTATAGATAAGGGTAAGGATATAGATGATCGTTTTTGCCCTTCAAAAGACAAGGGGATAAAGTGTATTGCCTGCAAGCCCTGCTCTGTTATGTGCGGCTGGGGAGGGGCGGGTGCCTTCAGTGACGGTAAACTTACCCTTTCCACGGAAATTGGCGGAAGTCTGGAAGAATACCTTGGTGTGGAACAACTAAAACAACATATAGATTATATAGATCAGATATATGTGGAATTTGGCGCCCCCGAGGAGGTAAAAGGCGCCGGCGTTGGCGATAAAGTTGAGGACATCAAAAGGCGCGCCGTCCGTGCCGAGTTGGAGCTCGTGCCCACACCCATCAGGCATATGGGAACAGGTCGCTGTAAGGAGGTCCTGCGGCACATCAGGGATTTCCTGCTTGACTCCGGCGTGGAAATAGAAACACTATGTAAGGTTCAAAATGTTTTGGTCGAAGGCGGCAGGGCCGCCGGTGTTGAAACAGACAAGGGAGAATTTGCGGCGGATCATATTGTCCTCGCCCCCGGCCGAGAGGGTTCGGAATGGCTCGTGAAACAGGCGGGTAAACTCGGCCTGCATACGGGAGTAAACCCGGTGGACCTTGGCGTCCGTGTGGAAGTCCCGGCACCGGTTATGGAGCATCTGACCAAGGTTGTTTATGAGTCCAAATTTATATATTATTCCAGGTCATTCGATGATAAGGCCCGTACCTTTTGTATGAATCCCTTTGGTGAAGTTGTTCAGGAAAATTT
>CAZKPV010000073.1:0-8704 GCA_964554735.1 uncultured Clostridia bacterium
GCGAAGCAAGAATATTTGCAAAAAGGGTAGAGGAACAAGCCTTGCGGCAAATTTATGAGATTGCCAACCATCCTATGGCAAAGGGCAGTAAAATCCGCATTATGCCGGATGTTCATGCGGGTTTGGGGTGTGTTATTGGGACCACAATGACCATCAAGGATATGGTGGTTCCCAATTATGTTGGGGTTGACATTGGCTGTGGAGTTTATATGGCCAAAGTAAATGCCGAGGAAGACCAGCTGGCGGAATTGGATAGGATTACAAGGAAATACATTCCGGCAGGCAGGAATGTTCACAGAAAGCCGGTAACGGATGTTGACTTGAGTGCCTTGCGTTGCGAGGTAGACCTAAATAGGGCGAGGTTGTCAGTGGGTACCTTAGGTGGCGGCAACCATTTTATCGAATTGAATAAATCTAGTGACGGGTATTATCTGTCAGTACACTCCGGTAGTAGGTATTTTGGCAAACAGGTTTGCGATTATTATCAGAAGTTGGCTATCAAATCAATGAAGAAATATAAGGAGCTGAGGTTGCCGAGGCATTCGGCCTTCCTGACCGGCCAAAAGTTTTCGGATTATATCAATGATATGAAAATCGCCCAGGCCTACGCAAAATTAAACCGGCAGACTATTATTAAGATAATTACAGAGAAAATGAACTGGGATGTTTATGAGGAATTTGACGTTATCCACAACTACATTGACACCCAGTCTATGATTTTGCGCAAGGGTGCCATTTCGGCAAAGAAGGGTGAAAAGGTTGCAATTCCAATAAATATGCGTGACGGCATTATTATAGGGATAGGGAAGGGTAACCCGGATTGGAACTTTTCCGCTCCCCACGGCGCGGGAAGGCTCATGAGCAGGAGCAAGGCAAAAAAGGTTCTTGATCTGGATGAATTTCGCAAATCCATGAAAGGGATTTTTTCCACCTCGGTAAATAGGGCCACCTTGGATGAAGCACCTATGTCCTACAAGCCCGTGGAGGAGATAATAGATCAAATAGGGGACACGGTTGAACTTATAGAAATTGTCAAGCCTGTCTATAGTTTCAAAGGCTGAAAACTAGGCCCCTTGCCGCGTTTTTCCAAGCGACAAGGGGCCGATTTATTGGTCTAGTCTTCTACCTTTTCAAAGTCCTCTTTTCCGACTCCACAGATGGGGCATTCCCATTTGGCCATAGTGTTACCTCCCAAAGCCATTCTCCTTGTGCTTGTCGGCAATTATTTTGGCCAATTCATCCAGGGCCATGTAATCGTTTTCTTTGGGTAGGCCTTTGCAGAGTACAGGGTCAAGAACTTCAACCTTAAGATTGGGGATTATTGCAGCAAGACGCTCTACTGTTTTACCGCCCCAACCGTAAGAGCCAATGATGGAAACGAATTTAGCTTTGGGTTTAAGGGCGTTTGCCAGCAAGGCGGCATAGGCTGCAAGAGGGTGTGGCCCGCCAAGGACTGTGGGTGTGCCGATTACAATTGTGCCGGCGTCAACTAGTGCCATGGCCAATTTACCTGTATCGGTTACCGGTAGGTTATATAATTCCACACGCACTCCGTTTGCCACGAGGGCCGCGGCCAGGTGGTTTACCATGAGTTCGGTACTGGCATGCATGGAAACATGGGGGATGACCACCTTGTTGTGGGAGGGGCTGTTTACCCAGTCATTATAGGCTTCCCTGATCCAGCCCGGCTCATCATAGATTTGCCCATGACTGGGGGCAATCATCTGAATATCGTAATCCTTTAACTTTTCAATGTTTCTCTTAATCATATTGCTAAAGGGCATCATGATCTGGGCAAAGTAACGCTTGGCGGCCTCGTATACCCGTCCCCGGTCGGTAACGTAAAGATCCGTGGTGGCAATGTGTGAACCGTAAAAATCACAGGTAAACAGGATACCTTCCCCTTCCAGGTAGGTGACCATTGTTTCCGGCCAGTGTACCCAAGGGGTGTGGATAAATTTTAATGTCTTGTCGCCCAAGGCCAATGTTTCCCCATCATCAACGGTAATGAAAACTTCCTCGGGGATTTCCAAATGATCAATAAGCATTGGCTGTGCTTTAGGTGTGGAGATGACTTTTGCTTCAGGATACCGTGCCAAAACCCGGGGGATAGTTCCCGAATGATCCTGTTCCGCGTGTTGTGAAATGATAAAGTCCAGTTTAGGGACATCCTCCAATTGGGCCATAAGGTCGTCGGCCAAGAGCGGATCAACAGTATCGATTAGAACAGTCTTTTCGCTTCCTTGAATAAGATAGGCATTATAAGAGGTGCCATCCGGTAGGGGGACTAGTGAGTCAAAAATACGCCGGTCCCAATCAATGGCACCCATCCAGAAAATATTTTCTTTAATTTGCCTCTTATACATAAAAACACCTCCGTTCATAATAGCTTAATGATAATCTATATCAATACAAAAATCAAACCCGTCTGTAATTCTGCACAAATATCATTTAAAGTCAGGCAATGTGTTATAACATAAAGGCAATATGTTACGTAAGGTATCATGTTGGGGGAGGGTAGGTTAGTGAAGGAAAATGTTTTTCATTAAACCTCATCGGCGAAAGGCAGGTAAATTTTATTAAGTATCTGGGGGAGGATCTCGGCTATGATTGGCAATAAATATTTGCGGGAATTATATAAGTTCCACGACCAGGATGCCGCTCTAAACCAGCTTCTGGAGCTGTTGAAGTACAGGGACGCAGAGTTTATTGACAGCCTCTACAAACCGGTAGATCTGGCTCTGTGTAGTGACCGGGAAATAAAATACCTAACAAAAGTGTCGGCATTGATTGATTATTATTTGCAGGTGCACGGTTTAGAGGTGCCGGCCTAGCTAAGGGATAATCGGCTAGTGTTTGATCGTCCGTATTTTTATCCTAACAGGCTAAGTGATTTTGAAAAATTTAAGTTACTGGATGGCATCGGTAGGGTATAAGAAGGGGTTGCAGTTAGGGTCTCTTGCTAAGATTAAGATAATCTTTCAAGGCGGCCTGGAGTATTTGGGAAAAGTTAACCTTGTTTTCCTCGGCAATTTCATTTAACCATTGGGGGATAGTTAGTGTTTTTTTAATTGAAGTGTTCTCAATTTCATGGCGCACAATGGGCATCCATACTTTTACCAGGATGGCCTTTTGATTTCCGGAGCATGCTATATTTTCCAAGGGTGTTGGTGAGGGGGTATCTTCACCAGCCCTTTCAATTCCATATAGAAACAAGCCTAAGGCTTCTTCCGCATTTATCAGTGCTTCTTCCGTGGTGTCGGCACATGACAAACAGCCCGGTAGATCGGGAAATTCAATAGAGATCCCATCGTCTGCATATTCAAATATCGCCGGAAATGTGTATAAACTTTTCATTGGCTAACCTCCTTGTGTGACTAATCGAAGTTGATACCTGTATGCTTGGAAATACTTTTTAGGGTACCTATGGGGATGTTTTTTCTAGGGTGGGGAACAGTAACTTTCCCTCTGTGTTTGCTATGTATAAAATAGTTATAGCTTCCCCTGGAATACTTGTGTACCCAACCCTGAGCCATCAGAATTTCTATTACCTCTTTAGATGAGTAAGAGCGCATCCGTGCCCCACCCCCTCTGCAACATCATTTTATTACGTGTTCGCAGTACGTGTCAAGAGGTTGCAGTCAGGGTTTTTGCAACTAGCCCCCAGTCTTGTAGGAAATACTTATACAGCACCGGCCGTCTTCGTACTGCCAGAGGGTGGTATGAGGTGACGACCCGGTAATCCTTTACGGTGTGCACCTTGCCTCTCAGCTTTTTCACCTCTGCGTTCGGATCACCAAAAAAAGATTGGCAGACAACATTTCCCAGACACATTACTAGCCGGGGCTTTACTGTTTCCAGTTGATCCCACAGGTAATTGATACAGCTTGCCCGGGCAGTTTCCTTGTCGTAGGCCTTCCGCGGCCTACACTTTAGGATGTAACTTATGTACATGGAGCCGGGTACGATTCCCGCTTCGTAGGCCGCCTTTTGCATGGTTTCCCGGGTGCCGCACAAATAGGGCACCCCGTCCTTGTCTTCCCTTGCACCGGGATTGTCCAGCACGACAAACAGGGGGGCGGAGGGATTTCCTTCTCCCCATATCACCCGTGTTCTTTGGTGGCATAGTTCGCATAGCCGGCAGGATTGGCTTTTCACCGGGGCGGCATCTTCAGGCAAAATTGCAGGTTTGGGTTTACTCATGTTCAGGACTCCTTTCCCCACCCTTAGCTTTTCCCCTCAACCTTCCTGTTTAACCATTGCACATCTGTTTAAATTTATCAAAGGACGCCGATTTTCTTGCCGGCCCTCTTAAACGCCAGAAGTGCGCAGTCTAAATCCGCGCTTGTGTGGGTAGCCATTACAGTCACCCTAATTCTGCTCATCCCGCGGGGTACGGTGGGTGGCCGAATACCCGGTGCAAATACGCCTTCGTTTTGCAACTCCTTGGCCAGGACCATAGTTTTTCCCGCGTCACCGATAAAAACAGGGATAATGGGCGATTCGTGGGCCGGCACCTTGTAGCCTAACCTGTCTAGGCCGCACCTGAGATAACGTACATTTTCCCATAGCCTTTCCCTGAGCCCGGGATTATTTTGTATAATCTTCAGAGCGGCCCGGGCGGCCCCGATGGCCCCGGGCGTGGGTGCCGTAGAAAAAATAAAACTCCGGGCCTTGTTTTTTAAATAATTGATCAAACTTTCACTTCCCGCAACGTAGGCCCCCGCGCTGCCGAGTGCCTTACTCAAAGTCCCCATCTGAATTTGGATTTTACCCTCGAGCCCAAAATGCCCCACACTTCCCGTGCCATCACGGCCAAAAACCCCCGTGCCGTGGGCGTCGTCCACCATCAGCATTGCATTGTATCTTTTTGCTAAATCCACTATTCGCGGCAGGGGTGCCAGGTCACCGTCCATACTAAAAACGCCGTCGGTAACAATTAAACGTCTTCTGTAACCCGAGGATTCCTTTAAAATTTCCTCCAAATGCACTGTGTCCCCGTGTTTGTATACCTTCACTTTTGCTTTGCTGAGTCTGGCCCCGTCGACAATACTGGCGTGGTTTAGCCTGTCACTGATGATAAGGTCCTCATTCCCGGTGAGGGCTTGGATTATTCCGAGATTGGCGGCATATCCGGAGCTAAACAGTAGGGCGGCGGCGGTTTTTTTAAAAGTGGCAATTTCTTTTTCAAAGGTTTCCTGGAGGGCGTAACCACCAGTTGTCAGTCGCGCTCCGCCGGCCCCGCTACCCCACCTGTCGATTTCTCTTTTAGCGGCTTCCTTGACTTCCGGGTGTTCGGTGAGCCCCAGGTAATTGTTTGATGAAAGTAGCAGGCACCTTTTGCCTTCAATTGTCGTGTAAGGGGACTGAGGGCCATCAAAGCACCTAGTTTTTCGCAGGAGATTTTGCCCTTGAAGTTTGTTCAATTCATCGGCCAAAAAACGCATAAGCATGATTAATCCCTCCCTGTGTTGGATATGCAATACCCTATACAAATATATTTTGAATTGATGCCTATGTCAACCCAATTTGTGAAATAGGTTTACAATAATTCTTTTTTGTGTGATAATTACTATTGATATAACTGGGGGTGAACAAAACGGTGGGGTTAGATGACATAAAGGACAGAGTGCTGGGTGGTGAATTGATTACCAAAGGGGAAGCCTTGAGGGTTGGTGCCGCACCTTTAAAGGACTTGTGTGAGGCTGCAAATGAAATCCGCAAGCATTTCTGCGGTGACATTTTTGATATTTGCACTATTGTCAATGCTAAAAGCGGAAGATGCTCCGAGGACTGCAAGTACTGCGCCCAGTCCTCCTATTACGACACCCCCATAAGGGAATATCCTTTATTGGGGGGAGAGGCTGTTTTAAGGCGGGCAAAGCGCTGTGAGGGAGAAGGGATTAACAGGTTTTCCATTGTTACATCCGGTAAAAAATTATCAAGCGGGGAGATAGAACAAATATGCATGACAGTGAGTGCCATACGTGAAAAATCCGATATTTCCGTATGTGCCTCTTTGGGGCTTTTGGATGAGGCCCAATTCCTAAAATTAAAGGCCGCCGGGGTTACCCGAATCCACAATAACCTGGAGACATCGCGGGCTTATTTTCCCAGGGTTTGCTCTACCCACACCTATGATGATAAAATTACCACCATTTTGGCCGCACAGAGGGCGGGGATGTCCATCTGTAGCGGTGGTATCGTGGGGCTGGGCGAAAGCATGGAAGACAGAATCGACATGGCACTTGAACTGCGCCGATTGGCCGTTCGTTCAGTTCCGGTGAACATCCTGAATCCTATTCCAGGTACGCCATATGCAAATAAAAGACCATTAACCGGTAGGGAGGTATCCCGCATTGTCGCCGTATTTCGTTTTCTCTTACCCGATGCTTTTATCCGTCTGGCGGGGGGCAGGGGGTTGTTGGAGGACAGAGGGAGGGACTGCTTTCTTGCGGGAGCCAACGCGGCCATTTCCGGAGATATGTTAACCACCGCCGGTCCCGGCACCGAACATGACAAAAAAATGTTGGCCGCATTGGGCTATAGGGTTGTGTCGCCGGATGGGTAAAGGTCTGTTTGTTACCGCCACGGGTACGGATGTCGGCAAAACTTTTGTATCGGCCTTGATCGTGAAAAAATTGAAGGAAGCCGGCTATTGTGCCGGTTATTACAAGGCGGCCCTGAGCGGGGCAACCAGGACCAAAGGCGGTTTTACACCGGGTGATGCCGTATATGTGTGCCAGACGGCCGGCCTTGACGAAAAAGCCCAAGATTTAGTCAGCTACATTTACAAAAATGCCTATTCACCACACTTGGCAGCACAAATTGAGGGCAATCCGCCGGAGATGTCCGTTATTAAATCCGCCTATAAAAGGGCGGCATCCGTCTATGATTTCGTAACGGTTGAGGGAAGTGGCGGCATCATGTGTCCCCTTCGTTACGATAATGTGGCCCACATTTTTTTGGAGGATGTAATTGCCGAATTGGGGCTTGGTACGATAATTGTCGCCGATGCGGGGCTGGGTACCATCAACTCGGTGGTACTCACAGTCGAATATATACACAGACGCCAGATCCCGCTAAAAGGGGTGGTCCTCAATCGTTTTCATCCGGGGAATGTGGTGGAGCTGGATAATAAAAAAATGATAGAGGAGATTACGGGTGTGCCGGTGATTGCCTTTGTGGAGGAAGATGAAAAGGAAATAGGTATTGCTGTTAATGACCTTAGGGCTTTATATACGTAAAATAGGGGGAGAACAGAGTGAATTTGGTAGAAAAGGACCTACAGTACATTTGGCACCCTTGTTCCCAAATGAAGGATTATGAGGAACTGGAGCCAATCATTATTGACCGCGGCCGGGGTATTTATCTGTATGATGTAAACGGCAAGGAATATATTGATATTGTCAGTTCCTGGTGGTGTAATTTACTGGGACATTGCAACCCTAGAATAAACCAAGCCATAAAAAATCAGTTGGACAGGTTGGAGCATGTTATTTTTGCCAACTTCTCCCATGAACCGGCAATAAACCTTTGTGAGGAATTGGCAAAGATTGTCCCCAAAGGGCTGGCCAAATTTAACTTTTCGGATAACGGCTCCGCTTCGGTGGAATGTGCCTTAAAAATGAGTTTACAGTATCAATACCAGACAGGCAAGGCACAAAAAAATCGGTTTATGTGTCTATCGGACGGCTATCACGGGGAAACCATTGGTGCTTTGTCGGTGGGCGGCCTAGATTTGTACGCAAAAATATACCAACCGATGCTAATGGACACCATTCGTATCCAGGCTCCGGACTGTTATCGCTGTCCTTATGGGCAAAATCGGGACAACTGCAAGTGTGAGTGTTTTGAACACGCTGAAGAGGCATTTGCGAAATATGGGGGGGAAAGCTGTGCGATTATCGTGGAGCCGCTGTTACAGGGAAGTGCCGGTATGCGTATATACCCGCCCTTGTACCTCCAAAAACTTCGGGAACTTTGTAACCGGTACAGCGTTTTATTAATAGCGGATGAAATTGCAACAGGGTTCGGCCGGACCGGCAAAATGTTTGCTTTTGATTATACAGGGGTCAGCCCCGATATTATGTGCATTTCAAAGGGATTGACGGGTGGCTACATGCCGATGGCTATAACAATTACAACGGATGAGATATACGATGCATTTTATGCGGACTATAGTGAAGGAAAGGCTTTTATGCACAGCCATACCTACAGCGGGAATGCCCTGGGGTGCTCGGCGGCACTGGCCGTTCAAAAAATTTTGCGGGAGGATAATATACTTGAAAAGGCTGCAACCAGGGCCAAGTATTTACGCGAAAGGCTACAAGAAGCCCTGTTGGGGCACCGGAATGTGGGTGAAATTCGTAGCATCGGTCTTATAAATGCCATAGAAATGGTTGCAAACAAGCAAACCAAACAAGGATTTGACAGCAATGCCAGGACGGGATATCAGATCTACAAGAAAGCACTTGCACATGGTTTAATTCTAAGACCTCTGGGTGACGTTTTGTATTTCAATCCCCCACTTGTCATCAATGAAAAAGAGATTGACAGGGCGGTGGACATTTGCGTCCGATCTATAAATGAAACCTTATAAAATTATTAAATAGTGTACATAAATAAGAGGCCCCATCCCAGGGCCTCTTGGTTTGCCCGGCATGTCTACCGAGCCGATGGGTTGAGAGAAACCCTATCACCT
>CAZKPV010000074.1:0-8116 GCA_964554735.1 uncultured Clostridia bacterium
TTCCCTACCATTGGTGCCCTTGGCCTCATTGCCTCGGCTGGCTCTAACTCAAGAACCCCCTTGCAACCCAGGTAACCGGCAAGTAGGGAAAAACACAGGGAAATCAATATACTCAACACCACATACACCGGATAAAATTGGTCACCCACATCCGGCAAATTAAAAAAAACCCTATACAAATTTGTAAGTGGTACGGACAGGAAAATGCCTAATACGCCTCCGAAAAACCCACCCACAAGGCCTACAACCGCGGCGTAAGAAATATAATGGAGCATAATTTCTTTTGAAGTATACCCAAAGGCTTTCAATATGCCGATTTGTCCCCGCTGCTGTTCCGTGAGCCTTTTTAGCATAATAAACAGAATAATACCCGCTATAGAAAGAAAGATTAACGGCATAATCCGGGCAACGGCCTCCACATTTCTAATCTCCAAATCCAACATGATATGACTGACCTGATCCGTACGGGGGTAGATTCTCTCTAATCCATAAGGTTTTAGTTCATGCTCCAAGGGTTCTTTGACGTCCTCATACGCCAGGCCGGGTTTAAGCGTAAAGACAATATTGTTTACCGCCCCTTTTCCAGGAAATAATGATTCCATAACTTCTAGCGGGGCAAAGGCAATTCCAAATTTTTCGGGGTCCGGGAACATATCACTTTCCGTTCTGAGGGCATAAACAAATTCCGGGCTCATACCCACCCCTGCTACCAGCAGGGTCTTTTCCTTCCCATCAATAATAACCTTTATTTCATCGTTTAAGGACATGGCATTAGCCTCAAAGAATTTATTATCTAACCATATATTTAACTTATTAGTTTCAAGCGCGCTTCCCTGAAGAAGTCTAAAATTGTTTATAATGCTCACGTTTGCGAAATCTAGGGAAATGAGACGCAAATATACTTCCTTACCTCCTGTGTCCCCTCCCCCACTAACCTCCGTGACGCGAACATCATGCACAATCCGTCCCTGGATATCCTGTATACCCTCAATATTTCCTAGCTTTTTGATCTTTTCCGCGGGCATACTGCGCACATTCGCAAACCCATCAGCAAAAGTTTCTTCCGTATAGAAATCCTCCTGGGATAGCTTTAAATTACGAATAGCCATGGAAAATGATGAAAAAGTCATCAATCCTATGACGATAACAATTATGCAGGCGATATAAGCACCCTTGTTCTCCCCTAAATCGCGCAACATTTTTCTTAAAAGCATTACCAAGTCACACTCCCGGGGGCTAACGGATTTTCGTTAGTTTTCACTTTGGCAAGCCGGCCATCCCGTAGGTAAAACACACGGTCGGCAATTTTTGCTATGGCCGTATTATGGGTAATTACAACGACAGTTTTCTTGTAAACATTACAAAATTCCCTCAACAATTCCAGGACTTGGATACTTCTTTTATAATCCAAGGCCCCTGTTGGCTCATCACACAAAAGCATCTCCGGATTTTTGACCAGGGCTCTGGCAAGTGCAATCCGCTGTTGTTCTCCCCCGGAAAGTTGTGAAGGAAAATGATCCGCCCGATCAAGCAAACCTACCTTTTCCAATATCTCTGCTTCCGGTAGAGGATCCCTTGCGATCTCAGCGGCAAGACTAACATTTTCATAGGCCGTTAAGCTAGGCATCAAATTGTAAAATTGAAAAACAAACCCCACATGATCCCTGCGATAGTAAGTTAGCTGCTGATTATCGGCTGTATGAAGGGGTAGGTCGAGATAATATATTTCACCGCTACTCGCCGAATCCATCCCTCCAATAATATTCAGTAGAGTGCTCTTTCCCGAACCGCTGGGCCCAAGCATCACTAGCAGTTCTCCCCCAAGGAGTTCAAAGCTAACCTCATTTAGGGCGTGGACAATAACCTCACCCATTTGGTATATCTTTGACAGTTTTTTGGCCACAATGATCGGTTTCACTTTGTCACTCCCCCACCAAGTACACCCTACCCATAATATTATAGTCCACTAACGACAAACCTCCAACATCATAGTTTTTGGATAATTTATAACTAGTTTTTATGTAGGCACATATATATAGAGGGAGTAATCATTTAAACCTAAGGAAAGGTAGTATCATCTTATGGATAGTATTGTAACAGTTGTTTACCGGTACTACTGTGGCAACAAAAAGATTTGCACACCTGACCCCGTACGGCTTTCAGCCGATTATATAGTGCTCAGTGTTGGGGATACACTTATTATCAAACGCGATCACACCACACCGATTACGGCGCGGAAAACAAGATTCCTCCAAAAATCAAATTATGATTTGCTTGAATTTGTGAATGTTATATCTTACTTTGGGGAACAAACCAGCGAAAGGTTTAATGAAAGGCATACAGACGGGATTATGTTAAAGGCGGTAAAAACGGGGGAAACTCAAATCCAGATAGTACCCCGCCACAATGATTTTCAGTATTGTGCAGTTTTAAAAATTAAAGTCACGGGCATTGCCTAGTGGACACACGGATCAAATCCCATATTTGGCATATGCAGATCCCCGCCCGTGTAAAATACACCCCTTAACGGGCAACATTTTCTAATTTGGTGACCCTATTTTCGAAGTTAGAAATATCCCTCCACATTTCACGAAGCTCAACCTTTATATTTGTAACTTTTTTTCGAGTCGCCTCTGACCTAGTTCAAGTTGCTTTTGCCCCTGTTCAAGTCTGTCAAGCCTTTTGTTTACTGGCTGTAACTCTTCTTTAATTACAGAACGGAGCAAAACTTCGAGTTCATTGTAATGCACAAAAACGTAGGGGATACAAATGCCAATCAAAAATTGTAGAAACTACAAAAACAATCACGTAGGGTTTTGCAGCTGAACACGAAAAAGTATATAATTAGGCTAGCAGAAAATAAAACTTTTGGGAGTGCAAAAAGACTTGTCGGAAAAAACCACTTTTATGATTCTAAAGGAAAATGAGCGCGAAACTAGAAAGAAACTCATTATAGATGCGGCAATAAATTTATTTGCGAAAAAATCATTTAATGATGTAAGCATACGTGATATAGCCTCGGAGGCGGGCATTTCCCCAGCCTCCATTTACAGGTATTTTTCGGACCGTGATGAGCTTTTTTTGGAAGCCTTTGTGTATAAGGCTAGGGATATATGCAGGAAGATGGAAAAACACATTAACAAGAACAGAAATATTTCCATAGAAAGTATCGCCACCGATTATATTGATTATCTTCTAAATCATGATTCCTTTTTTCAAATGATGACACATTTTATGATAAACAGCAATCTAGATGAGCAGTCCCTAGAGAAATTCAATGCGACGGAACGCTATCTACTTAGTGTTTTTGACAATGTCTTTAGTGACATTGGGAACAACGGAAATGTTAGATTTCTTTCACACGCATTTTTTGCATCTTTAAATGGCATTCTTATAACGTTCAGAAATTACCCCGGAAGAAGTGGCCATGATGTTCGAAGACATATGCACCGCCTTGCCCGTCTGGTTGCCGGGTTGTTTAAAAAAGAAGCATAGGCAAAGCCCCTACATTCTTGGAACAATATAGGGGCTTCGGGCAATACTGCCAACACCGACCTCTTTATTAAAACGGCTGTTGTGATTTAGATTTCCCTCTCAAAGCCGATTTTAATATTTTCCCCACGGCATTTCTAGGCAAGGCATCTGTAAAGTGAACTTCCTTTACGCATTTATAGCTAGCAAGGTTATCCTTGCACAGGTCAATAATATCTCGTTCAGTTAACCCCGTACCTGGTTTTTTAACCACATAAGCACGTGGTATCTCGCCCCATTTTTTATCGGGAACACCGACAACTGCTACTTCTACAACAGCCGGGTGCAAACCAATTACTTCCTCTAGCTCCGCCGAGTAAATATTTTCGCCACCGCTAATGATCATATCTTTTAAACGATCAATTACATAAATAAAACCCTCTTCATCTTTTTTGCCCAAATCCCCAGAGTAATACCTTCCATTTACAAGCACCTCCTTGGTTGCCTCGGGCTGATTCCAATATTCTTTAAAAACTTGTGGCCCTGTGCACACTATCTCCCCTACTTCTCCTGATGGCAATACTTTGCCGGAATTAGGATCGATAATTGTAATATCACCGTGAAAGACGGGCTTACCAACGGAGTTACACTTTTCCATACCCATATCGTGTGTCCAAAAGGTGACAGCACCTGAATACTCGGTAATTCCATAAACGTTTTGCACTTTTATGCCCAGTTCCTTGTATTTCTTGATTAGAATCTCGGGAACGGGTGAACCACCACAGATTATAGTTCTTACAGAGGAATGATCCGCTTTTTCTAGCCCCGGCACAGTGAGTAAAACCTGAAGCATTAAGGGAACAGTCATCATATTATTAATCTTTTCTTTGGATATAGTCTCCACCATAGCCACAGGATGAAATTCGGGCATAAATACTATAGTGCTTCCTTTATGCACATTGGTAACAATCGGTGCTAAACCACCAATATGGAAGAAAGGGGCAACCGCTAAAAATCGATCCCTGTACTGCCATTCAACAGTATGTGATATACCAATAGTGGCCCAGAATAAATTATTGTGGGTTAAAACCGCCCCTTTTGGCTTGCCCGTAGTTCCAGATGTATACATTATAATTGCCGGGTCGTCATCTCCTGTTACAAGCCCTGGTTCTTCTTTTGTCCTACCTGACAAAGCCTTTTCAAATTCGTTATCATTCCCTAGATTTGCCGATCGTACATATACACGTACTGGTATCTTTGTTTTTAAATTTTCCACATCTTCGTCAAATTCCTCATCATAAACAAGCAGTGATGCACCGCAATCCTGTAGAATATACTCTAACTCCGGCTCCTTTAGACGCCAGTTTAGGGGAACGGTAATGACACCTGTTTTCGCCGCCGCAAAGAAGGCCGTAACAAAGTATTGATTGTTCTTGCACAACAAGGCAATACGATCACCTTGTTTTATATTATTCTCTTCCAGCAAAGATGCAAATTGGTTAACACGCTCATCAACCTGTTTATAAGTATATCTGTAATCATCCCCTACAAATGCCTCTAGTTCCGGGGATAAAAAAGCCCTATTGGCCAGAAGCTTGCCCGCATTTACGTTAATCATACAGTTTTCCCCTCCCATTTGGTCTTTGGTCTACCGGTAGCTATATCTTGCCGTCATTCATAAGTGGCGTCTCTTCCATATCCGCTAGGGCTGTTTCCTGGTAACACCTAAGGAAACTATCACAAAACTCCTCCCACTCCCCGGCAACCCTAAGGGAATCTTCATCAAAGTTTATTAAAGAAGAATCGCCAAGGTAACCCTTTAACCCATCAGTGTAATACCTAATTGTTTCCTCGGGAGCACCATCTAATACACCGGAAACAAACTGTTCCGGGGCATACCACTTTGATGCCCTTTGTAAATCACGTAGCACCTGTGCAAGAAGCACGTTGCGCGGGCCTTCCCATAACTCATTTACCACAGAGTCACGCAAGAGCCTGGGCAGTGAAGTAAAATCTTCTATAACACCGTGGCCACCGAAAAAGCTAATCGCATCCCTGATCACATCTGTTGCCTCGTAGGAAGTCGTGATTTTCTGAAGCAGGATCAGCTCCCTTAAATTAAAACGTTGCTTTACCATATCTATAGGTTCATTAGATTTCAGGCCTGGCAGGAGTTTCCTTCCTAAACGAAGGTACAAATCATAAATTTTAAAGGCTCCTGCCGTTGTTCTCTTCGCCGCATTCAGCAATCGGTGAAGTTGGTTTGCCGCAACCGGGAACTGGTATATTTTACTGCCAAATACATCCCTAAACTCGCTGTACATCTGCGCCTCCCTTGCAGCCCGTACCATCCCTGCTCCACTAGATATACCAACAGCAATTCTAGATAATGTTAACACAATGCCTACTGCATTTGCTACACCCCTATCAAGGGCACCAACAGGATATGCCAAGGCACCATTATAGGTAATTTCACCTGTAGGAAGTTCAACAGTACCCATCTTCCATTTAATACGGTCAATGGTGTAATTATTGCGATGTTCCCGCTCCTTATCCCCTTGCAACCAGGAAGGTACAACAAAAGTGCCAACTTTTTCACTACCGGTTACTTTAGCTGTAACAACAGAATAATCTGCATGGACTGCCGAACCAAAGAATTTTGTTCCATACAATCTAAACAACTTTCCATCCGGTGAAGCCTCTAGCAAATTTGATGGAATATCCGATCCACCCTGTATTTCCGACATAAACTGAGCGCCTATCCCAAATTCGCCATCCACACCTTCTTTACAATGTTGAAGTATTTTCCCGAGTTCAGGAATCTCTGGGTCGGGGAAATATTCAATTAAGGCTATCAACCCTTCCGTACAAGCAATAGGGCAAAGCACACCCGCCTCACCTATTTGGTGTAGGAGAAAACGTTTAACAAAATGCTCCCATGAAGTAGTTTTCTCGGAGAATAACCCCTCCGAAAAAATCTCCCTTTCTAGAAGGTGGGTTTCCATAGGACGCACAATTCTATCAATACGGTGGTTATACGCATCATAATGCTCTATATACGGTCGCATTTCGGGTTTTGCAATATCATCTGCAAGTCGCTTCCATCGAAACGATACCTTTGGGGAAAATTGCAATAGTTTTTCATGCAAATCTTCCCATTCATTGATAGCATACTTTTTAACTAACTTTTGGAGGAAGGGATCATCCCTGTAAAAGTCAAAGTTATCCCTCCTTTCCAAAAATTCGTCAAATGAATAGGGGTTATTTCTGTTGGGTAGGCTCATAATTATACGCTCCTTTCTAGTCACGCAAGTATTTATTTAAATAATAACAAAATTGTTAACGCGTGTCAACGGGGTTTACCTGTGTAAACGATGTTCATGGAGTAGCAAAATTATCGCATAGCTTTAAATAGATTACCCACCTGATTTCCAAACGACCCTTCTGTGATTTGACCCTCATAAAAAAAAGCCCCTACAATACGGAAGCTCGTGGGCTTTGTACCTTGGTAACCATCAATAATGAAATCGTATCACCAAACTCTTCTTTTGTTATCCCCAAGCTAATCATGCCCTTGTAACAATTAGGATTTATTGGGCGGTCTTTTCCACGGCAGAAATACGATCATCAAATTTAGAAATATCTCTCCACATTTCACGAAGCTCTATTTTTATTTCTTTAACGTCTACTTGGAGTTGTCTAACATCCTTCCGGAGCTGCCTTTGCCCTTGCTCTAGCTGTTTTTGCCCTTGCTCTAGCTGTTTTTGCCCTTGCTCTAGCTGCCTTTGCCCTTGCTCTAGTCTATCTAACCGCTGATTAACTGGCCGCAGTTCTTCCTGAATTACAGTACGTAGCAAACCCTCTAGTTCCCTATTATATTCCATATTGCCACACCCCTTCAAATCCGTATAAAAACACTCAACTATCTGGTTCTCTATTAATGATGAATTTCCTGCCAAGTTATAAACCTAACCCAGATATTGGCCCGTATATTCCCACCAAAACAAAGATTTTCTCATAAATCAATACATAGTCCCATCCAGTCCATCTATCAGTTCTATGCCATGTACGACACCATCTCTGATTAGATAAACAATGCTTTTGGTGCCATTCTCTTGTGTGTAAGTGTAGGCAAAATCGTACTGGCTACCGAACCACGCTTCGTCATCATAACTGATGCTGTCCCATTTTCGTAAATCCTTGCCATCCCATTGTTCCAATAAGGCTTCAACCGGATCGCCAATGGCAACCCCTTCTGTAGAATAACCCTTTTTTGTGGCACGGACGGTTATAACAGTATATACACCCTCAGAAGGGTTTAAATATTTTACCTGCAAACCATCGCCTTCCACTGTAGTGCCGGGACCAAAGCTTTCGGCGCGAAAATCCTCACGGCCCTTCTCGACCAAGTCGAAGCCAAAGGGGAAATCAACCGGATATGCATTTAAACATATAGCCCGCCCTATCTCTGGAATCTGCAGTGCAAATGCCCCACTGTTGAGCTCCTGGGAATAGATGATAATTTGTCGTAGGGTAGCCGCCTCCCCTTCAGAAAAGCATTCCGATAAACAATTACTGTACAAGGCTCCGTCGTAATTCCATTGCAACATTGCAATATTCATCAAGCCCTCAGTATAGGCACCAT
>CAZKPV010000074.1:8126-8697 GCA_964554735.1 uncultured Clostridia bacterium
TGCTAAAAGGGCTTTACCCAGATAATAATCACGCAGGGATTGTTCACTTGAATCATTTTGGCCTTGCACCCGGGTGATGGCAGCATCATGCAAGCCTACCCATAGGGGGTCCCACCAATTGCGACCGTAGACCTCATCCAATTCCGCCCAAGTGGTACGGGTAAAGTTTTCAAGACATGGTAAAAGGTCATACCCACTGACAGTCTCACCGGCCAGTAGATCCGGCATATAATCATGTATATTCCCTGTGGATACCGCGAACATTACTTTTAGTGGAAAATCATCGGTCCCTTCTTGGCCCTCATGTGCCCAGTTGGGTTCCAAACCACAGCCCACGGTGGCCATCACAACTAGCAGTACAACAGCCAAGATACGCAGGATTGCCGTGGACTTTTTTGGTATCGGCATAACATTTCCCCTCCTTAATTTTCTTTCCTGTTGCTAAATTGTACCATATAAAACAAATGGCCCGCAATTTTGCGAGCCCGTATTATCCCATTATTTTTTTGGAGGCGCCACCCAGATTTGAACTGGGGAATAAAGGATTTGCAGTCCTCTGCCTTACCACTTG
>CAZKPV010000075.1:0-5317 GCA_964554735.1 uncultured Clostridia bacterium
ATCCCGGTGAATTCAGTAAGAGGGCCTTTTTAAATGGGAGAATGGATTTGGCCCAGGCGGAGGCTGTCATTGATATCATCACGGCACGGACAAACTCGGGTCTGGAACTTGCCGTTAACCAACTTGGGGGAAGATTATCGACACAAATCAACATTTTACAACAGGAATTGCTGGACATTTTAGCCCAGATTGAGGCCAACATTGATTTTCCGGAGGAAGATTTGGGCGATTTTGACACGCGAAGTCTTCTTGTAAAATTGAATGAAATGACGGAGGAGATAAACACCCTATTAAAAAATTCGGAAGGCGGGCAAATTTACAGGGAAGGGATCAATGCCGTAATTGTAGGCAAGCCAAATGTGGGGAAATCCTCTTTGTTAAATGCCCTGTTGAGGGAAAAAAGGGCCATAGTGACGGATGTTCCGGGAACCACCAGGGATATCATTGAGGAGATACTCAATATAAAGGGTATTCCCGTAAGGTTAATTGACACGGCGGGGCTTAGGGAGGCGGAAAATGCGGTAGAGATGATCGGTGTCTTAAAGGCCAAGGAAACACTGGAAAATGCCGACCTGATCTTATTGGTGCTTGATGCGGCTAGCGGTTTGGAGGATGAAGATTTAAAGATCATACGTTTGGTTAAAGGAAGAAAACTCTTGGTTCTTGTTAATAAGATAGATCTGAAGGTTGATAAGATTAACAGGGCGGAACTGGTGGGAATCTTGGGGGAGGAAAGAATCCTGGAAATTTCGGCCCTCGAAGAAAAAGGGTTGGATAAGATTGAAGATACCGTCTTCAATCTGGTGATGGGAGCAGAAGTTCAAGCTTCCAGGGATATACTGGTTAGCAATGTACGCCATAAAAGTGCCTTGGGTAAGGCAAGGGAACATTTAGGCGATGCTGTTCGGGCCCTAGAAAACGATTTACCGGTCGATTTGGTCTCCCTGGATATTCGCGAAACCTGGGAAGCCCTTGGGGAGATAACGGGTTCATCCGTCCGGGAGGATATTGTGGATAAAATATTTGCAGATTTTTGTATCGGGAAGTGAGCGGATTATGAGGTACAAGGCAGGGGAATATGATGTGATAGTAATCGGCGCCGGGCATTCGGGTTGCGAGGCGGCCCTGGCCGCCGCAAGGATGGGATGCCGGACCCTGGTTGTTATGATCAGTCTTGACAGTGTGGCGCTCATGCCTTGCAATCCTTCTATCGGCGGCCCCGCCAAGGGGCACCTCGTCAGGGAAATAGATGCATTGGGGGGACAGATGGCCTTAAATGCCGACCATTCGTCCATACAAATGAGGATGTTGAACACTAGCAAGGGCCCGGCAGTTCGAGCTTTGAGGTCACAGTCCGACAAGTGGGAATACCAATCTGTTATGCGTCGCGCCTTGGAAAGGGAGCCGAACTTGGACATCAAGCAGGCCGTGGTGGACAGGCTTTTGCATTCTAATGGCAGGATTTCCGGTGTCTTGTTGAACACCGGGGCATCATTTGCATGTAGGGCCGTGGTGCTGACTACTGGTACCTATTTACGTGGTAAAATAACTATGGGAGGGCTAACTTATGAGGGGGGCCCCAATGGCCAGTATGCGCCCAAAAACCTAGCAAAAAGCCTCGATGATCTGGGGTTAAAAACGGGTCGTTTCAGGACCACAACACCGGCTAGGATTGATCGAAGCTCCATAGATTTTTCAAAAATGATTGAACAAACCGGGGACAGTGAACCCCACAATTTTTCTTTTATGTCCCCTGTGATGGAACGTGAACAACTTTCTAGCTGGCTTACCTATACCACCGCCCACACCCACGATATTATTCGTGAAAACCTAGACAAGGCACCCTACTATATGGCTGATAGGGAAAGTGTGGAACCGAGGTACTGTCCTTCCATCGAAACCAAAATCTCCAGATTTCCCGACAGGGAGCGGCATCAGATTTTTATAGAGCCCGAAGGTTGGCAAACCAAGGAGATGTATGTGCAGGGTTTGTATACGAGCTCCGGGGAAAGCTTACAGCTCAGGTTGCTCAAAAGCATCCCCGGTTTAGAAAATGTGAAGATCATCCGGCCGGGTTACGGCATTGAATACGATTATATTATACCAACCCAATTGCGAGCCAGCCTAGAGGTAAAGGCTGTCGCGGGGTTGTTTTCCGCCGGACAACTTAACGGCAGTTCGGGTTACGAGGAAGCGGCGGCCCAGGGGTTGATCGCAGGCGTTAATGCGGCACTTTATGCCACGGATAACCCCCCCTTGGTCTTGACCCGTTCGGAGGCCTATATAGGGGTGTTGGTTGATGATTTAGTCACCAAGGGGACGCAGGAACCTTATAGAATGTTGACTTCCCGGGCGGAGTACAGGCTTCTTTTAAGATTTGACAATGCTGACTTCAGGTTAACGGAAAAAGGCTATAAGATCGGTGCCGTGGGCCCCGACAGATACCGGGCCTTCCTCAAAAAATATGATTTGGTGGAAAAGGAAAAGGATAGGCTGGGTTCAATTACCGTCACACCTTCCGCAGAAATACAGGAATTGCTGAAAAAGGCCGGCACCTCCGGGCTAAATAACCCCACCACGCTAGCCGGGCTTCTGAGAAGGCCCGAAGTTGGCTATGAGGACTTGTTATCTTTGCCGGGTGACCACCCTAAACTTCCCAAGGACGTAAGGGAACAGGTGGAAATACAACTTAAATACGCTGGCTACATTGAAAAGCAAATCAAGCAGGTGGAGCGGTTTAACAAAATGGAGAACAGGCCTATTCCCCAGGACCTTGACTACAACGAACTAGACAGTATTTCCCTGGAGGCTCGGGAGAAACTCACGGCAATCAGGCCGGTTTCCGTAGGCCAGGCCGCAAGAATATCGGGTGTAAATCCGGCGGATATTACCGCCTTACTGGTATATATGGAAAAAAGAAAAAGACAGGGTGTTAAATGAAATGGATGCCGTCCAAAAACTTACCCGGGAACAGGCCATGTCCGTAGGTGTAAACCTTGGCGCCGAACAATTGTCCAAATTTAGTCGGTATTACGAACTCCTGCTATCAGAAAACAGGAAATATAATCTGACGGGAATTTGCACCCGGGACGAGATTGTTACCAAGCATTTTATAGATTCGATCTTATGTTCAAAATTGGGCCTGATACGGGGAAAAGAAAGGATAATTGATGTCGGGAGTGGCGCCGGTTTTCCGGGAATTCCGCTTAAAATACTTTATCCGAAGATCGGCCTGATATTGCTGGAGGCCACACAAAAAAAAGCCCAATTTTTGAGAAAAGTAATTGTGGCCTTAGGGCTTGATGATGTCGCGGTTGCCAATGAGCGGGCGGAAATTATAGGGCAAGGCAAGGGATACAGGGAGTCTTTTGGGATTGCTGTCAGTAGGGCGGTTGCGGCCCTTCCGGTGCTGCTGGAGTATTGCCTCCCCCTACTCTCCCCCGGTGGCTACTTTTTTGCTTTTAAGGGACCAGGTGTGGAAGAGGAAATGAGGGCAAGTGCCGGAGTAGCCGAGATTTTAGGGGGGGAGGTCTCCGGCATCCACGATTTTGTCTTGCCCGGAGGTCAGGGCGACAGGAAAATTGTGGTTTACAGAAAAACCGGCCCGAGCGACCCCAAATACCCCCGGCGCCCCGGCATTCCGGTCAAAAGACCCCTAAAATAAATCAATTATCAATCAAAATATAAAATAAAGAAGGGAATAACTTTTTTTTTGTTGAAATAGACCTTAAAAAGCTAAGGCGGTGCGGACAGTGGGTAAGACAATAGCAATAGCCAACCAAAAGGGAGGTGTCGCAAAAACTACCACTGCGGTTAATCTCGGTGCTAGTTTGTCCCAGCTGGGTCAATCGGTTTTACTTATAGATATAGACCCACAAGGTAATGCCACAACAGGTCTTGGATTTGATAAACAACAAATAGACAGATGTATTTACGATGCCTTGATAAATAATGTCGGGGTTGAAAGTCTGATACTGAGTATTGAAAATTTCACCGCTTTTGATCTGATTCCCGCAACCCTACAACTAGCCGGCGGGGAAATAGAGCTGGTTAACCGAAAAGCCCGCGAACACATTTTGAGGAGGGCTTTGGGTGGCATAAAGGACCAATACAATTATATATTTATTGACTGTCCCCCTTCCCTTGGGCTGTTAACTTTGAATGCACTCACGGCCGCTGATTCAGTAATGATCCCCATACAGTGTGAATACTACGCCTTGGAGGGGCTAGGGCAATTAATGAATACGGTTAAGATTGTACAGGAAAGACTGAACCCGGAATTGTTTATCGAAGGCGTCCTGTGCACAATGTTTGACGCACGCACTAACCTGGCTATCCAGGTGGTAGATGAGGTTAAAAAATATTTTAGGGGCAAGGTATATAGCTCCATTGTGCCCAGAAACGTACGGTTAAGTGAGGCCCCAAGCCACGGGCGGCCGGTGGCATTGTATGATTCACGTTGCCGCGGGGCCCAGGTATATATGGACCTTGCGAAGGAAGTGATGGGAATTGAGTAAGAAACGAGGGCTCGGCAGAGGCCTTTCGGCCCTTTTCCCCGAAAAAGCCATGATCAGCGATTCAAGGGATGATCTAAGGGAAATAGCGGTCAAGGCTATAAAGCCAAATATGCAACAACCTCGGGAAAGCTTCAATGACGACAAGATTGATGAGCTCGCCCAGTCCATAAAACAACATGGGGTAATACAACCGCTTGTAGTCCGCCCCCTCCGGGAGGGTGGCTATGAGATTATTGCGGGTGAAAGACGTTGGCGGGCCTGTGAAAAACTTGGGTTGGAATTCATCCCTGCTGTGGTCAAGCGCTGTACCCCCCTGGAGTCGGCCATAATCTCCATGATCGAGAATATCCAGCGTGAGGACTTGAACCCCTTGGAAGAAGCAAGGGCATATAAAAAGATAATGGAAGATTTCAACCTGACCCAGGCGGAAATATCCAAACAAATCGGGAAAAGCAGACCCTTTGTGGCCAACATGACGCGGCTGCTGGCACTCCCGGATGAGGTTAAGGATTTAATTAAAGAGGGCCATATAAAACCCGGCCATGCGAGGGCCATTCTCGGCCTAAAGAGTAGCAAAGAACAGATTGCCGTGGCGAGGGAAATAGTGGCCTCAAACCACAATGTCCGTGAGGCGGAGAAGATTGTAAGGGATTTATCCGAAAGAAAGCGCAAAAACAAAACACCGGCCGGGAAACAAAAGGAACCCCACATAGACAGGATTGAAAGGAAATTATCCACCTTGTTTTCCACAAAAGTCATAATCAGAAAAGGGAAAAACAGCGGCGGTAGGATAGTCATTC
>CAZKPV010000075.1:5327-8684 GCA_964554735.1 uncultured Clostridia bacterium
GAAAACATCATACAAGGATGATAATGAACTAGAAAAAATTTTCAAGGATATAACTGTCAGAAATTAAATTGTTTCACGTGAAACAATTTAACAGCAAAGAAGGTGGCAACTTGATATTAGAGATTATTCAGGATAACCTAGATTACGCTGTCATTGTCCTTGGCTTGATTGTAATAATTTTTTTGATAGTGAATGTGGTCTTGTTAATTAAGGTTAATCAAGTCACCAAAAGGTACCGCACCTTTATGCGTGGCAATACACGGGCAAACCTTGAGGAGCATTTATTCAATTACAGCACTGAGGTTAATAAGGCCAGCGAAAAGATGGAGACATTGAAGAAAACCCAGATTGAGCTAGACCACACAATAAAAGGTTGTATTCAGAACATAGGCGTAGTAAGATTTGATGCCTATGATGATACGGGTGGTCAATTAAGCTTCGCCCTTGCCTTGATGGATGGATATGGGAACGGCACGGTTGTTTCTAGCCTTCATGGCCGTGACAACTCTCATGTTTACGCCAAGCCCATCAGGAGGGGGACATCGACCTACCCCCTATCTCAGGAGGAGGAGCAGGCCATTAAACAGGCAGTTTGCAATAAGTTAATCAATTAGTGATATGACAAAAACAGGCAGGGTTTACAGGCCCGGTGCCTGTTTCTGCTTTAATTCCCAGGTAGTTTGCAGTAAGCCCTTGGTGATTATATCGGCCATCTTCATTACCAGATTGAGGCGTGTGTTTTGTAACACGATGTACTCCATGAAACCGCTGACATTTACCACCCCGGCAATATTAATGTCGCCCACCGCCGGGAGCATCTTGTTTACCCCCGCCCCGGGCCTGAGGGCGCCATTTTCAATGCTTATGGACCCCACGTTTTCCAGTTCCCCCAGACAGGCATCCACTGCTATGATAAAAGGGTTATTGTGAGTTTGATTTATATGTTTCAGTTTTTCTTTTAAATTGCTGGCATGGACCGGCTCATCAAGGGTTCCATATATTCGGAACAGATTTTGATCCAATTGCGACAGCTTGCTACCGACGAGCGGCCCCAGGCTATCCCCTGTCGAACGGTCTGTGCCAACACACAGTAATACTATTGTATTGTCCGGCTCCCCAAACTCATTGATAATACGGGCCGCAAGATCCCGGGCAAACAGGGTGGAGGCTTGGATTTCATCTATATGAATTTTGCGTTTATTTCTGGGTTTGCTTCTGAATATATTATGTGTCACGGGCATCTCAAATACTCCTTCCGGCATTAAACACAATCAACTAGTATATATATTTCCAGAAAGGCATAATATTATTCCTAAATTTTGTAAGATTTTTGTAAAAATACTGTTTCTCCTGCATAGGATAGCTTTGGGGGGGCGGGTTGTGCGGAGTGACATTATTTTGTCCTTGGAGATAGCCGCCGTGTATATGGGTGCGGTGATTGGCGCCGGTTTTGCGACGGGGCAGGAGATATACCACTTTTTCGCTAGGTTTGGCTCCATAGGGCTGGGCGGTTCTGTTCTAGCGGGATTATTGTTTGCCCTATATGGTTCTTTTATTCTTGTAATGGCCGTACGGCACAGATGTTCGAACTACGGTGAATTTCTCAATATCATTATGGGGGACAGGGTGGCCAGGCTCTTTGATATAATAGGGTTTCTTATTCTATTTGGCGGCAATGGCGTTATGCTGGCTGGAAGCGGCGCAATTTTCCAAGAACAGCTTGGTTTTAACCCCGCCCACGGTATTTTCCTGTCCCTCACTTTTGCGGCACTAGTGGTTTTCAAGGGTTTAAGGGGTTTGCTAGTGGCCAATTCCGTGCTTGTGCCGGCTAAATTTTTGTGTGCGGTATCGGTGGCCCTGGTGGCCATATACCTGGTTGGGTATAATTCAGCAACCGGCATGGCCGGCTTGGACAGATACGCCGAAGTTTTTGGTTCGTCCGTGCTGTATGTTTCCTACAATCTTGTAATTCCCCTAGCCGTCCTGTCCTCCCTAGGCAGGGTTGCCACCAAAAAATCTGCCTTGTGGGGGGGGATGCTAGGTGGACTTGGCTTGGGAATAGCCGCCTACCTGATCGCCTCCGCGGAAATCTGTTTCTACCCGGCGGTTCAGGAGTACCAACTGCCCTTACTCTACATAGCATCAAGGCTGAACCCATTTTACGGGACGGTATTAAGTTTTCTGATTTGGGCCGCCATCTTAACAACTTTGATCAGTAATACCCACGGTATGGCCAGTCGTCTGGCACCATACGGGGGGGGCGGGTACAGGGCCATAGGTTTCGCTGCATTGTTGTCGACCCTTCCATTTGCAAAATTTGAGTTTGCCTTTCTGGTCAGGCTTTTGTATCCACTGTTCGGTTACGCCGGTCTAATTATGCTGTTTTATCTCACTGCGGGAATGATCCATGAATTAAAAGAAAAGTTATTAAAAAGGAATATCAGGTAAAAATACAGAACTAAATACTTACAATATAGTGGGAGCATTTTCTTGAGGGCATTTACATGAATACACTGGATATTGTTTTTATAGTTATATTGGCTCTTGCGACCCTAAATGGTTTCCGGGCCGGCCTACTGGCGGGCATCAGCAAGCTGGTGGGTGTGGCGGTAGGTCTGGCGGTGGCAATATTTTATTGCCGCCCGGTGGGCAGCTACATTGATGGGTACTTTAATATAGCGGAAAAAGTTGGGCCGCTTATTTCGTCCATGATAGAGCTACCGATTCACGTGAGCGGCGAAAACATTAGCGGTTTCATTGGCAACAGCCTGACGGGAATGTGTGACGTGCTGGCTGCAAACAATTGTATGTTTATTGAAAAACTAATCGAGCTTCTTCAGGTCAGCACGCTTACAATTGAGGAGGCTCTCGGTGACATTATAACCTTTACTGTTTTGGATATTGTGGTTTTTATAGTTATTTTAATCATGGTGGAAAAATTAATTGTAATGCTCGGTTATTCTTTGTCCCGCGTCCTTTCATATACTTTTGTAGGTATTGTCGACCGTATCGGCGGGGGTATTTTTGGTGTTGCCCGGGGAATAATTACTATTATGATCTTAATAGCCATCCTCATACCGCTCCAGGCTTTTGGCGGTATCGTTTCCGGCGGGGCTAACGAGGGTTTTTTGTATAATTTACTTCAGAATTCGAAGATTGTCGGTTATTTGGGGTATGCCGCGGAATATTTGAGTAGTCATTTCCTGCAAAGCATACCGCCGGCGAATCTTATATAGACTGGACGAAATAAAAAAGAGGGGATCGAAAAGGTGGATAAAAGGAGCATTTTACTTGAACGGATCAATGCTTGGGACAGGGTGGACGGGCCCGAAAAGGACAAGGTTTTTGAGTTTGGCA
>CAZKPV010000076.1:0-8640 GCA_964554735.1 uncultured Clostridia bacterium
GATCTTCTCTGACCTACCATTTTCAGCAAACCGCGTCTTGAGTGGTGATCACTTTTGTGAGTTTTCAAATGTTCTGTCAAGGTGTTAATCCTTTTGGTCAACATTGCAACCTGAACCTCAGGTGATCCTGTATCATTCTCGTGGGTCTTATATTCCTCAATGATCGACTTTTTTTGCTCTAAAGACAACGCCATTTGCTCACCTCCCTTTCTTCAAATCGCCGCTAGCCAAGTTAACCGCCGGGAGCGCGTGTTTCCTAGCTAATGGTTCTTTTTATTTTCCTATAACGGTTATCACCAAGCGCCCCGTTGGGATATCCTTTGCAACAATATCAAAGAATCTTCCCGATTTGGCGAAAAAACCTCTAAAACGGGTAGCTGTAGGAATCCTTCCTGGTATTGCCGAAGCAGACTCTATTATATCATCCATAGTTACACCCTGCTGCCTTGGATTACCTAGCCTCTTCTGGGCATGCTCTGTTACTATAATACGCATTGCATGATCTCCCAGTTAGTATACCTGCGTTTGCATTGCTCGCTTTTCATCATCCTCTTGCGCCAAAAAAGCATACAAAGCATCCTGAAAAGCCTTTAACTGCACGTTTTTAATGCTGGCATCCCGGTAGTGGGTTTCCAATTCTTTTTTTAAATGCAAAAAATCATCACTAAGGCATATTATGGCAATTTGGTTGAGCCATTTTTTCATTTCCTCATCCTGAAGCCTTAATTCAGACATATACACCACAGCTCTTTACAGTATTATCGGGGTGCCGGATGCGTTTATTCTAGCACATTTCCCAAAAGAAGTAAACGTACACCATCAATATACTATATTTTAATTTTTAATATTTATGTTATAATTTTCAACCTACACTCCTAGCCGTCCTGATATCAACTTGAATTTGCCGGACCAATCCCTCGACGGAGCTGAATGTTTTTTCGTTGCGGATTCTTTTTTTAAAAACAATTTTAATTACCTTCCCGTAAAGGTTATCGCGGAAGTCCAACAGGTGCACCTCAATATTGCGTGCATTATCGCTACCGTAAAAGGTTGGTCTGGTGCCAATATTTGCAACACCCAAAAACATATCCTCATCAACCAGAACGTTTACTGCATAAACACCATTTCCCGGGATTAATACGCCCTGGGGAACATCTAGATTGGCCGTGGGAAAACCTATTTCCTTACCACGCCCGTCCCCGCACATAACTTTACCTTTCATTGAAGGATAAGAACCCAACATGCCTGCGGCCCTTTCAATATCCCCCTGCCTCATATAGTCCCGTACCGCTGTACTGCTCACGACCATACCCCCGGTGGTTACGGCGGGCACTACTCGGACTTGAAAATCATATTTACTGCCTAGTTTGACCATGGTCTCCGCCTTTCCCTCACCACCGGCGCCAAAAGTATAATTGTAGCCAACTACCACACCCTTACAGTGATATTTCCCTACAATTATCTGCCTTACAAAATCCTCGGAACTCAGAGAAGCAAGTTTCGGGGAAAAAGGTAGCCAAATGATTGTATTGATACCAAGATCTTTTATCTTTCTTTCCTTTTCGCTTCGTTCCGTCAACAACAAAGGTGCATTGTCAGGATTCAACACCCGCTGCGGGTGGGGGTCGAATGTAATTATGGCCGGCATCGCATTTAATTCCCCCGCCAAGGTGGTGGTCACCCCAATGAGCCGTTGGTGACCAAGGTGTACACCGTCAAAGTTGCCTAAACCCGCTACAATATTTTTGCTGTTTGCATTAATTGGCTTGTGCACTTGCAGCCCTCCTAGGATAAAACGCACTCCGCTATGTATATTAGACGTTGTTTGCCGTTTCTCTTATCAAATTTGACCCTAGCCAGAGCCAATAGTTTATTATTTCCGCATAACCGTACTAAATCCCCTTCATTTAGCCCTTTAGGGGCAAACTCTACCCCGGGTGGGTAGAGAGGGCTACCGGAGCTAACCGGTTTTATCGCCGAAGTTTTAACCAAAATACAGGGAAGGAAGGATAATGCCTCATTCATGTCCAGAACGACACGGTCAAGTTTTTCGTACCTACACGCGTCCGTCAACTCCTCTATTGTCCACGAATCATTAATGTCAAACCCACCCACCCCGGTGCGGAGCAAGAATGACATTACCGCCCCGCACTGAAGGCGATTGCCAATATCGGAAAACAGTGTCCTTATGTATGTACCCTTGGAACACTTAACCTCCAAAAATACGGTAGGATGCCCGGTCCCCCAGCCTATGCTGCGGATATGTTCCAAGCTGTAAATGTAGGCTGGTCTCGGCCTACGTTGAACTTTCCTGCCCGCCCGGGCAGACTCATACAGCCTCTTGCCGCGTACGCGAACAGCGGAATACATTGGAGGTGTCTGTTCAATCCTCCCCCTAAAGGATTCCATTTCTTTTAAAAAATCTTCCTTTGTGATACAGGATGCATCAATCACCCTCAGTATTTTGCCAAATATATCCTGGCTATCCGTGGTGAAACCTAAAATCAGCTCACCCCTGTAGGATTTATTGCTTTCCACAAAAAAACGTGCCACCCTGGTAGCCTTACCTACACAGAGGGGCAGGACCCCGGCCGCGCCCGGGTCCAATGTTCCGGTGTGACCTACCTTTTTTACGCCGGTTAAACGTCTTACAATATCCACAACATCATGGGAGGTTATGCCGGGAGGTTTTAAAACATTAATTATCCCGTTCATCTTCCGTAGCCTCTTGCCCGACGGCTTCCACGGCGGCGCCAACTATATCTTCCACGGTTTTGTCTAACTTCCCATCAATTAGGCAGCCGGCAGCCCTTGGGTGCCCCCCTCCACCGAAGCGCCCGGCCAAGGCACTGACATTGACTTTAAATTTTGATCTTAGACTTATTTTTATTTTGCCGGGTTCTGTTTCCCTGAACAAAAGGCCCACCTCTACTCCCCGTATGTTCCGTACAGTTTTAACTATACCATCGGTATGCTCATGGCATACACCCATATCCCGGTGGGTTTTGTAATCTATTACCGCCCATGAGACATAACCACAGGGGCTTACCTGCAAAGTGTCTAGGGCCGCCCCAAGAGCCTTGAGGTTACCCAAAGGTTTCTCACCATAAACCCAATTGGAGATACAATGGGCAGAGGCCCCCAATTCGATTAAATCGGCGGCTATACGCAGGGTCCGGGGGCTTGTGTTCGAGTATTTGAATGAGTCAGTGTCGGTCATTATGGCCGTATACAGGCAGGTGGCTATTTCCCGGGTAATCTCCAGGCCCATAAACCCTAATAAGTCATATATTATCTCACCGGTTGCCGATGCCGTGGAGTCAATGTAAGCATAGTCCCCATAGCGGCTGTTATCCGCATGATGGTCAATATTAATAACTGTTTTGTCACTTCTGTTCAATAAACCTTTCAGATCACCGAGACGGTCCTCCACCGAACAATCCAATGCAACCAAAACATCGTAATTTTTTTCGGTTTCTTCACTTAAACTGTATACAAGTTTATTCCCATCAATCAAAAACTCATAAATGCCAGGCACGCGATCGGGACTATACATAACAACTGATTTGCCAATACTTTGTAATGCAATTCCCAGACCCAAAACAGAACCAAGGCAGTCACCGTCCGGCATAATGTGACCGGTTAAAATAAAATTTTCAGCTTCCAATAAGGCCTTGCTAACGGTGGTAAAGTTAGTCATTATCTTGACCTTCACTTTCGTTTTTAACAGTTTTTAACAACTCCATAACGCGCACTCCATGCCCTATGGAGTCATCCAGGTAAAATACCAGTTCGGGTGTATGCCTGAGCCTTACTCGCTTTCCCAGCTCCGTTCTAATAAACCCCTTGGCGTGTTCGAGTGCTTCCAGTGTTGCCTTTCTTTCCATATCCGGCCCTAAAACACTCACATATATTTTTGCGTGCCTCAAATCACCGGATACTTCCACGGATGTAATGGAAGCGAAACCTACCCTAGGGTCTTTGATCGTGACGCTTATTATATCTGATACTTCCTTTTTTATCGTTTCTGCTAACCTTTCAGACCGGTAGGACATAGATAACACCCCTTCACCTTTGTACTCGTTCCTACTCCAACTTTCGTTTTATGGCCTCGACTGTATAAGCCTCAATGACGTCGCCTTCTTTGATATCATTGTATCCCTCTATAGTCAAACCACATTCGTAACCCTGGGATACCTCACGTACATCATCCTTGAAACGTTTTAATGAATCCAATTTACCCTCATAAATTACTATACCGTCACGGATCAAACGCACTTTGGCATCCCTGGTTACCTTGCCATCGGTAACATAGCAGCCGGCAATAGTCCCAATCCTAGACACCTTAAATGTTTTCCTGATTTCCACCCTACCTAAATCGACTTCTTTATACTCGGGATCGAGCAAACCGCCCATTGCAGCCTTGATATCTTCAATGGCATCATAAATTACCCTGTAGAGTCGGATATCCACCTGTTCGCTTTCCGCTATTTTTCTGGCATTAACATCCGGACGCACATTAAAACCGATAATGATTGCATTAGATGCGGATGCGAGCATAATATCCGTTTCCGTAATTGCACCGACACCCCTGTGTATTAGGTTGATTTTCACTTCCTCCGTACTCAACCTCTCCAGTGATTGTTTCAATGCCTCCGCCGAACCTTGAACGTCGGCTTTTATTATTATCGGCAGTTCCTTGATGCTTCCCTCTTGAATCTGTTTAAACAGATCATCCAAGGAAATCTTTGCGCTTCCCCGTAATTCTTCCTCGCGTTTTTTATCCTGTCGTTTTCCTGTAACCTGCCGTGCAAGTTTTTCGTCTTCTACACATTGAAATATATCACCGGCCGCGGGCACGTCGGAAAAACCAAGAACCTGAACGGGCGTTGAAGGTCCGGCCTTTTTTAGCCGTTTCCCGCGATCACTCATCATTGCCCTTACCTTCCCGAAAACACTTCCTGCAATGACGTTGTCACCTATATGCAAGGTTCCATCGCGAACCAGTATGGTTGCAACCGGGCCCCTTCCCTTGTCTAGTTGGGCCTCAATGACATTCCCCATGGCTTGTCGTTCGGGGTTGGCATGTAGCTCTTGCATCTCGGCTACTAACAATATCATTTCCAATAAATCCTCGATGCCTTCCCTTTTTAAGGCGGATACCTCTACAAAAACTGTGTCCCCGCCCCAATCCTCCGGCACCAGCTCATACTCGGTGAGCTGCTGTTTTACTCTTTCCGGATTGGCGTTGGCTCTGTCAATCTTGTTAACTGCTACTATGATGGGGACCTCCGCGGCCTTGGCGTGGTTAATCGCCTCAATTGTTTGCGGCATAACTCCGTCATCCGCGGCAACAACCAGGATGGCAACATCCGTAACCTTGGCACCCCTCGCCCGCATGGCGGTGAAGGCCTCATGGCCCGGTGTGTCAATGAATGTAATTTTTTTATTGTTTTTTACAACTTGGTAGGCGCCTATATGCTGGGTGATACCACCGAATTCATTGGATGTGACCTTCGTGTCACGAATCGCATCCAACAAGGATGTTTTACCGTGGTCAACGTGCCCCATTACTGTGACCACTGAGGGCCGGGGGCGCAGTTTTTTAGGATCATCGCTTTTCTTTTGTTCAAGAATCAGCAAATCCTCTAAATCGCTTTTTGTTTTTACTTCTATCTCAAAGCCCAATTCATTGCCCAGGATGACCGCAGTATCCGGATCAACTGCCTGGTTGATGGTGGCCATAACTCCTAAATCCATGAGTTTTTTAATTATTACGGCCGGTTTTTTTTGTACCCGTGCGGCAAACTCCTGCACATTGAGGGTGCCCTCGATGGTAATGGGCTTTTTCCTGGGCGCAACCGGGGCCGGCTTGGTACGCTTGGTGCTTGTAGCCCTATGAATCCTGCCCCCTTTCTTACCCTTTACCGGCTTGTCGGGGGTCTTGGCCTTAACGGCTTTCTTTTTGAAGCGTTGTGCCTCCGCACGCTTGCGTTCCTCGGCAACAGCATCGGATATGGGGATTACCGGTGCCTCTTTTACGGGTGGCCGTACTTCTTCCTTTGTAACTGTTTTTTCAATTGCTTTGGCTTTTGACAATTGTTCTACCTCACAAGCAATCCCGCCGGTCTTAGGTGTTGCCGGCTTTATTTGTTTTTTTCTTTTAGCTGTACCGAAAATTGGCCTCTCCTGATATCTTTTGTCCGGCGGACGCTGGGGCACGCGGTCAACAATTCCTGGGCCCTTACCGGGGTGTCCGGTCTTCTTTTCCCGCGGGCCGGGTTTGGCAGCATCCTTTTTACCCTTGGCATCCTTCTCATCCGGCCGGAGCAGCCTGATTACCCTTTCCGCTTCCCCGCTATCTATGGTGGACATATGTGATTTAACATTTATACCTATTTTTTTCAGCCCGCTGATTACTTCTTTACTGCTTACGTTTATCTCCCTAGCAACTTCATGCACTCGTCTTCTTTTACCCATTCAACCACCTCCGGTTATTTTAAAGTAACAATTCCGATTTCTCCCCTTTCCGATACCTGCCCGGCAAGCCACGGCTAATCCGCCGACTTTGGGGCCAAATTGGCCAACAAACCCTCGGGAATAGAGCACTTCAAAGCCTTTTCCAATTTGTTTTGGTCGATGGCTTTTTCCGGGCACTCCTTATTTTGGCACAGGTAGGCACCCCGCCCGGACAACTTGCCTACATCATCAATAAGAACATTGCCTTCCGGCGTCCTGACCACACGCAACAACTCTTTTTTTGGTCTCATTTTCCTGCAAACAACACACATCCGCATGGGCGTTTTTTTCTTCCTGGCTGTCTTGGGCAACCCCGGGCACCTCCACTCTTATAATTCTATGGTTTAGGGTATATTTTCCTCTTCCGGGCCGTCTTCCTCCTCGTAATAGTCATCGTAATCTTCCATATATCCGGGATACAGTTCCGCCATTTGTGATTCACTTTTTATGTCTATTTTCCAGCCGGTTAGCTTTGCGGCTAGCCTTGCATTTTGGCCTTCCTTCCCTATCGCCAAGGAAAGCTGGTAATCGGGCACTACCACCCTGGCAATCTTTTCATCCACCCAAACATCGACTGCAACCACCTTTGCCGGGCTGAGTGAACTGGCGACATATTTTGAAGGATCCTGATCCCATTTTATAATATCGATTTTTTCACCGTTTAGCTCTTTGACTATAGTCTGTACACGCATACCCCTCGGCCCTACACAGGCACCAACCGGGTCCACATTTTCTTCCTTGGAGTAAACAGATATCTTGGACCGAACACCGGCCTCCCGGGCGATTGCTTTTAACTCCACAATGCCATCATGCAACTCGGGGACCTCCAATTCAAATAAACGTTTCAAGAGACCAGGATGCGTGCGTGAAACAAGGATTTGAGGCCCCTTTGTAGTCTTGCGTACTTCCAATATATAGGTTTTTATTCTTTCGCCCTGTCTGTATGTTTCAAAAGGCATTTGTTCGGCGGGAGCCAATATTGCCTCCGTTTTGCCCAGTTCAATATAGACATTGCGTTGTTCAACACGCTGGACAACACCGGTAACTATATCACCCTCACGATTTACAAATTCATCATAGATCATATTTCTTTCGGCTTCACGGATCCTTTGCACTACCACCTGCTTGGCGGTTTGCGCCGCTATCCTACCAAAATTCCCCGGTGTAACCTCATCTTCGACAGCGTCACCCAAGGTATAACTCGGGTTTATACTTTGGGCATCTTCCAGTGAAATCTGTAGGTGCGAATCCTCCACCGTCTCAACAACATCACGTTTGGTAAAAACCTTGACCTGGCTGTTTTCGCGGTCTATATACACCCTAGCATTCTGACTGGATCCAAAATTTCTTTTATATGCCGACAAAAGTGCGGCCTCAATCGCCTCCAATAGTACATCTGAAGAAATACCCTTTTCTTTTTCCAATTCTTTTAACGCATAAAGAAATTCAGTGTTCAACTTGGTTCCCCCTCACCAATCCAAATCCGGAACTAACCGGGCTTTGGCTATTTGCCCTAAAGGGATATTGACTTCCTCGCCATCTACTTCTAAAATCAGAACACCCGCTTCGATGCCTTTTATTGTTCCCGTAAAATTTTTCTGCTTGTTTATTGGGGCAAAGGTTTTTACTTTAATCACGGAACCTGTGAATCGTAAAAAATCCTTTTCTTTTTTGATGGGCCTTTCCAAACCCGGAGAGGAAACTTCTAAATGATATGATTGTTTGATAGGGTCCTTTTCATCTAACACCATGTCTATTTCCTTGGAAAACCTCTCACAGTGATCAAGGGTTATCCCCCCGGGTGCATCTATGTAGATACGTAAAAACCAGCCGGCACCCTCTTTGACAAATTCCACATCGACTACTTCTACGCAACATAAATCCGCAACAGGTTCTGCAAGATTTTCCACAATATCCGTTACCTTGTCACCCCTAGCCAATTAAACCCCTCCTAATACGAAAGAGTGGGGGGCACCCACTCCTTTCAAAGGACATTTCCAACTTACTCAAGCATTCACACTGTAGTATATCACACTGGAAAAACCATGGCAAGCTACCGAGATAACATTGTTAGTGTCAAGTAAAAGTATGCAGGTATCCCATCTTTCCTGTAGCAGAGTC
>CAZKPV010000077.1:0-8558 GCA_964554735.1 uncultured Clostridia bacterium
CGGCCGTCGCGAGATCAACTACAGGGGCGCGTCACGCCTGATTAGTATTGACCGTGATATAGACGAAAATTTGAGTAACATTGCCGCTTCCGGTAACAAAATTAACCCCGAGGACGGAGCCAATGCCCTTTACATGGCCCAGTTGGAGGAAACCACCTTCCCGGACCTCAATAACAGCTCCATTTCCAACTACTACAATGGTTTGGTAACCGGTATGGGGGTGGACCTTTTTGGCTCCTATGAAAAGTTAAACGTGAAAGAGGGGGCACAAGAACAGATTGAGCTACTGCGCCAGTCCGTTTCGGGCGTTAATTTAGACGAAGAAATGACCAATATGATCATGTTCCAGCGGGCCTACCAGGCCTCGTCACGGGTGATAGTTACCGTTGACAGGATGTTGGAGGAGCTGATCAACCTGGTAAGATAAACCGGGTAAAACAGATTGACTATAGTCAAGGAGGCTTTATAAAATGCGTATATCCAACAAAATGTTTTATAAAAATATACACGCGTCCCTGCAAAGCAATATGTGGGACATGGCGGAGCTTCAACAAAAGGTGTCTTCCGAATGCAAAATCCATCGCCCCAGTGATGACCCGGTAACCTTGGGTCAGCTCCTTGACTTGAATCGCAACAGAATGCGCACTGACAAGTATGTGAACAGCATCAATATGCAAAAAGAGCGACTCAGCCGGGCGGAAACCGCCTTGACCCAGGCGACGGATTTGCTAATGCGGGCGAAGGACATCGTCTTAGATGGCAGCGGCGGCAACATGTCCAAATCCAGTGCCATGGCCCTAGCCCAGGAAATGGATACCCTTATCGACGGTATGGTAGGAGCCGCTAGCAGAACCCAGGGTACAGTGAAGTTTGAGGCTATTTTTAAAAGAACCACAGACGCAGATGGTAATGACATAGTGGAATACATTGGTAACCCACTTAATTTTGGCGAACAGAACATTGATTACGAAAAAATCTTTGATGTGGAGTTACTAAACGACACCCTAAATCCGGAGGAATTGTTCACTCCCGAGGGAAAAGAGGGTATATTTGAGACCATGATCAAGGTAAAAAACGCCTTTGACAATGTAGCGGAAAACGGTTCCAATGCCGATGATATTGAAACATTGTCCAAGGCCATCGGCAAGCTAGACGAACATTTCGATGACCTATTGTCGGCCCGGACGGGCATAGGGGCCAAGATTAACCGTTTGGACACGCTGCACGTACAGCTTGATGACCAGGGCTACAGCCTGAACAAGTCATTGGTGGATTTACAATCAGTGGATATTGCCGAGGCAGTTATTTTACTGAGTGAAACCATGCTTACCTACCATGCGGCCCTAAGTGCCACCTCACGCATATTGCAGACCGGCTTGGTGGACTACCTGTCGTAAAAGGAATTACCTGTCATAAAAGGGAGAGTAGAGTTTTATGAAACTTCAAACCACAAGGTTTGGCTCTTTGGAAATCAGCCCGGAAAAAGTTCTGCCCTTCAAATCGGGCCTGCCGGGGTTTGAACACCTGAAAAAATTTGTGCTGATTCCCCAGGGGAACAGTGGCGTCTATTTTTGGTTACAATCGGTAGATGATCCGGATATTGCTTTTCTGGTTACCGACCCTTTTATGTTTTTCTCCGACTATGACTTTGAGTTGCCCGAACCCGATGTTTTAGAGCTGGGGTTGGAAAACCCCGAGCAGGCTCTAATTCTCTCCATTATAACCGTGCCTTCCGATGCGATTGAAAAAACCACCGTTAACTTGGTGGCCCCAGTGGTTATCAACACCCTTGCCAAAAAAGGCAAACAGGTGGTCCTGGAAGGAACAAAGTACGGCACACGACACTATCTGTTCCACAATGCCGCAGACAACACACACAACACAGAGGGACGTTCCTTTTGTGTCGTCCAGAACGTTTTAGTGGACAATAATACATATTAACGGAGGACTTCACGTGCTTATCCTGGCCAGGAAAAAAAACGAAAGCATAATCATAGGTGAAAATATCAGGATAACAGTGGTCGAAATAAAGGGTGAAAATGTCAAACTTGGCATTGATGCACCCGCTTCGGTCAGGATTTTGAGGGAAGAACTCTACAAAGCAGTCAGGGAGGAAAACGTCAAAGCCGGTATCGCCGCCGGTGTGAATGAAGACCTACTGGAGGGGCTGGACAAATTTTTGGGGTAGCACGACTACGCGGGAAAATTTAAACAAGGGGATCGTGCAAAGCCAGGGGGCGGTTCCCCGTGGCTATTTTTGCGCCATTTTTAACGAAGCGAAAAGGTGCGCGGTGGTGCGCAAAGGTGCATGAGGGTGCACGGAGGTGCGCTAGGGTGCGCGAAGGTGCATGAGGGTGCGCGAAGGTGCATGAGGGTGCGCAAAGGTGCGCGAAGGGGGGCGCTAGGGTGCGCGAAATGGGGGGGCGTTTCCCTTTGCTGAGCTACGCGCGATAGCACACAAACCTGCACAAAAGGAACGTCCCTCTGTGTTCTTTGTGTTGTCTCTGTGTTGCTCTGTGTGTTTGTTGTGTGTGAATTTTAGGGGGTGGAAGGAAGTGAAAATCGGTGCGGGTGGTTTGCAAGCCATGGCCGCCCACGACTTTATCATCAGCAGAACCAACGACGGGCAGATTTATCTGTTAAAGCAGCGGGAGGTGGGGGATGATTTTAGTTCCGACCACATACGCATAAAGCAACACGAGCTTGTTACCCTGGTGGTAAAAAACCTGAACATACCCGAACTTAACAAAAGACGCGTTAAGGTAACCGTGAAGAAAAGGGGTAAAAAGACCATTTTCCAGTTTGTTGACGAGGAGACGGACGAGATCCTACTGGAGCTGGATTTAGAGGAACTCTACGAAATTCTCGGCGAGCACCGCGGACGTTCCGGCCTGGTGGTGGACAGTAAAGCCTAGGAAGCATATAATAGCCCTATAGGGGTGAATTTTGTGGAAGAAATGCGTGCGGCCTGGCGCAAACGTGCCGAACAGGCCAAAAAAGACGAAGAACAAAGACGCCGCCAGGCTATGGCAAAGGCTAAAGCGGTGGCCAGACACTTAAAGGAAAAATACCATGTTACCGCCGTCTATCTTTATGGTTCCCTTGTGTGGGGTAGGCATTTTACAGCCAAATCTGACATTGACCTTTTAGTGAAAGACTTTCCGCCGGAGGCTAGCTTTTGGAGAATGTTGGTCGAGGTGGAGGCCATAGGTCACCCTTTTGAAATCAGCATTGTCGACAGTGTGGACGCCTTTCCCAGTTTGCGGCAAAAGGCGGAGAGGGAGGGGGTGGAGTTATGACCCGCAGGACATTTTCAGTTATTGCCTCACGAATGCGTGAAGAACTCGACAATATAACAGTTTTGAAGGCGGAACTGGAGGATAAAAGAGTTAGGGCTGCCGGAAAAGATAGATTCACCCTAAGGGCAATCGGCTCAATTATCCATGATTTCTATGTTATCGCAGAAAATGTATTCAGGATAGTGGCAAAGGAAATTGATGAAAAACCACCTAAGGGGGAGCATTGGCATCGCGAGCTGTTGCTACAGATGACCCTTGCAATTCCCGGGGTGAGACCCGCTTTACTCAGGCAAAGATCTAGCGGTGGGCCTGGATGAGTTCCGCGCTTTTAGGCATGTATTCCGGAATGTTTATGGATTCAATCTTTCCTCTGTGAGAATAGAAGATTTGGTGGAGCAGCTTCCCGGTAGGGCGGAAGGTTTTCGGGGAGAGGTGGAGGCTTTTATAGAAAAAATGCTGCAAATATTGCCGGACGTATAGGGGGAACAGGATTCGGGGAAAGTCGGAGGGTAGGGTAATTAGTGAGTTGTTATGTGTATCTTAATGGGCGCAACCATACGGGCGCAACTAAATGGTCCTTCACCGTTTTGTATCCACAAAGGCCCCATCCGACAATTTGCCGGAATCCCGGTAGCCCTGACGCCCTTTTTTGTTCTTGTACAAGGCTTCTATCCGACCCTTTAGCTCATCGCGCCTTTCCTGGGCCAAGCGGCGGTTTTGCTCATCCCTTATTCTGATTTCCCCAAAGATGGCCAGTAACTCCTCCTTGTTGGAAGTGGCCACGTCACCAAGCCTATCAACGGCATCAATGTGTTGTTGACGCTCGGCCAGCAACTCGTCCAATATATCGAGATTTTCCTCGTTTAATTCCTCCTGCAGGATCTTATTTTGTTCCAGCGTGATCCTTCGAATTTCAAGCAAATGTTCCCTTTTTGCATCGGCCGGACTGATATTCTTTGCCACTATTGATACTCCCTTCCACAAATAATAGACAAGACGCGCAGAGCAGAAGGGCATGACCCTACAAACTGCACAAAAGGAACGTCCCTCCGTGTCGTCCGTGTCGTCTGCGTCCCTTTGTGTCGAGGAGCACAAAAGGAACGTCCCTCTGTGTTCCCCGTGTTGCCTTATCTCAACCTTTTCTTGGTTTGTCTGTAGGCTTCTTCCCAGGTGTCCTTGAGCTCTGAGATTAGTTTTAAAACCTCCTGCAGGATGTCTATATCTTTTTTCACGTTTGCTTCCAATAGCCGGTGGCCCATGTAATCATACATTCTTCCGAGGTTTTTGGCAATCTCATATTCTGTATTGAGGGTATTTGCAAGATAGAAAATAATGTCCTGGGCTTTGACGATGTAGTTGTGGGCGTCTTCAATACTTTTATTTTCAATAGAAAAAATTGCCCTTCTGATGAATTTGGTCGCCCCATCGTAAAGCATCAGAGCCAACTTACCCTGGTCGGCAGTCAGTACCGCCTGGTTTTGAGTTTTTTGATATTCCAAATATGGATTAACCATAGCCATAAAATTATTTCCCTCCGTATATATTAATATATATTCATTAGCCCATCAGGCTCATTATTTGCATCTGTAGCCAGTCCTCCTGGGCGTACATTCTACTAAGGGCTTGCTCCATGGCGGTAAACTGCCGCCAATACCTTTCTTCCACCAGTAGCATCCTGTCTTCCAATCTGTCTATCTGCTTTTCGATATCCCTGATTGATTTACTGGCAAAGCTGTCATCGTATAAAAGGGAATCCGGGTTACCCGCCTTTCGTGTCAACTTGTCCAAAGCCCCTTTGAGGCTTTCATCTATCCTTCGGGCGATCCCTTCCTTGTTGCCCGTGCCCTCGGCGGTAAAGAGATTCATGACGGCTTCCGGGTCTTCCTCCAATGCGGCACGAAGTTTGTCTTCATTTATATGGAGGGTACCCTGTTCCCGGTAGTCGCCGGTGGTAATCCCGATGGCAGCCAGGCTACTAAATTTCACGCCGCCGGTAATCCTGCCGGACATAGCCGTGCGCATTTCCACGGATATATTTCGCAGTATGGCGTCATTGCGTAGGTGGCCCGTACGTGACAATTCATCCCACTTTTCAATCTGCTTGTCGGATAGCTGATCCCGCTGTTCATCAGTGAGCGGGGGATAGTCCCGGTGATAAGGTTCATTTACCTTTTCATTAATCATCAGTAAAACCTTATTGTACTCGTCGACAAAGTTAGTGATGGATTCCATTACCTTATCCGTGTCACTGGTCACTGTAACCCTTGTCGTCCCAACTTCCTTGAGGCTGAAATTAACCCCGTTCAAGGTGAAATCATTGGAGCCGCGGTTGATTTCCAGCCCGTTGACAATGATCTTGGCATCTGTGCCGCCCTCTTCATTGGCGGTGTTTATCTTAAGCGTTTCTGCCAGGAATCCTGTTTCGCCGACCATGATCTGCGGTCCCTCCGGATTATTGGCACCCGTATAGCTAGTGGCTATTGATACCCGATCCGAAGACTCGTCATAGTAGGCGGTAAGGCCCAGGTCCTTGTCGGCATTAATGGCAGCCAGGACACTGTAGAGGTTGTCCTTGCCAAAATCTATGGTGAAATCCCTGGTGATTTCCTTCCCGGCTTGGTCGAAAGTTGTCACGGAAAATTTATTGTTATAATAGCTGTAGCCGGCCTTGATTTCGGTACCCTCTTCGATTTTTTCGGCAAAGGTGAGTTTGCCGGCCTTGGTGTCTACCAAAACCTTGTCGGTACCCTCGGCGGCCTCAAAATCATCCCTATTATAGTAAACATCATATTCCGCTCCGTCCACCGTAACGGTCATGTCGCCGGCATCCTTGGCGGCGATAAATTGATGCTCCAGGCGAAAGGCAGTGCCGGAGTTTTCGGCAGTTACCGTAATCACTTCGCCTTCAATATCCCCAATTTCCCAGGAGGCAAACCTGTCCATCTGGGTCCATAGCACCGCCCCTTGTTCTATCCTGTTGTCGGCGGAAGCGGAGATAGCCCCACTGCTGTTATTGTAGGCCGCCTGGGCCAATTCAGACACCGTCACCTGATAGCTGGCGTTTTGTGTATTAGCCGTGGCACTGGCTATCAGCACATTTTCATTGGTGGATGTGGCGGCCTTGGCCAAATAGGTAGACTGGAGCCGCATATTAAAGGAGAAATTGTTGCGGAAGGCCAGGATGGCCCGATTTATCTCCCGGTAATCATCCCGCTGCCATTCTAGCACCTGTTTTTTCTGCACAAGGCGATCCACCGGTATCCTCTGTGCCCTCATAATGTCGTTAATAAAAGTTTCCGTATCAAAACCCGATGCAATACCGGAAATTCGTCCAAAACCGGCCATATCTATCATTCCCCCCCTTTATATTTTTTCATCAATGAACAGTCCCGCCAGTTCCCACATTTTGGCCACCATGTCCAAAATCTTCTCCGGGGGAATCTCCCGGATTATTTCGTCGGTTTCCTTGTCCACGACCTTGACCATTACTTTATTGGTGGCTTCGTGTATGTTAAATTCAAAGCGGACATATTTGCTTTCCAAGGCGGAATTAGACTTTTTGAACAATTCCCCGGTGTGTTTTTCCGATGACTTCTCTTCGATGTGTTCTTTTTCCCCGGCAAAGGCACCGGCCTGTTTGGCATTGGCAACCTCCGCCCTTGTTTCCTCGCCCCGCCCTTCCCGGGTTCGGGCTGTTGGTCCCTGTATGTCGGCAATTCTGGATGTTGTTTGTGTGCTGTCTATCCTCATCATAGGATCCCTCCACGGATGTATTCACCCTCAATATTGTATCCCTATATTACTATTCGGGGCTTTTCACCTTAAACTTTACAACAAAATGCCTTTTTCGAAAAAAATATTAAAAAAATGCTCGCCGGTGCTAAAGTTTCTCCCGCCTTTGCCGATAAGTTAATTAAGGCGAGAGGTCAAGACGGCCGCTTGGCCTTTCGCCAAAATAAATGGACAAGGATGTCCACCTACAATAACAAGGAGGTAGATCTAATGAGAATCAATACCAACATTAGTGCGCTAAACGCACACAGGCAGTTAGGGGCCAACCAGGCCAATGCCGCCAAGTCTATGGAAAGACTATCATCCGGTTTTAGGATCAACCGGGCTGGCGACGACGCCGCGGGATTGGCTATTTCGGAAAAGATGAGGGGGCAGGTAAGGGGCCTAAAGCAGGCTGCCAGTAACGCCCAGGACGGGATTTCACTTATTCAGACCGCTGAAGGCGCGCTGAATGAAACCCACGCCATCCTGCAAAGGATGCGGGAGCTGGCAGTCCAGTCTTCCACTGATACCAACACGGAAGTTGATAGAAGTGAGATCCAAAAGGAAGTTGACCAGTTGGCAGCGGAGATCACCAGGATTGCCGATACCACGGAATTTAACACCCAGAAACTTTTAAATGGGGAATTTAAAGCAGTATTCCACATCGGTGCCAACGAAGGGCAAAATGTGGATCTAGAAGTTAAGGCCATGGATGCTAAGGCACTTAACGTAGGTGGCGAGGTTAAACTGGAAGTCGTAGAGGCCAGCGATGGTGAAGTGCTGGGCCTTGAAAATCAGGCCGTGCTTAAAACTGTTGTAGATGAAGGAGACGGCAAAGTTGTTGCGGTAAAAGTCGGTGACGATTATTATGCCTTAAGCGATGTTGTTGCTGTTGATGATGGTAGTGGTGGAGCTGAACTTGCCGTCAAAGCGGGTGCGGTGGCCTTGGAGTACGATGGTACGGACACTGGTGCTGAGCATGACGGCGTCCTAACCATGTCAGGCGACGGCATTGACGTTTCCACCCAGGCGGCCGCAGATATGGCCACCACCATCATTAACAACGCCATTGAAACCGTATCCGCCGAACGCTCCAAGCTAGGAGCCATGCAAAACCGCCTAGAGCACACCATCGCCAACCTCGGCACCTCTGCTGAGAACCTGCAAGCTGCGGAGTCCAGGATCCGTGACCTAGACATGGCGGACGAGATCATGAACTTCACCAAGAACAGCATCCTCCAGCAGGCTGCTACAGCCATGCTAGCACAGGCCAACATGGCACCTCAGAGCGTACTGCAACTTCTCAGCTAAAAACTGGGGTCAGGCTTGAATAATTGAATTACTCATTGAAAAAGAACAACTAACGCATGTCCGGGGACGGTGCTTACTGTGTTTAATTTTTAACACAGAAGTCCCGTCCCCTTTTTCGCAAAAGGAGGAAGTGTGAAAATGCAAGATATGGAAAGGCGCAATTTACTGCTACCG
>CAZKPV010000078.1:0-8499 GCA_964554735.1 uncultured Clostridia bacterium
AAAGGTTACACGGTAACTTATAAAATACCGATTGTTGGGATGTGAAAATACGCCAAGGCCCACAAGTGACGGTTAATGTAACCTTGGATCTAAAAAACCACCTACAGGTGGCTTTTAGAAATGTCCAATTTGTATTATCATTATGGTGCCGGAGACCGGACTCGAACCGGTACGTTCCCATGAGAACGCAGGATTTTAAGTCCTGTGCGTCTGCCAATTCCGCCACTCCGGCAGGTATGCATTAGCTATTATACAACTTTATATTTCTCTTTTCAAGCAAAAACATAAAATGATCACAAGGAGGTAAATGCGAGTTCATGAAAGAATTAATTATTAAACTCCACGAATACAAGGAAAATTTAAATGATTTAATCTTTGCAACAGATATGCAACTTAAGGAAATGGATCCGGACAACTCAGACGAGGATCGTTTGATTACCTGGTATAGCCGGGGCACCATCGCCGCCTATACAGATATACAAAATACCATGGAGAAGGAAATCGACTACCTGTGCTCGAATATAAATAAAACATCACTTGACCTGGGCGAGCATTTGCTGGGTTTGGCATATACGTTTTATAAAAAACGCAAGGATATAATTGCTTCCCTTAAAACCGCCAAAAGGGAAAAAAACAAACGCCACATGCGTGGGCAGGCAGATTGTTATAATGATATGCTTGTGGCCTATTTCAAATCTTTTGCTGAGGAATTAAAAGCCGCAAAGGATATGGATTTAGATTGGATTGAACCATACAAACCCTATTTCATAACTTAAAAAGATTGCGAGTTGATATCATTGCATCGTAAAAACTCCCTGTATAGGTTTGCTATCATCTTTACACTAATGGTCTTTACAGCCCTCTCCCTTGTTGGTTGCGGTAAGTTTAGCATTTTCAAGGAATTGGGTGTCAATGACAAAGACATACCCGAATACTTAGAAACAGGCAAGGCCATCCTCGGGGAACCCGGCAAAGGTGAATTTAGTGGCTTATGGGCGACACTTGAAACGGAAAAAGATGAACTAACAGAAGACGAAGCCAGAAAAATTGCCGCCGACTATATAACGGAAAATGAAGGCTATGACCTGATCAGTGTACGTGTCAGGCATTATGAAAAGACTTTTCTTACCGAATATTATGTGGATGAAGCCGCCGTTGAAAAGGCCGGCCTAGATAAAGAATTCGACAGGTGGCCTGCTGTTAGTTTCGAGGAAATACGTGATGACGACTGAGATAAAAGATTGTAAAAGAGGCCCATCGAAATAGGCCTCTTTTTTCAAGTCATCTTTTGCTCGGCATGAAAGGTTTTGCAACATGTATGCATACATGTTCCCGCCGGTGTACCACCGCCTGTTTCTTTCACCAACATTGACACCTGGTCTACATCGACACTATCGGGATATTGTTCTCCAATTTCATCACTGGTTACCAGTATTTGGGATGCCCCGCATACGTTACCCATCTTCCACCATTTACAATTGTTGATCGTACAATGTACATCTGTAGCCATCTTTTCACCTCCGGATGTTTCCCTTGATAATTGTTGCCTTAATATTATTTCTATATTTAGGCGGATTATGTGTAAACCTTTCAAACAGGAATCTGTGTTTTTTTGCTGAACATTAAAAATACACCAAATTTTAAGGAGAGTGTCTATCATGTCCGATAAAAATCCTAAAATTGATTTTCACGTCCACATTACCTCGCCCGAGGCAATAAAAGCCATTGAACGATACAAGGAACAAGACGCCTATTTTAACCTTCTAAATGCCAGCCCTAAAAGCAAATTTGCCACAGCGGAGGATGTTATTGAACATTTGGATGCCAACGGAATGGACCGGGCAGTTGTCTTCGGCTTTGCCTTTAGGGATCAGGGGCTTTGTGTGGAAACAAATAGCTATGTACTCGAGTCCATTAAGAAATACCCTAACAGGCTTATTGGCTTTGCCTGCGTCAACCCAACACAAAAAGGAATGGAAAGTGAACTTGATCGCTGTTTGGCCGGGGGAATAGTAGGTGTGGGTGAATTAATGTCCGAAGGGCAAGGTTACCATATAGATGATCCCAAACAGATGAAGGACCTGACCGGCTACTGCCATGAGCGAAACCTCCCCCTTTTGATTCACACCAACGAATCTCTTGGTCACTATTACCCAGGAAAGACTAAAACAAGTATCAACCAGGCATACAGCTTTGCCAAAAACAACCCGGATCTGACCATAATCTTTGCCCACTGGGGTGGAGGTTTATGTTTTTATGAACTAATGCCGGAATTGAGGAAGGTGTTAAAGAATGTCTACTACGATACCGCAGCAAGCCCATTTTTATATACAAACAAGGTCTATGAAACAGTAAAAACCATAGGGATATTGGATAAGGTTTTATTTGGGAGCGACTATCCCCTACTACCCATAGAACGCTACATTAAAGAAATCGGGGAAACAAATTTGACAGGGGATGAAAAGGGTAAGATTCTGGGTGGAAATGCACAAAAAATCTTACCCCCCGCCGGCTAACAACACAGAGGGACGTTCCTTTTGTGTTCCCCCTTAACTCGTAACCCCGGTTAGCTACCGATTAACTGGTGCAAATTTTTCCCACGCATCGTAAATCCTCCTTTGTCTAACGTCAAGATAATCCAAGGCCTTCCCCTTTATGTCGCCGGGAACACCGTAGTAAGCCCCGGCAATGGAGCCGGTTATGGCCGCGATAGTATCGCTGTCGCCGCCAAGGGAGATTGCCGTGCGGATGGCATCCCCAAGGGAAGTGGCTTCATGGAAAGATTTGATTGCCTGCGGCACAGTTCCTTGAGAGGTTGCGTTAAAACTGCAAGTTGGGCGAATGTCGCTGATTTTGAAATCCAAAGGGTAGTAGTTGCCGGCAATGCGATCACAAATTTCACTTTTCGAAGCACCTTGACGGGCTGCAAAAATGGCAATAGCCGTTGCTTTTGCCGAACAGTTCAAAATTTTTACTTTCGTGGTTATTGAATTCAAAGCGTGCCCCTACTATATCCCCGATGATTGCGCCCAACAAATTGCGTCCCCCCTTTGCCGGTTAACATGGCCAAATAATTGGCTGTTCGTGGATATAATGATGTAAACGGGCGTATACCTAGGCACACCAAGTACACCAGGCACGCGAATTCACAAAGGTGCACAAGGGCGCACAAAAGGGTGGTCCGGGACCGGTAGAATACTTGGTTTTCCTTGTCCCAATACGAGACGGTGGTCAAAAAAGCAGGTAATGTGTTGATTGCGAAAAATAAGTGTAACTTTTATCCATAAAATCAACACATTAGTTGTTATTTTGGCCAAATGTAACCCCTATATAACATATATGGCAATTGCCTCCAAGCATTAGTTGAAATTTTGGCCACTGGGCTTCCCGCGGTACTGTACAAGGATACTTGAAACTACACGAAACCACGCTAAACTACAAATAGGCACGGAAGACTGCGCGAAACCACGCTAGAGTTGCGTGGAAACTGCGTAAAACTACGCGCAACCGCCCGAAACTACACGAAAACTGTGCGTGGTTGTGCGAGACTGCGTAAGAGAGTTGTCCCCCTTGTAGTATTAACGCAAAAGTGAACTGAGCTACACGAAAACCGTGTTAAATCGTGCAAGACCACGCAAAACCGCACAAAAGGAACGTCCCTCTGTGTTCCCCGAAGGGATGCCCCTTGTATCAACCTGCCGAACGGTAATCCGCCCTTAAAAGTTTAAATGCCTCATCCGCAGTTTCAATTTGGATCAGTCTCCTTTCTGCAAACACCGAAAAGGAGTTACTGATCTGTTCCGCTTCCCAAGGATCGTGGGTTACATACAGAACTGGAACGTTTAGCTGTGAAAGTGTTTCCCTAAAGGATGGCAACACGTTTTCCTTAACGGCTGTGTCCAACGAGCTAAGGGGCTCATCCAGTAACATTATTTCCGGATCCGAAACTACCGCCCGTGCCAATGAAACCCTACTTTGGTATCCGCCGCTCAATTCCCTAGGTTTTTTCTTTAGTAAACCTTGAAGCCCGATGAGTTCTATTAATTCATCAGTTAACTTGGCCGAAGAACGTTGGTTTTTTTCACCGTATTTGATATTTTCCATCACGTTTAGGTGGGGAAACAAAGAAGGTTGTTGGGGCACATAACCAATCCTTCTGTCCTCTGGCGATAGCCCAACAAGACTTTTGTCGTTAAGCCAGATTTCCCCGGAGTCTTCCTTTACAAGACCGGCAATTATTTTTAAAATGGTGGATTTGCCACAACCATTCACACCCACAAAAACTTGTATACGGCTGTCCACCTCGAAGTCCAAATTTTCGATAACCACCAGTTTTCCATAACTTTTATTTAGCCCTTTAACTTTTAACATTTTTAAATAACCTCCTGCTAGTTAACCACATAACGTAGACAAGTACCAAGGAAAGAAGAATACAAAAACCACTGGCTGTAATAGCCATTTGCAATTCCCCTTCCTCCACCTTGCTAAAAACATATGAGGCTAACACCTGGGTTGAACCCGGAAGGTTTCCCCCGAACATAATCACGGCTGCAAATTCACTGATCGAGCGGGAGAAAGATAAAACAAAACCGGAAAACATAGACTCCCCCAATAGGGGTATTACTACCCTGAAATAGGCTTTGGTTGGGGTGTCTCCTAATGTACGGGCAACATCTATGATCTCCCGTTCAATGTTTTCCACACCCGATGCCATCGCCCTAGCCGCTAGCGGGTAAGATACAAAAAACATGGCCAGGACCAGGGCAATCATGGAAAACGCCAGCCCCGTTGGGCCAAGAAATCCAAATGCCTTGCGCCCGAAGGCCAGTAGCAAGGCAAGCCCAGCAACCGTATGTGGCAATGAAATGGGCAAATCATTCATCAAGTTTGCCAACCTGTACACAAGTGTATCCTTCTTAAATAAGTGGCAATAGCCGAAGCCAACAGCAAGGGTAAGAGAAAGTATAGCGGCTAAACATGCCGCTATAATCGTATTTTTTATGGCATCTATGAAATAGGGATCGGCAAAAGTCCTGGTGATCCCTTCCATGCTCAAGCGCCCCAAAAGTGCAACTATCGGATAAACAATCAGCAGTAAAAAAAGGGGCACAAAGATCATATACATGATGTCCTTTTTCACTGGACTTCCTCCCAACCGTACTTGGTGAATTCTTCAACATTTTCACGGGCAAACTCTATGAAATCCTTTGCTATTTCTACGTTTCCTCCCTCAATGGCACCCGCACCAAAGATTACCTCACCGGTATATTCGTGGGATATAACATCAATGATTGGCATTTCCGAAAGATTTGCCACACTCGAATAAATAAACCCGGCATCAACCTGGTCTTCTTCAACCATAATACCCAGTTGGTTTACGGTCGAAGGCCGGGCCTTCAGCAAACCGCCTTCCTCCATCTTTTCCCAAACACCCATCGCTTTCAAACCCTTTTCGGTATAGGCACCGATCGGGGCATTGGTGTCGGCAACCGCAACGGTGGCCCCAACCTCTAAAATATCTTGTATGCTGTGGATTTTATCCCGGGCACTATCTGCCACAACCAGCACAACCACATCGTTTAGAAATTTTATCGGATCAATTATTTTTTCATCCTCGATAAGTTTTTCAATATAGATCCAGTCCGCCGAGAAAAACAAATCACAGGGCTGTTCTTCAATGATCTGAGTATACAAGCCCCCGGAAGGGCCGTAGTTGGCATTGATTTTCACGTCATTTTCCGCCTCATATTTTTCTACCACCACATCCATGGGCTTCTTTAACCCGGCGGCAACATATAAGTTCATCTCCTGGGTTCCGGAATCAGTGGTTCCACAACCAACGATAGTTAGCATAAAGCAAAACAGTACGGCAATCAACAATATCCTTTTCATTACAACATCCCCTTTTATTTTTCTTTTCAAACACAAAAACCGATTACTGCGGAAACAGCAATCGGCCCACAAAATGAGGCTTAGTGAACAACATCTAAGCAACAGCCTTTTTACCTACCCCCTTTCCGCACCGGGAGGCACTGGGGTTTCCCCTAGTACCCTATCGGTTTACATCCCATGGCAATTGATAGCTCTTGCTGTAGGCAAGTAAACTCGGAGGAAATATATTCTTTGGTTTTTTCTTCTACATTTAATCCTATATTCCTGCTTAATTGGTAAGTATTTTTATTTAGCCAGGATTTTTTTCCCTTCTTTTAAACCTTTTAACTGGGGGGTTAGGATAACTAGATCCCCTTCATCTAGCCCCTCATCCACTACAATATCCTTGCCGCTATCGAACCCTGTTTTTACCGGTTGCACACAGGCCCTGCCTCCACGCACCACCCACAAGGCTTCCCCATCTGTCAAGGGAAACAGAGCCGTCTTGGGAACAACGAATTTACCGTCAAGCCTGTTTGCCGTAAAAGTTACTTTTACTTCATAGCCAGGGCGGAGATCAGTCTTATGGATTGTTTCCGGTTTGATGGTAACCTTAACGCGTTTTTCTTGCAGGCCAAGGGGGGATACGGCATCTATCGCCGAGGGAGCAACTTCCGTAACTTTACCGAAAAAATGTATATCGCCGTCATCCTTCTCCAAGACAAGTTCAACTTCCGCCCCCTCCGCCACGTAACCGATATTATCGGTAAGTACGTAGGTTTCTACCTCATAAGCCCCTTCTTTAAAAACTGTCATCATGGGCATTGCCGCACCGACCACCTGTCCCTCCTTGATAGCCAAGTTGGACACTATACCGCCTAATGGGGAAGTTATCTTGCATTGGTTTATGTGCTTTTGCAGGAGGGCTATTTGCGACCCAATGGCATCCTTGCTTTCATCGGAGTAACTTTGCTGGCGCTGTAGGCTGCTGCGGGCCGCCTCTAGTTGGTTTTCCGCCATTTCCAATTCCTTTCGGGTAACGACACCCTCATCATATAATTGGTTAATCCGTTCGTAGTCCTTTTCGGCGGCAACAAGCTGGATTCTGGCCTGCTCAACGGACAGCTCACTGAGACTCCCGGAAGCAAGTTGAGCCTTTAAGCCCTCAAGTTGAAGTTTTAATTCCGTATCATCGACCCGTGCCAGCAAATCACCTTTATTGACTGACTGCCCTTCAACAACAAAGAGTTCTTCAATTTTGCCGTTAAAAGGAGAGTATATTTCCCTTTGCATTTCGGATACAACTTCACCATCCTCTTCAAAGGTTTTTGCTATAGGACCAGATTTTATTTCCAACAGATTTGCCTCAAGCCCTCTGCTGCTGTTAAAAACTACAAAACCTATGACCAAAATAGCAACTGCGGCACCAATTATTATTTTCCATTTGCGTTGCATAGACCCACTCCCCTACTCCAGTAGTTTTAAAGTCTCCGCAAGGTTTAACTGCCTGATTCTTCTTGCTGCAACTTGTTGGGCGGCCACAATGGAGACCGCCGTAACAAACAAGGCTGTCAAAAAAGAAGTCACTGTAATAGTTGTAGGCATGGTAAACAGGTCATTACTGATCACTTGTGACATTCCTGTTGATAGGATTTTTGAAAATGGAATCCCAACTAGCACGGCCCAAAAACTTATAAACCATTGTTCAAATGTCACAACTGACAAGACCTCGGAAGATGACATTCCTAGCACCTTCATGGAGGCCAATTCCTGACTTCTTTCCGATAAGCTGACTATTGAAGAGTTGTAAATGATCGCAAAGCTAATTACAACTCCAATCAATGCGAATATGTAAATCATACTGCCATAGGAATCCATCAAATCCTGTGATTGCCTTAACCTCGCTTCTTTTATTTCCATGCTCTGAACCAAATCGCTATGCTTATATTTATCCCGCAGTAAAGGAACATTTTGCTCATCAATGTTCAACAACATGGATGTTGCTAACTTTTCCCCCTCCAGGAGGTCCTGAAGCGAGTTAATTTCCATATAGGCGTTCATCCCCAGATACTGGGGAATGATTCCGACAACCTCTATCCTTTTATCTTTACCGGCGGAATCCACGGTGGCGAGATTTTCTGCATATAAATAGGTCCCTAGCTCGGCATCGAGGAGCCCCGCCAATCTTTCGGACAAGAGTACACCGTTGCTCGGAAGGTCAACTTTCTTGTTATTGTTGTCCAATATATTGAACATACTCCCGGTTCGGGTAAGCCCCAGTAAAATTACATCCTTCTTCAACCAGTTATTTTTAAGTGTCACGGGCAATTCTATCATTGGCTCAACCGTACCTACACCGGGAAACATTGACAATTCCCTTTGTGTTTCCATTTGCCCTAAAGGCCTAGAAAAAGTAACTTTCAAATCATAGGTTTCCACTTTTTCGTATTGGTCAAAAAGCATTATCTGCACCATATCATTCATGGACCAAGTGAAAGCCAGGAGAGCGAAACTAAACATTACACCCAGAAAGATAAACACACTGCGCCCCTTGTTGCGAGCAATATTCCTAAGAGACATCTTCCCCTGAGTGGTAAGCATTTCCCAAAAAAAACCGATTTTTTCTAG
>CAZKPV010000079.1:0-8423 GCA_964554735.1 uncultured Clostridia bacterium
CAGTCGGGGCACATTATTTTCCTGGAAAACAATACGACCGGTGACGGTATTGTTTCTGCCTTGCAACTCCTCAACGCCGTGAAATCCTCGGGGAAGACCCTAGGTGAGCTGGCATCGGCTGTGAAGTGTTTTCCCCAGTTGTTAAGGAACGTCAAAGTGCGGGATAAGGAGAAGGTAATGACAGCCCCCGCCCTATTGCAGTCGGTAAACTATTGGGAAGGGCGTCTAAACGGGGAGGGTCGTATTCTCGTACGCCCCTCGGGTACGGAACCACTAGTTAGGGTAATGGTGGAATGTAGAGACCCCGGTATGCTTGAGCTTACCACTAACAAGCTAGTTGAGGTAGTAGGGAATATCTAAAGAAGCAGTTAAAGTGACCGACGGGAGGTTGTCAAAATGAAATTTACCGGCAATTGTCTAACAACTGCCATGGGTATTCTGCCCCATGACAATATTGAGGATGCCTTTCGGATTGCCTTTTCCGTTGATATCCCGTTCTGGCCTCAGCTTCCCAAGTTTAGTTTTTACGAGGATATGTATGTTCAGGTATGTGAGAATTTTCCCGGTATAAACATTGATGAAAAGGAATTGCGGGTAAATCTAACCACTGAATCCTTTTATGATGAGTTAATGGATTTCGTCGCTAAAAGCGAAAGCGAAGATGTGTTTAAACTTTCGCCAAAGTATTCTGCTACCCTGAACAGATTTCTTCTAGAGGATTTCAGCGAATACCGCTACATAAGAGGCCAAAGTATCGGCCCGATAAGCTTTGGCTTAAAAATTACAGATGAGAACAGAAAACCAATTATTTACAACGATGACATCAAAGTGTTTCTGTATGAATTTATCGCCCAAAAGGTCAATGCCCAGTATAGGCAGCTAAAGGAGATACACGACAAACCCTTTGTTTGGGTGGATGAACCGGGGTTGGAGATACTGTTTACGTCATTTGTTGGTTATCCCGATTCCCGGGCAAAAAAGGATTTTAAGGTGTTTTTAGACAGGTTGGAGGGGCCCCGGGGCGTGCATTTATGCGGCAATCCGGATTGGTCTTTTCTGTTGAGCGGGCTTGATTTGGATATACTGTCCATGGATATATTCGGCAATGGGGAAATATTTATCCGATACACTGACGAAATCAGCGCCTTTCTGAGACGTGGGGGTATAATGAGCTGGGGCATTGTTCCCACCCTTACGGAGGAGATTGACGAGGAAACAGTTACCAGCCTTGCGGACATGCTGGATAGTTTCTGGCGGTACCTGGATAAAAGGGGAATCGATCTTGATTTAATTCTGTCCCAGGCTTGGCTTGCCCCCGCCCGATGTTGTTTGGTAAATCTTGACGGTACGGCAAGTGTCGATAAAGCCTTTACATTGTTAAATGACGTTGCCGGGCTAATAAAGGAAAGGCATGGTTTGAAATAAGCAGGGCATGAAATCAAAAAGCAAGCCGCATCACGGATACTGTGATCCGCAATGCGGCTTAACTGTCTACCGGGGTAAAATTAACTGTCTACCAGGGCAGGACCCCACGACGCTCTCGGAATGGGGAGACATAGATGGCGCCCTGTGGGCAGTATATTTCACATAGGAAGCACGATTGGCAATCCCTTAAATATTTTATAACTGGTCTTTTCACATTGGGTTCGATTCGTAAAACATCTTGGGGACAGATTTTAACACAGTTCCCACAGCCGTTGCACTTTTCCGTATCAATTGTTCTAATACCCATGGTTGCACCCCCTAGATTGTTTCATCGCTTCCAGTGAAGGATGTTTTATCTTGGCAGCCGGTGGTTTGATCCTGTACCTCTCGATGGGTACGTCCCGTGTGGTTAGATCGAGCTGTCCATTTGAACGCTTGATAATTATCCATTTGAGCCAGTTGCTGTTGTCCATCTCCGGATAATCCATTCTTAGATGGGAACCACGGGTTTCTTTTCTCATAAGGGCCGCCTTTAGGAACATTTCCGCACATAAAACCATATTCTTGGCTTCCAGCGCCATTCTCAGGTAATGGGAGTCATAGGCCTGGAGGTAGGGTAGTTCATTTTCCTTAATATGAAGTATCTTATCCAAGGCATTTTGCAAATTTTGCCCTGTGCGGAGTATATACACATCTTTGGGGAATAGGGCCTCTTGTACCCCCAATACGATTTGATCCGGCTCAACACCAACCGCACGTTGCATCGGGCTCTTTAATTCATTGATAAATTCCGTTATTTGTTCATCGTCCACATTGACATGGTCTACCTCCCGGGCGTAGGCCGCGGCACTGCTCCCGGCACGGGCACCCGAGGTGGTTGCAAAAGGGATGGCGTAGGCGCAGAATCCCTCAACGCCTGCGGTTGGGCCGTATGAGGCGTCTCCCGCGGCATAAAGTCCCTCCAAGGAGGTCTTGCAATTTATGTCAATAAACAGTCCCCCTCCAAAGCCGACATTACCGCAGAAAGAGGATACCCATTCAAGCCGTTTTTGGATAAATTTGCCGTCCTTGATAATTCCCGCACGTTCAAAGGCCCTATACAAGATTGGTAATCCCGCCGCAAACAGCTTCATTTCCTCCTCGGTGTAGGCGGAAAAATCAAGGGCAAGGGGGGCCCGATCAGCAGTGGCTTCCAGGGCCATAGAGGTAGATAATCTGTTCAGGCACCCGTGGTCCTTGTATTCCGGATCGTACCATTCCGTGAAACGATCGCCGTCTTTATTTACGAAGAAGGCATTGCATCCCTGAATGATGTTCATTCCCGTAGTGTCAAAGCCGGCGTAGGACAAATGGTGGCACCCAAACTCGTAGTTAGCCAACTCGGCACCGGCCTCCAGACCCATAATGTGTGCGTCACCGGTGACCATCTTGTGGAAAGCATAGTTGGATTTATAGCTCTGTGCGCCGGTTGAAGTTACAACCGCCCGGGCCTTATATGCATGAAATTTTCCTGTTTCCAGATGGAAGCCCAGGGCACCCCGTATTATGTTTTTATCGCTTTTGTCGTGTAACAGTTTGCACATCATTACCTTGTCCTGAATCTTGACGCCGGCTTTAATCGTGGCCTTGCGCATGGTATCCATCAATGCCGGCCCGTAAAACATGAGTGTCTTAATCGGCCTTTCTTCCGAGGAGCCTTGGCCCTCGATACGCCGATAGCTGCCGTCGGGGTTTTTCATAAAATCAATTCCCCAACGCTCCATATCCTTGACCCGCTCGAAGACTTCGTTTAAGTGAGTTTCAAGCCATTCTTGGTCGTTTAAATAGCAACCCTCCTCGACGGCCTTGCCATACCAAAGGTCGAAGTCATCCTCCATCGGCACATAGCCCTTGTATGAGCCGGCACCAAATGTAGCACAGCCGCTTTTACCGACATGCCCCTTGTCCACTAGCAGGACATCCTTTGCCCCGGCTTCTTTTGCCTTGATGGCGGCGAAGCAACCCGCGGGTCCACCGCCTAAAACCAGGACATCCCATGTTTTGTCTGTCATTTTTTAAGCACCTCCGTGGTTTAGGATTTTAGTTAATCTATAATTGGTTCTAAAGTTGCCTGAAAATGGCGCAATATTTTAGGTTCCCAGGTTACACGGTAACCACGCCTGATTTTATGGGCTCGTTTCCGTACTGCCGCTAAAGCATCTGCTACAAGGTCAATGTGGGCCTGGGTATAGACCCGCCGCGGAAAGGCCAGACGTGTAAACTCAAAGTCCGCCCGAAGTTGTTCCCCCGTATCGGGGTCGTTGCCCAGCATGTAGGAACCGACATCACAGCCGCGTATACCGGCCTCTTTGTATAGCTCTACCGCCAGAACCTGGGCGGGAAACTCGTTATAGGGTATGCGGGGAAGCATTGCGGCAGCATCAATGAAAACCCCGTGCCCACCAACAGGTGCCTGGTAAACAACGCCTAAGTCATCCAAACGTGCGGCCAGGTATTCCATTTGGCCTATGCGGTAGTGTAGATAATCTTCGTCAAGGCCTTCGTTCAGACCGATTGCCAGTGCCTCCAAATCCCGCCCGGCCAATCCGCCGTAGGTAATAAATCCTTCATAGCTAATACAGTTTGCCTTTAACTTCGTTAAAAAGTCGGGTTTTTCATGGGGGTTTTTTAAACCAACTAAACCTCCCATGTTAACAATAGCATCCTTTTTTGCGGATATCGTAAACATGTCTGCGCAGGCAAAGGTTTTTCTGGTTATCTCACGAATCGTCATGTCCGCACAGGCTTCTTCGTCTCGTTTTATGAAATAGGCATTTTCGGCGTAGCGTGCCGCATCTAGGCTTAAGGGTATGCCGTATTTGCCGCAGATGGCCGACACTTCCTGCAAATTTTGCAATGACACGGGTTGCCCCCCGGCGGAATTGTTGGTTATGGTCATGACTATCAAACCCACATTTTCCGGCCCGTATTTCCGGATTAGCTTTTCCAGTTTATCCGTATCCATATTGCCTTTGAACTTGCAACGATCAGTTGGGTTTTTGGCCTTTTCCGTTACACAATCAATGGCCCTCGCACCCGCTAACTCCACATGGGCCCTGGTTGTGTCGAAGAACATATTGGATATGGCATATTTCCCCTTGGTCAAAACTAGGGGAAACAAAACCTTTTCCGCTGCCCGCCCCTGGTGGACCGGTTGAACATAATAGTCGGAGCCAAAGATATCTTTGGCCGTTTCGGTTAAATTTCTGTAGCTCCGTGCACCGGCATAGGCTTCGTCACCGTGCATTAAGCCGGCCCATTGAACGGAGCTCATGGCATTTGTCCCTGAATCAGTCAGCAAGTCAATGTATACATCCTCACTGTCTAGGTTAAATAAATTGTAATGTGCCGCCGCAATTTTCTTTTCGCGTTCGGTCCGGGTTGTCATCCTGATAGTTTCTACCATTTTTATTCGGAATGGTTCCGGTACATATTTAGACATTGTTTCACACACTCCTTTGCTACATATATTGCCCCGACAGTATTTGGGATTTAGGCTTTGGTTGTGTTGTTATTTTCCGGGTTTTGGTTCCTGCCATAGCCTGTTGTAATCATGATGATCAGTATGACAATCATAAAGATACAGTAAAAGTTGTGTGTCAATACCTGGGTTGGCAGCAGCGTTACATTTTCCGCGCTGGCCGTTGCCAGTTGCATGGGCAACACAACGTGGACCGACCAGGGGACTAATGCCCCTAGGGCTAGCCCGCCGCAGTCCATTAGGTTTGCACGACGGAATTTATTGAGACCTACCTTTTCACCAATTGTGGAGACGATTTCACCTAGTGCAGCTATTGAAACCGTGACAACCCCCGTAAGCCAGGACATGACACCTATAGAGGCAACAATGGTGATTTCCGTGCTTTGTACGCCCTTGGCCCAGCCGGACATTTTTTCCCCGATAATGTCCACGACCCCGCCTTTTTCTAGCACACCCAAGAGGCAGAACACACCGTAGAGCATCATGATGGTCCCCACAGTACCTACAATGGCATTTATCACGATACCGTCAACACTGAATCCGCCCGGATAGGTAAAATAATCCGAAAACTTGTATAGGCCGGAAAGCAGTCCGACAAGCACTCCCACTACAATACCCCATGAAAGGGCCACTATTAGGTGTTTTCTCATAAAGCACAGGGCGATAATGACAAGGGGTACGGATAACATAACAATGGACAGCGGGGAAGCCACCATGTCAGTTGCCGCCGCATTGGCAACAACCTGCCCACCTTTCCCGGCGAAAAGGAGGAGGACAATGAAGGTTAGCAAGGCCGCCGGAATTGAATACCACAACCGAGTGCGGACTACTCCGCCCATTTCGGCCTTCTGTGTACCCGCGGAGGCTATGGTTGTATCGGAAATCGGAGCCAAGTTATCACCGAATATGGCGCCAGAGGCCAAGGCACCGGCCATAAACCCCGGTTCCACACCGGCCAATACACCAATTGGAAACAGTATGGGGAATGTAATGATATTGGTCCCCACCGATGTACCTGTGGACAGGGAAAGGACGCAACAGATAACAAAAGCGGATGCCGCGAATACTCCGCCGGTAAAATTGAAGTCTATTACATAAGTTGCTAGGGTTTGTATGAGACCGCTAGAGGAAACAATCTTACCGGCAATTGATGCTAAAATAATGGCACCGGAAATAATCGCAAAAATAGGCCGTTGCACACCTGACACGACAGCTTCGCCGTATGTCTGGGGTGTCTTGGCGAAAGGCACACTTGCTATTACAGCGGCAAAGAAGGCAATTACATAACCGTTAACGTTTGTCTGATTAATGCCGGCAATAAATATAAAAATCACTGCAATGATAACAGGTATAAACCTACCAAAAGAGCCAAAATGAAATTGTAGTTTTTCTTTTCCTGTAGATTCCATGGTGCACCACCTTTTGTATAGTTGTTTGGTTAGTTAGGTGACAGGTAGCCGTAGAAAAAGCCGCGAAATTTGCTTTTTGGTGATCACACCCCTTTATGTCCATTATCAGTTGCAATGAGTTATGCCGGACTATTGTCAAAACTTGCCCTTAGTTGGTGTTAAAATTTGTGGTATAGTAAGTATATTGTTATTATGCATAATGCATAATGCATCACAACTGATGTTTTTATTTTAACATATTGTTAAAGATGAATCAATGCAAAATTTACAACTTCATCGAAAATGTTTATTTAGGATTTATATGGTATGATAAAGGTAATATGTGTAGGGGAAAAACAAGTTGAAATAATGTGGAAGGGTAGCAAATGGCAGAAACCATTAAAAAGGAAACTTATGCCGACCAAATATACAGGAAGCTCAAGAAGGATATCTTGCACCATCGTATAAGTTTTGGTGAAAGGATAACCAATAGGGAGCTACAAAAACGATACGGTGTCAGCTCCACGCCGGTTAGGGATGCAGTAAACAAGTTATACCTCGACGGCTTTATTGAAGAAATCACCAGGGCCGGGGCGAAAATTATTGACTTCGACATGACTTTTGCTTTAGAGACAAATGAAATAGTATCTTTACTTTCGGATCATGCCTTGAAAATGTCGTCCACAAAATCTAATATTAAAGAAGTCTCGGAAATACTGAATCAAAAAATTATATTGCAAATACAAAACAGAGACAATGACAACTATTTTAGATATGATAACGAATTTCATCTTACCTTTTTTCAGTACTCCCACAATAAACGCTTCTGCAAGCTATACAAGCAATACAGCATATTCCAGGAAATGTTAATTCGCCACGCCTACTTGACCAACAAGGCAAACAAAACAAACAAAGACAAGGCAATTATGCAGCACAGGGGAATATATCAGGCTTACAAGGACGGTGATATTGCCCTGGCGCGCAAACTAATGGAGGAACATTACGACACGGCGGTGGCCCAGATCAAGGCGTGTCTTTGGTAGTCCCGGCTCAGACGGCCTAGAATATCAAAGCGATTTTTCAGTGCATCCTGTAGTATTTTATCCACTGCGACAAGGCCTTGGGGGCCATATCTAAGGCGTTACCAAGGTTTTTCCCTTCACCTATACACCCCGGCAAATCGGGATAGGTAATCGTGATGGTACCGTCACTATTTACCTCGAATAAGGCTAGGAAAATATATCCCATAGGTCACACTTCCTTACATAAAAAGGGAAGTGCTGTACTTGAAGGAACTTAAAAGTGACACGTGATCCCCCTTGGTTTTTGTTGACCAAGGGGTTTTTAATGGGTACTTAAAATAAGTTTGCAATATATACAAAAATATTTTAACTAACGGGCAGGAAATATTTTGGCAGTGTCGAATATTAATTTAAGATTAAAACAAAAACTTACAGTAAAGGCGAAAGGGTGATTACAATTGGATGTTAAAAAAGTTGTGGAAACAGATCAGGCCCCGGCGGCCATTGGGCCCTATTCCCAGGCGGTAAGGATTGGAAAATTCATATTTACCTCTGGCCAACTTCCCATAGATCCTGCGAGCGGGGGGATTGTTGCCGGTGGGGTTGGTGTACAAACGGAAAAAGCCCTACGTAATTTGGAGGCCGTGTTGGCGGCGGCCGGGGCGGGTTTTGCAGATGTTATCAAGGTTAACTTATATATTAAAAATATGTCCGATTTTGGCACTATCAACGAGGTGTATGGTAAATTTTTTTGCAATGAACCACCGGCTCGTTCCTGTGTGGAAGTGGCCCAATTGCCGAAGGATGTATTAGTGGAGGTAGAAGCGATAGCAGTTGTGAGATAGAAAATTTTGAAAGGAGGTTCGCGCGTAAATTTTTACGGGAAATCAGTTTTACGAAGGAGGACTAGATGATGAGCTTTGTTCGTAATTTAGAATGCCCAAAGTGTCAGGCGACCTATTCCGCCGATGAGGTTCACAACCTGTGCAGTTGTGGTGCGCCTTTGTTGGTACGCTATGACCTGGAGGAAATAAGGAAGGCGGTTAAAAAGGAGGATCTGGTCGGACG
>CAZKPV010000080.1:0-3429 GCA_964554735.1 uncultured Clostridia bacterium
CTTCCCCCCGATATCCATAACCTCCCAAACCCCATCGGCTACCTCGAGGGCGCCAACACCTACCAAATCCTTAGCGGAAGTTTGTGCCGTATCATTGGGTGTGACGGATAAAATTGCAAACGCCAACAATATACCAATTGATATCTTACCGAGATTGAAACCCCGAACCAAGACCCCTCCGAGTTTACCATAGCGAAAAGGTTGTTCAATCAAGTATAGTGACAGCGCCGCCAAAATAACGCTCGCCGTGATTTGCATTAGTATCCGAGGAAACTCAAAACCTCCCGTGTTCACCGCCGGGCCGGTTAGCATTAACACCGGATAGTGCCACAGGTAAATACCGTATGAACACTTGCCAAGCCACCTCAAAGGAGCCCATGAAAACAGTTTGCTTAGATAGCTAGCCGGGTTGGACAAGGCCGCCACAAGACAGGCCGCTGCCAGGGAAAAAACAAAAAACCCGCCCCGGTAAAGGAAATTTTGATATTGATGGGTCATTCCGAACATCAATATCACGCCCAACAACCCTATGCTGCCGACAAGGTCAAGTGCCTGCCTGTTGCGGCCGGTTAGTGTTTTCGTTTTCTTTTCGCTGGGCCACACCATGGCCAAAGACGCCCCTATGAGCAAGTCAAAAACACGCGTATCCGTTCCGTAGTAAACCCTACTCGGATCCAAACCGGGCACGTAAATCAATGCCATGGCCGTAACTGAAACCAAAGCAAAGGCAAAGGTTATTCCCGCAACCCATTTGCGTTTAGGGATATGGCGAAACCCCCATCCCAAAAGTAGCGGCCAAACTAGATAAAATTGACCCTCAACCGCCAAAGTCCAAAGGTGGCCAAAGGGGGAAGGCGGCCCAAAAGTCTCAAAATATGAAACTTCATGAAAAATAAGATACCAATTGCTGGCATAGGATGCGGCCGCTAGAACCTCATGCAAATAAGATGAGGTTTTATCCGGTGTGTAAACCATAATCCAAAGCATAGCAGCCGTTAGCATCATAAAAAGGGCCGGCAAAAGCCGCCGCGCCCTCCGTAACCAAAAATCTTTTAAATCAATGGAACCTGTACCCTCCCATTGTATCAGCAATATGTTGGATATCAGATAACCGGACAATACAAAGAAAAGGTTTACACCCAACAGGCCACCCTGTGCCCAGGAAAGGTTCAAATGATAGGCGATAACGGCGAAAACAGCAAATGCCCTCAATCCATCCAAGGCGGGCATGTAACCTAAGGAACCAGACCGTTTTTTATTACCTTTTGTGTTTATCCGGTTTGATTCCTTTTTAGGGACCATCATGCCTCACCCTCCGCCTGTGGTCAGCCCAGGTTATCTTTAAACCTAGTTAATTCTTCCTCCCTTACCATACCAGGCATTGAGTGCAAGTGCTTTACAAAATATTTAAAAATGGTTACAGAAAAGTTAAATAACAACAAAATCCTAGATTGTTTTTTGCTTGTCCCTTATCTCAGATTCGGTAACACACTCACTCTTTATTTTTTCGACAAGATACCCCATGGCATTTACTACACGCGGTCGTATGTCGCCGGCTATTAAAACCTGCATTATGTCATCGCCAACCTTGAGCCGACCCTGGTTGAGCCAGACCCTTACGAAGGTGATTCCCTCCATTTCGCGTGTTTTTGCAATGGCCGCATCAACCCCGGCGGCGTCGTAGGAAAAATCCATGCCTGTAACCGGTGGCCCATTATCAATACCTTTACGGGCCTTGTCTTTGGGTGTTTGCCGAACAACCCCTCTGTGCACCAAAAACATTCCGGCCCGCTGTGAGCCGGGAGCCTCTTTCGCCTCCCGAAGCCATCCGTCAATTGAGGGCGATGTTTCCCCGGCTGTCCCTCTCCTCATGAATCAAAACATTCCTTTCGATTTCAGCTACTTGATTTTATCAATCAAACCCTCAATTTCCTCTTTCACATTGTCGACCAGGAGTTGTTTGCCATAAAGGTTTGCCTTAAGTATATCGGGTGAATTACCGAGTGCCCCGATGACCTCTATGCCTTTTTCGGCAAGCCCTTTTTCGAGGAAAACCCTTGAATTTTCATCGACCTTATTCAGGACAACCAAATATCTCTTGTTAACCTCCCGAGCCAATTTCTTGGCCCTTTCGGCGAGCAATATTGACTCATGGGTGGGGTCCACAACCATAAGAATTACATCCGCACCCTCGAGCAATCCACGCCCAAAGTGTTCCACCCCTGCCTCCGTATCTACAATAACCCATTCGTCATCACTGACATCCAGTTCCTTTAAAAATGAACGTGCCACGGAACCCATTGGGCAGGCGCAGCCTTCCATACTGCGTTCTATTTTACCGATACGCAAGTAGCTGATATTTTCATTCCTGTCATAGCATTCCTTTGGTAGGTTGTCTAAGTTTAGATCATCTGCAAAGAGGTTCATTTTTTCCCCTTCATCCTTCATGGAAGCCAATAGCTTTTCCCTCACAACAGATTTGCCACCAAGACAGTTCATCAGGCTCATTGATTTCTGTTCAATCCCCAACATGTTCCCCAAACCAAGATTCGACTCATCGGTATCCACAACAAGAACCCTTCCTTTTTCCCCCAAAACCTTTGCAAGGAGAGTTGCAACTGTGCTTTTGCCACAGCCTCCTCTGCCGGCCACAATAACTTTTGACATAATGATTCCCCCTTGTATATTATGAGCAGTAGCCGAACCGGGCATTAATTTCCAATTCCAATATTGCCCGGTTGTTGTCGTCTTCTGCTGTCTTTAGTCCTGACACAATGTTCATAATATAAAAAAACCACAGCGACTACCTAGCCCCCTACAGGCATAAACCTCCGTGGTTTCTTGTCTTTACCTATTTGACTTATTTACAGAAAATCCTAGGGTACCTTCGTGGTTCCCCAATACATAAAACTAGTATAATACATTATTTAAGTGATATCAAGGCCCTTGCCCAAGATAGGGGCCTATTCCGCACAATTGATCCGGTGTCTCAGCCTGTTTAGTAAATTGTCTTCACGGATATTCACTTTGGCCACTAGGTTAACATCGTCTATCATTCTACCACGGCAGGTAACAACCAACCTACCCAAAACTTGCCCTTCCCGAACCGGGGCATCGACCTCATCGAGTATATGGCTGTACGTTTCTACAAAATCCATGTCAGCCTCGGAAAGTATGGCAACTACATCGGATTCGATGATAACTGCCACATCACTGTCAACGCCATTCAAGACTTTTGCGGTGCCGTATTGTAATCCCGCCCGCACAATCTTTCTTGGCACGTGCTCATTAAATCCATAATCAAGCAGAGCCGCCGCATCCCTGTATCTGTTGTTACAGCAAAGAACAACTGCTATTAACTGCCTGTCCTCCCTACTTGCCGAGGCAATCAGACAATTGCCGGCCTTGGCAGTTGTACCGGTCTTGACC
>CAZKPV010000080.1:3495-8386 GCA_964554735.1 uncultured Clostridia bacterium
TTCCCGTTTTTTATTCCTCCAGGCAACAGTTGTCTGTTTTGTTCCCACGATTTCGGCAAAACTGTCATTTTTTAATGCGTAACGGGCTATCAGTGCCAGATCGTAGGCTGTGGAATAATGGTTCGGTGCGGTATACCCATTGGTATTTCGAAATCTTGTATTTAGTGCGCCTAGGGTAAATGCCTTAAGATTCATCTGTTCTACAAACAACTCGGGATCCTTGGATATATGTTCAGCAATTGCCACGGTTGCATCATTGGCAGACATAATCAGGGCTGCCTTTGTAAGATCCCCCATGGCCAACTTGTCCCCATGACGAAGACCCATTGTAGAGCCAACTGTTACGTTATGTGGCCGTCTCCCTATCTCAACAGTATCCTTTGGTTTGCCCAACTCTATGGAGAGGATACCGGTCATTACTTTAGTCAGGCTCGCCGGACTCATACGCTTTTCGGCATTTTTTTGGTAGTAAATTTCACCACTCTTTGCATCTATTAATATTGCCGCTTCCGCAGTTATATCCGGTGCTGCAGCCCAGGCGTTGGTAGAAAATATGAAAAAAACAATTAAAACTAATAGGGATAACCTGCTTAATATTTTGACCATACAAGACCTTCTTTCCCGCCCATGAAATATTTCTACCCTTTTATTTTCCCTTTTAAGTGTGATTTTATAACGGAATCTTTGTACTATTAGGCGTGATACCCCAATACTTTTAAATAAAGGACAAAAACAGGGAGGTTATTGTGTGAAGATTTTCTTTGTCAACAAAAAAAAATTCAAAAAGAATCTTTTACTGGGTGTAGTATCCGTTTTAACTCTTTCATTTTTGGCGGTATTTTTAACCCAGCTACCGCCGTCCAAGGCAACCCTAGTTGGCAAACAACATCCTGTCTACAAGGTTAAAACCAAGGAGAAGGTAGTCGCCTTGACTTTCGACATTAGCTGGGGCAAGGAAATATATGGACCGGTCGCGGATATATTGAAAGAAAACGATGTTCAGTGTACTTTTTTTCTTTCCGGGCCTTGGGCAAAAGAAAACTCTAACTACATAAAACGGTTAATGGAAGACGGCCATGAGATTGCTAGCCACGGGCACAGGCATGTTGACCTCAACAATCTACCCGAGGAAACAATCAAGGAAGAAATATTAACGGCCCACAACACCTTAAAGGAGTTAACGGGGAGGGAGGCAAATTTGATTAGGGTACCTAATGGGGCATATAATGAAAAGGTTATCGGCACCGCACGGGAACTGGATTACTCTGTAATCCAGTGGAGCGTTGATTCCCTGGATTGGAAAAAACCCGGTGAACAAGCGATCATCGACAGGGTCCTTCGACTGATTGAACCCGGTTCTATCATACTTATGCATGCAAGTGATTCCTGCCCGGACACACCGGGTGCCCTGCCAAAGGTTATCGAGGGAATAAAAAAGGAAGGTTACAAGTTCTTAACTGTCTCTGAGTTGCTTACTAAAGGGCCCGGAACAACAGACTAGTTGGCTCCAATAATACGGGTGCGGGGGCACTGTGGATATGGCGCGGTACGATTCGGGCACGCCCGGGGGAGTGCCCCCACACCGGACACATCAACTTTTTTTTCTTCGCCAAAAATAAATAAGAACAAACAATATTAAAACCCCGATGATAACAATATCTGCTAAATGAAAATACTTTTCTATTGCCTCCCATTCTTCACCCAGTTTATACCCTAACCAAGTCAGGAAAACACACCAGGGCAAGGAACCCAGGAAGGTATAAACTACAAATCTACTAAAATTCATCCTGGATATGCCGGCAGGCAAAGAAATGAAGGTCCTCACCACCGGCATCAGTCTTGTAAAAAAGACAGTGAATTCACCGTAACGCGAAAACCATTGATCGGCTACCGCCAAACTTTTTGGCGATATTCCAAAATACCGGCCGTACCTCTCCAAAAGAGGCCGGCCGCCGTAATACCCTATTATGTAAGATACTGTTGATCCTAATGTACCACCGGTAGTACCCGCAAAAGCAACCCCCCAAAAATTTAAATCACCAGTGCTGGCCAGGTAACCTCCAAAAGGTAGGATTATCTCGCTGGGAAGTGGGATATTCGCACTTTCTACGGCCATACCAACACCAATGCCCCAGTACCCTACTGAAGCAATAAATTCCGTTACTACAAGAAAAACCGTACCTATAATCGTATGTATTACCTGTAATCACCCTCCCTCCTGCAAGTTTAAACCTTCAGATTCCCAAAAATATCAAACAACAACTGTTTGATGTTCTTTATCTCCTTGCTGGAAACCTTTTGGGCCCGGAAAAAACGGTCGAAGAAATCCAGTTCCAAAGTCCGGCACAAGGCCCTAAAGCAGGTGGAAATTGTAGAAGGCGATACACCAAACTTTTTAGCTAAATCCTTTTGGTGGATTGTGGAATCAAATCCTAGGCGGGCCATTGTATATACTAGCACTGCCGCCCAAACCGAGGGCTTCTTGATCAAAGGTCTTTCTTTTCCACAATACTCATTCCATAAAAACAAGGCGAAGTCTTGTTCCTCTTTATTGTAACCCAGCACGGACAACTCCCGGAGCGCCATAATGGCAGCATCAACATACTTGTGGTTCCCCCAGTCATAGTCATCAATATGGCTATTAAACCTGTGTTGGGCGTTGCCGCTGTCGGCGGGGCGGTTTTTTTCGGGACTTTCCAACATGGATAAATTAATATTGTCAATCATGGTTTGCATCATTTTTGATTTTATGTTGACATAATAATCCTCACTGTGTTTTACCACCCCACGAAACACATTCTCAATGACAAGCCTTCCCTTTTCAAGCCTTTCCTTAGATGAACACTGTAAAACCATCTTGTCTTTGGATAAATAAATTTTACCCGGAACGTACTCCCCGGCTTTGCCGGGCAAATGCTCACGGGGCACATTGGTAGTCCAATTATATACCAAGGTATCGGCCCCGTGCTTGTCAGTGTAACTTTCGAACATACGGTAGTGTGCCGATTTTTCGATAATTTGAAGAGATTTTTGATAGTTTTTAACCTTGTATACTGCCTTGCTTTCGATGAATTCATTGCCTTCGATCGTTAACAAATCAGGTAGATTTTCCGCCCACCCTAGTTCAACAACCAGGTTATTAATGACATGTGCCTTTTCCCTCAGATAATCCCCCCAACCATACCCTTTGTTGCCGGCTAAGATCCTTGAACAAAGGTAATCTTCCTTGATCAGATTTACGAGGTGGGATTTTATATGAACGGGAAGGGCAATACCGTTGGTTGAATACTCATAGTGTTTTCCTACCTTGATTAAACGCATAAGAACCACACTGTTTTTTTCCAACACACCCGTGATCTTGTTTCCGTACACCCGGTAGCTACCGCCACGCAGGAGATCCTTTACAATGGTTTTACCCCTACAATCAACATACTCAATCTCATATAAAGATATTCTCGATTTTTTCCAACTGTTTAATAGTCCCAATTCGCGGTGGGACAACCTGTGCGTGTTACGTTCAATAAATAAATCAATTAGGGTGTACCCGCCCGCCATGAGGTAGTCTATTAAAAACCACTCGAAATAACGGGCGTTTATGAAGTCATCATCACACTCTAAGAAATCATAGTTTAGATTTTCAAAAAACATGGACCCCGCCCTGGAACCATCGCCGTCAAATTCTATACGGTCGGCAAAGTTAAACAATTCCTCACGTAATAATCGCGCAGTTCTCCGCCATCTTGCCTGCTCCAACGAGGCTACCTTATATTTAATACTGGAATCCTTGTTGCCCATTTACACAATACCACCTTGACCTAAACTGTATCCCTTCAAATTTTACATAACCTAGGCCGCATTTTCTACAAGATGAATCTTGTGACCGTCCTGTATAATCCTAAGATTAAATAAATCTAATTTGCCGACGGACAAAAACGTAATCCCGTCCTTCGACACGACTCCCTTATCCGCAACAGATAACAGGAATTTCTCATCACCCTTCGTTACTTCAACGGATTGGGTGCCATCCGACCAATTTACCTCATAGCCAAGGGCTTCAAATACAAATCTTAAAGGCAAATAGGTAACACCGTCAAGTTTATAGGGCTTAGCCTCACACAGTATCTCTTGGTTTCCGATGTAGGTTTTTGTAGCACCAATTGTAAGGCTGATTTCTTTGGCCGCCTGGTCCCCTACTTCCTGCATGGCAGCGACAAGCTGAAGATTACTGGTAAGAACCTTTCTATCCGGGTCTATTCCATTTCCGTGAATGCAAACCCCGTCCGGTGTAAAATATTTTTGTACGGTGACCTTTAGCGATCCCCCGGATTTAAGGGGCACCAAAAATTGTACGACTCCTTTACCGAATGTCCTGTCACCCACCAGAACGGCCCTATCGTAGGCACTGAGTGCACCGGCCAATATCTCGGAAGCACTTGCTGTAAAGCCATCCACCATAACGGCAACCTTGATGCCTTCGCCAAGCCCCGATCCGGCGGAACGGTAAACTTCCCTGCTTCCAAATCTGTCTTCCGTAGTTAAGATTATTTGGCCGGCATCTATAAAATGACTTGCGACATCTATCGCCGCGGACAAGATTCCACCCGAATTACCCCGCAAATCAAGTATTAAACCTGAAATGTTCTTGCTTTTTAGGTTTGTTAAAGCCTCTTTAAAATCACTCGATGTATGTGAATTAAAACTAGTGATACTTATGTAACCGACATCTTGGGACATCAGTTCCGGGAAAACTGTGGGAGCATTTATATTGCCCCTTGTTACGAGAAGATCAAGATTTGCCTGATTTCCCCTCACAACAGTGACATGCACTGTTGTACCCACTGGTCCCTTTAACAATTCCGACACCTCTGTCAGTGTCATGCCCCTTATATCC
>CAZKPV010000081.1:0-8318 GCA_964554735.1 uncultured Clostridia bacterium
CGCTGCCGTCCCGTCGTTAGGCGCGGCCAACCGCCCCGCCTACCCCCGCGCACCACCGCACCGCCCAACACCACCGCGCCGCTAACCAACCGTAATCGCTAACCGTCCTGCCGCCCTGCTGTCCACCCCGCACCCACCATGGCTACTGTTTGCGATCAATTTGTGGTGAACGCGTTTTGCGCTTGTTTGGCTGTGCCTAGTGTGCAGAAAATCAACTATTGTGTAGCTATAATTGGAATTCGTGCAATATAATGGTTAAAAGTGTGCAAATTATCAACTAATGTGTTGATTTTATGGATAAAATTTGAATTTACTTTTTGAAACCCACACATTAGTTGAATTTTTGCACACCGCTAGGTGCATCGGCTTGGGCTGGCCAATTTTCTGCACACCGCTAGGTGCATCGGTTGGGGCTGGTTGAATTTCTGCACACCGCTAGGTGCATCGGTTGGGGCTGGTTGAATTTCTGCACACCGCCGGGGGCATCAGTTAGGGCTGGCCAATTTTTTGCACACCGCTAGGTGCATCGGCTGGGGCTGGTTGAATTTCTGCACACCGCTGGGGGCATCGGTTGGGGCTTGCTGAGTTTTTGCCTGCCACACACGCGGGATGTACCCACCACGCGTTAGCAACCACGCCCTTGCAAGGTTGCGGCGGCTGTAGGGGCGCGTGCAAACCGTAATCCACAACTACATTGAAGGAAGGGGATAGACTCATTTGAACTTGCCGCCAATGGGGTGCGTGCAAACCGTAATCCACAACTACATTGAAGGAGTGCCTTCGGCCCGGCGGCTTCAAGGGCGCGTGGGTGAGGAGGTTAGGGGGTAGGGTGAAGACGTTTCATCAGCGATAGTTTACCGTTTCGCCGCCTTAAATGAAATTAACTCAAGGATAGCAGCTCTTTTGCAATCTCAGGCCCGAATATACCGCTTGACAGAACACGTTAAGTTTATATAAAGTTAACATGTCCTACCAACAATTTAATAATTCGTTTAAGCATCTTTGGATCCAGGTTTGGATTCAAGATAACAAGGGAACCGGGTGCGAATCCCGGACAGTCCGGCTACTGTAAGTGGGGAGTGATCCCAACAGCCACTGGGTTTTCAACAACCTGGGAAGGCGGGAGAAAAACTGTGAACCACAAGTCAGGAAACCTTACTTAGACGTGTGCACGTAGACCTCCCGCAGAGAGGGTGTTGGCATTGCCGTCATTGCATTTACCAAGATGGCTGATTGATACTAAAACCTTAGTTCGTGGGAGCTAAGGTTTTTTAATTTGGAAAGGGGTGGATATTCATATCTTTGCTAGAAGGCGGTTTGCTCGCGGCTACAGTTGTAATTGGAGTTAAAACGGGGCTAATAGTGGGCACGTCATGGCTTGGTAAGTGGCATCGGGTGGCGGTGGCCGCCGTTTTCGGTGTTTGTTTGTACCTCCTGGTGTTGATTTTTGGGCCGCACCAACAAATATTGGTAGCCCTACTAGACAGATATACCTTCATTGGCTCTTTATTGATGGCAATTCTATTGATTTATTTGGGCCTTCAACAGGGGCCGGAGCAGGATGGTAGCCCAGTGCGGCAATATAGCCTAAAACAAAAAAGCAGCCGCTATAAATACTACATAGGTTTTTTACCGTGTCCGCTTTGTTTGGCCGCCCTGGCTTTTTCGGTAATCATTATTAGCCAAGTTCTGGATTTGTCTCCGGGAAAACTTGGTTTGCCGGTTGCGGCCCTCTTTGCAGTGCTTGTATTGGCGGTGGCGGCAGTAATGGGGAGATTGGTTTACACGGTTAAATTCAACCCGGCGACTGTTTTCAACAATGTGCTGCTTTTTTTTGGTACAGTGACCCTCATATTCGCTTTGCTAATCCCTAATTTCGTTCGGTCCATGGCCATGCCTTTGGCACCGCTTACTATAGGATCGCCCTATTTAGTCGGCCTTGTGTTGGTGGGCATGGCGGTGTTCGGCGTTTTGGGTTATATGGCGGATTCCATTTACTATGCAAAGGATTGTGACAAAGTATGATTATTCCCGGTTCAGAGTACCTCACCAAAATTCTACATGCCTCAGCGCAGAGTTTGCTTATCCCGGTCATTTTGGGCTTGTTGCTATTTTTAGCCTTTATCCTAATGGAGTTGGGTTCGTTTTTCGCGGAAGCGAAAAGGAGGAAAGCCCGCCGTCCCGTGAGTATGATGGAAGTATTTCATGATGTGGGCAATATTGCACCCTGGCAGGTGCGAAATCTGCAACAGGTAATTGAGGGTTGCACACTGAGACCCCACCTTAGAAAATCCCTGGCCGGCCTGTTGGGTAAATCCTACCCGTCAAAAGAGGTCAGAAAGGTGGTAGCCCAGGATTTACTGGATCGGGAGGAGTTTCGGGCGAAAAAGATTCTAAGCAAAACGGACCTAATAGCAAAATTGGGCCCGGTACTGGGGCTTATGGGTACCTTGATTCCGCTGGGTCCGGGCCTTGCGGCACTCGGACAGGGTGATGTGAAGGGCTTGTCGGAGGCTGTCATTGTTGCCTTTGATACCACTGTGGCCGGTATAGCCGCCGGGGCGGTGGCGGCCTTTATCTCCAAGGTTAGGCGTAGGTGGTACGAACAGGATTTAGTGCAAACGGAGTTACTGTTGGAGCTGGTAGTGGGAGGTGAGGCCCGTGTTGTTGCGGAGGAAAAGGCGATCGAGACTGTCCGAGGAGGAAATTGATCCCATCGGTGGGCTGGGCAACCTTATAGACGTAATGTTGGTTTTTTGCTGTGGGTTAATGGTGGCCCTGGTGCTTTCCTGGAATCTGCAAAACGTAATTTTTGCCCAGGTGGACCCCGAGGAAAAACAGCGTTTGATGCGGGACATGCAAAAAGTTATCAACGTGGAACAGGGTCAGGAATTGGAAGAAGTGCCAGAAATACAGCAAGGAGGCGGTGCGGGCTATCAGGAGATGGGTACCGTTTACAAGGATCCGCAAACCGGGAAATTGATAATGATTGAGGATGGGGCGGAGTAGGGCCGGCGCGGGGCTGGCGTAGGGCCGGCGCGGGGCTGGAGTAGGGCCGGCGCGGGGCTGGAGTAGGGCCGGCGCAGGGCTAGCGTAGGGCCGGCGCGGGGCTGGCGTAGGGCCGGCGTAGGGCAAAGCCCGTGTAGGGCAAAATTGGCACCAAAAAGCCGGCGCAGTTAGAAGTTTTGCGCGGAACTGGGTTTGCCGTGACCAGGCTACCGCAGGGTAGGCTTGTCGTGGGGTAGGGTTGGTACATAATAGGGGGGCAGTATACACTTGACTACATCTAGATTGAACACCACGGTCGGTAAAATCGTCTTAGCATTTGCGATCTTGTTGGTTCTTGGGGCAATCCCACAGGTTAATATGACCACGGCCAGTGCCGAGGAAAACAAACAGACCAAGATAGTAATGCTTATCGGCAGTGAAGGCTTTATGGCCCCCCTGTCGGATGCCTACGGTGAATTGGGGGATTTTCCCGTTGACTTGGCATTGTTTAATTCCAACGATTTAAAAGACAAGGGGAAAACGGAAAAGTTACATGACGCTGTCAAGGAAGCGGATTTGTTCTTGATGGAAATGATCGGGGGTACCGGGGTTTTGGCCTTGGAGCCCGTACTTCAGGAATTGGTCGACAATGGTTGGCCGGGAAAGGCCGTATCCACGCGGAGTACTCCCTTTCCGGAGCAGTTGGGGGTTGCCGATGACGGCGGGGGAATCATCGCCAAATATTTCGAAAATGGCGGGGTGGAAAATATGCGGCGTATGCTCTTGTATTTGGCCACAACGTACGGCACAGTCAATGACGGCACAATTGGCACCGATGAACCATTGGAGCCGATGGTCATGCCGGGCCGGTTCATTTATCATCCCGATACGGAATCATCGCCCACCGAGGGGGTTTACGATACCTTGGATGAATATTTGGCCTGGTATAAAAAAAGCGGCCATTACCTGGAGGGGGCACCCTGGGTTGGCATTATCACTTACGACAGTAGCTACAAAAACAGTGATTACGAAATGTATACCGCTATCCTGGATGAGCTGGAAAGGAAAGGGGCCAATGTGCTTCTGGTTTTTAGCGACAGCGATAACCGGGCGGCGGTTTTACATGACTTTTTTATACCGGCTGGCGAACGGCAGATTGATTTTTTAATCGCGGGGGTAGGTTTTAACTATATCTTTGGCCTGCCCGAGGAAGGTGTGGACCTCTTCAAACAACTCAACGTACCGGTTATGACCCCGGTTTACAGCGGAGACCTGGGAGAGTGGGAGAGGAGTTTGACCGGAATAACCAGTGAAATACCATGGCAAATAGCCTTTCCGGAGTTGGATGGTAGGATTGAGCCCATATTTATCGGGGGTAGCACCCCTTCTTCTATTGACGAGGGCACCGGTGCGGAGTTGGTTAAAAAAATGCCGCTCCCGGAGAGGATCCAAAGGGCAACCGACCGTGCCTTGGCCTGGGTCAACCTTCAACAGAAAAAGAATGCTGACAAGCGGGTTGCCTTGGTTTACTACAACCACCACGGTGGCAAGGACGACATTGGTGCCTCTTACTTAAACAGTATGGCCAGTGCCTCAGTGATTTTGGAAGCCATGCGGGGTGAGGGATACACCATAACGGGGGATTTGGATACGCAGGCAATGGAGGACTTTATGCGCCGCTCGGGCCGTAACATTGGTAGCTGGGCACCGGGCGAATTGGAGGCGATAGTGAGAGAGGGGGCACTGCTTCTTCCCCTTGAAAAATATATGGCCTGGTACGATCAAATACCAGGTGAGTTGCGTTTAGAATTGGAAAAAGAATGGGGTCCGCCGCCGGGGGATATGATGGTTTACGAGGGAAACCTAGTGATTCCCGGGGCCATAAAAGGCAATGTTTTTGTCGGTCCCCAGCCCATGCGGGGTTGGGGGGAGGACCCAACGAAAATAGCCCATTCGCCCACATTACCGCCGCCACATCAATATATAGCCTTTTATTTTTGGCTACAGCATGAATTCAAGGCCGACGCGGTAATTCATCTGGGCACCCACGGTACATTGGAATGGCTACCGGGCCGGAGTATCGGTCTTGGGGAAGACGATTGGCCCGATTTGCTGATGGGTAACCTCCCCGATATTTACCCCTACATCGTCAATAATCCCGGTGAAGGGACCCAGGCCAAACGCCGTGGTTACGCGGTTACCATAGACCACCTGACCCCGCCGATGATTGAGCCCGGCCTGTATGGTACGCTGGATGAATTGCAGCAACTGATTACGGATTATTGGTCGTCAACGGATAAAGGCAACCAGGAAAGGGCCGTCCATTTGAGAGGACAAATTATTGAAAAGGTTAGGGAAAATAATTTAGACCAGGATCTGGGCATTGACCTAGACAAGGATGATTTTCAGGAAACCGCCCTGTTTTTGCACGAATATCTGGAGGATTTGGCCGTTGAACTGATGCCCTACGGGCTACATACCTTTGGTGTTCCACCGGAAGGCGAAATGCTGGATCTGATGGTTAATTCCATCGTCAACTATAATGCCTCTAGCAGGGAGGGAAGCCGGGCTGAATTAAAGGAAAAGTTACTTTTGACTACCGATGAAATAAAAAATCTACTGAGGGTTTTAAAGGGTGAATACCTGGAACCCGGTTTGGCCAAAGATCCGGTGCGGGTGCCGGACATACTGCCCACGGGGAAAAACCTGGTTACCTTTGATCCGCGAATGGTACCGGATGAGGCGGCCTGGCGTGTCGGCAAAAAGGCGGCAGATGACTTGCTCGAAAAGTATCATGCCCAACACGGCCATTACCCGGAAACGGTGGGTGTGGTCTTGTGGGCCATTGAAACCATGCGTACCGATGGCGAGTCAATAGGATTGATATTGAGGCTGATGGGAACCGAACCGGTGTGGGATGAAAGCGGTCGGGTCAGTTCCGTTAAGGTAACGCCTTTGGAGGAATTAAAGCGGCCAAGGGTTAATGTGCTGGTGACCATCTCCGGCTTATTTAGGGACACATTTGGGCATACCATAGGCGTGCTCGATGAGGCTTTCAGACTGATGGCGGTGTTGGAAGAGGAAGCTGACAGCAATTATGTGCGCAAAACCTACAAACATTTACTTGAACAATTGCAGGAGCAAGGCATGTCCCCGGAAGAATCGGATACCTTGGCCCGCTCAAGAATATTTGGTGATCCCCCGGGGGCCTACGGTACGGGTGTATCCGATTTAGGCAGCTCTACAAGTGCGTGGGAAAACAGCGATGAGCTGGCAGATACCTATATGAGCCGGATGTCCTACGCATACGGTAAAAATGCCTACGGTACGCCCGCAAGGGGTACTTTCCAGGAAATACTGAAAAGTGTGGACGCTATAACCCAAGTGAAAGATTCCCTTTGGGGGGCATTGGATAATGATGATGTGGCCCAATATTTTGGCGGGCTAAATCTAGCGGCCAAGATGGCTTCCGGTGAGGAAATATCACAGTATATTGTCAACACACGTTCCGGCGATGCCAAGGTACAAACATTTAAAGAGTTTGTCGGAATGGAGTTAAGGAGCCGCCTATTAAATCCCAAATGGATTGAGGGTATGGTCGAGGAGGGCTATGCGGGCTTTAGGGAAATCGGTGACCATGTTGCCAATATGTTTCTGGTAGATGCCACCTTGGGAGGGTTAGGTGATTGGTCGTGGAATCAGGTGGTAGAAACTTATATTTTAGATGATCAAATGATGAAGATGATGGACCCTTTTGTTGCCCAGTCCATTATCGGTTGGAATATGGAGGCCGCCCGGCGGGATATGTGGAAAACCGATAGAGAAACACTGACTAGGCTTGCGAATAATTATGTGGAAACTGCGGCCCGTTACGGGGTTGTCTGCTGCCACCATACCTGTAATAATATTGTTTTTAATGAATGGGTGGCCAGTTACGCCACAGTTGATGTCGGCACTGTAAATAAATTCGCGGATGTGTTCTACAACGCCACAAACCACAGATTGATGGAAGGGCAGGAAATAACCCCTTCAGAGGCGGGTAGGGATCCCAACAATCTGTCGTCAGATAAGCATTCCCCCTCACTGACGGCGGATAGCTTGGCGAAAACGCGGTTGAGGGCCCAGCATATTGAGGACGGGGATCGGGAACAGAGTGTTGGCGTGGGTGATGAAACTGATCAGGGCGAAAAAAAGCCGCGGGCTTTTGAGCTTATCGAGGAGGACACTGGTGAACAAAGCGCAACCGGTACAAGGGCGGTATCAATAATCGCAATAGTTGCGGCACTTGGTTTAATGGCCTTATTCCTTAGGGGATACTTACGCAAGCAAGGCTAGGGGTACCGGGGTCAGGCCTGAATAATTGAATTACTGGGCTAAACAACAGTGGTGAAGGCCAGTTCACCGCTTTGTCTGTCGAGCACAAAAACATCATCCTGTGACATTGCAATGATTTCCTGGGGTTTTACCCGATATTCTTTACCCATACTGACATTAATGGAATGTGTTGTACTGTATGAATGTTCTTGGGCATTGCGGCTACTACCTAGATTTTGAGATACTATTCCCTTGTCATAATAACCGAAAACATTCGACCATTTTTCACAGCTTATGCCGCTTTGGTGGTTGTAAATGATACACTTCTGAGCCATACCGGTTATCGTGGCAAACAGAGGAGCATTGCTTCCAAGTGCGGCGTAGACATCAAGGGAGGACATGACGGTCAGGCACCTGGTGGTTTGGGCTTTCATTAATCGCTCCAACATTTGATTGCTCGCTAGGTTGATATTGTCGAGGACAAGCAGTAGGTTTTTCCCTTCGGCTAGAACATCCTGTATTTCATCAACAATGACGTTTAATAAAACGGTATTTGTACTGGATTGAATATCCAGCATAAGTAACCCGCAAGAGTCGGTGATTTGCTTGATGTTCACCGAACGATCCCGGTTTGTCCGGTCGGCTATTAAATACCTGCCCTGATAATCAAACTGGCTAAAAAATGCTTCGACGCTGGCCCTCTCCGATTGTCCCTGCATGAGTAGGTTTCTGATTCTCTGGGCCTGTGACGTGGACAGGCTACCTTGTTGGCTCGCCTTATCTACTCTATCCAACAAGGTGGAGTGGGGACACCGGATAAACATATCACTACAAACAGGCGCGCCTTTGCAATTTATGAATTCGGCTATTCCCTCTATGTATTGCCGTCCCGAGGGTTTGATCTCATATCCTTTCGGGGCGCAATTCATAACCATATAGGCAATTTCCTGTTGAGTTAGTCCCCAAAGGGGATCATAAATGGGGTTGTTACTGTTGACAATAGCCATTTTGTTGGA
>CAZKPV010000082.1:0-7825 GCA_964554735.1 uncultured Clostridia bacterium
ATACCCAGGGTTTTGCCCCCGGGGACCGGAGCCTCCGTGGATCGCGGTGCTTGGGAGGTGCCGGCGGTGTTTGAGTTGTTACAGAAAATCGGTAATGTGGCGGCCGATGAAATGTATCGTACTTTCAACATGGGCATCGGTATGGTCTTGATTGTTCCACCGGCAGAGGTGGGCAAAATTTTAGAGACATTGAAGGGACTCGGCGAAAACGCCCTTGTTATAGGCGAGGTCATCAAAGCACAAAGGTAACACATAACACGGAGGGTCGTTCCTTTTATGCAGTTTCTGTGTACTGTTCGGCACGTTTTTGTCGCCCGTGCGGGGTAGTCCTTTGCCGCCTTCATTTTAGCCGCGTTTCATTTTTACATAGTGGGGGGAGTTTACTTGAGCGAATTGCTTGTTGGGGTGTTGGCCTCCGGTAGGGGGTCCAATTTGCAGTCAATGATCGATGCTTCGGGGGAGGGGCGTTTAGGTGCGCAAATAGCCGTGGTGATCAGCGACAAGGGCGATGCCTTCGCGCTGGAGAGGGCCCGCAAGGCCGGTATTTCCGCTGTACATATTAATCCCACCGCATTTCCGTCACAACGGGAGTACGAGAAAGCAATTGTGCGGGAGTTGAAAAAAAAACGGGTCGGCCTGGTTTGCCTTGCTGGGTATATGCGCCTAGTGGGTGATGTCATGCTCGATGAATATTCCGGTCGGATAATGAACATACATCCGGCGCTGTTACCCGCATTTCCCGGGCTTGACGCACAAAAACAGGCTTGGGAATATGGGGTACGTTTTTCGGGTTGCACTGTTCACTTTGTCGATGGGGGCATGGATACCGGCCCCATAATAGCGCAGGCGGTTGTGCAAGTTTTGGACACCGACACGCCGGAAAGGCTTGCGGACAGGATATTGGAACAGGAGCACATTATTTACCCCAAGGCTATAGAACTGTTTGCCAGTGGAAGAATAAAAATAGAGGGCAGGAGGGTGAAAATTGTATGAAAATCAAACGGGCTTTAATTAGCGTTTCCGATAAAACGGGTGTGGTGGAATTCGCCCGGGACTTGGCCGAGTTGGGGGTTGAAATTGTTTCCACCGGGGGCACCGCAAAGGCTATCAGTGAAGCGGGCGTACCTGTGAAACCGGTTTCCGAGTTGACCGGTTTCCCAGAAATTTTGGATGGCCGTGTAAAAACGCTTCATCCGGCAGTGCATGGCGGTATTTTGGCCATGCGCAATAAAAAGCATTTAGCGGAGCTGGAGAAACACGAAATCGGGCCGATTGACCTGGTGGCGGTTAACCTTTACCCCTTTCGGGAAACGATTGCCAAACCGGGTGTGACCCTTGAGCTGGCCATCGAAAACATTGACATTGGTGGGCCCACAATGGTAAGGGCGGCGGCGAAAAATCATGCGGATGTGGTCGTGGTTGTTGATCCGGGCTCCTACGGCCGCGTGGTAAATGTGCTGAGGAAGCATGGGGATGTGCCGGCGGATATACGGCGGTCCTTGGCCTTGGCGGCATTCAAACACACGGCGGAATATGACAGCGCGATTTCGGCCTACCTTGCCGGTGTTTGCGATGGGGGCGGCGGGGCGGCCGGTGGGGCTACGGGTAAGGCAGTGGGTGAGGCGGCGGGTGAGGCGGCTAGCGGGGCGGCCGGTGAGGCGGCCGAGCCAGATTTTCCGGAAACCATGACCCTGTCTATAAAACGCGACCAAGTTTTGCGGTATGGTGAAAACCCTCATCAGCGGGCGGCTTTTTACAGGGATTTTGGCGTGGACGGGCCCTGTGTGGGTAGGGCGGAACAGTTACAGGGGAAGGGGCTTTCCTACAATAATATCCTCGACTTAAATGCCGCTTTTGAGCTAGTTCGGGAGTTTGACGAACAGGCGGCGGTTATCGTCAAGCACAACAACCCCTGTGGGGTGGCCCTGGCCGGAAAGCCTTTGGAGGCATACGTTAAGGCCTTCGATGCCGATCCTGTATCGGCCTTTGGCGGTATTGTTGCCTTTAACTGTAATGTCGATGGGGAGACTGCCAATGAGATGAATAAAACCTTTATCGAGGCGGTTATCGCACCGGATTTCACGACCGAGGCCTTAAGGGCGTTTTCCGAAAAGCCCAATTTGCGGGTGCTAAAAACCGGTGAATTGGACAGACAAACCAGTGACCGTTTTGAATTCCGCAAAGTTAACGGCGGTATGCTCTTACAGGAGTTTGATCGGAAGCTATTGGAAAGGGATAAACTAAAGGTGGTCAGCAAACGGCAGCCCGGCGAGGAAGATATCGAGGAAATGATTTTTGCCATGGCTATCGTGAAGCACGTCAAGTCGAATGCTATTGTGGTAACCAAGGGGAAGCAACTACTCGGCGTGGGTGCAGGGCAAATGAACCGGGTGGGTTCGGCAAAAATAGCGCTTGAGCAGGCGGGAGAAAAGGCGAAGGGGGCCGTGTTGGCGTCAGATGCGTTTTTCCCCTTTAGGGATACGGTCGATCAGGCGGCGGCGGCCGGCATAGCCGCGATTATTCAGCCGGGAGGCTCGTTGAAGGATGATGAGTCAGTTGAGGCCGTCGATGAGTACGGATTGGCGATGGTCTTTACGGGAATGAGGCATTTTAAGCATTGATTGTAGCACGGGAAGGCTGAAAGCGTACAAAAATGTACAATAGGGCACAAAAGGGGAGTCCGAGGCTAGTGAAATACCTGTTTTTCTCTGTCCTAAGACGAGTTGGTGGACAAAAAAGCAGGTAATGTGTTGATTATGAAAAATAAGTGTAAGTTTTATCCATAAAATCAACACATTAATTGAGATTTTGGCCAAATTCAACCATTGCGTAACATATATGGAAGTTGTATCCAAACATTAGTTGAAATTTTGGCCAGCCGGGTTGCTTGGGAACTGTGCAAGGGAGTTGTTCCCCTTGTGGCAAGCATACAAAGGTGTACTAAAGTGCGTGAAGCCGCGCTGAATCGCGCTGAATCGAGCCGAATCGCGCTGGAGCCGCGCTGAATCGCGCCGAATCGCGCTGGAGCCGCGTGAAGCCGCGCTGAATCGCGCTGAATCGCGCCGAATCGCGCTGGAGCCGCGTGAAGCCGCGCTAAACCGCGCTGAATCGAGCCGAATCGCGCTGGAGCACGCGAAACTGCGCAAAAGGAACGTCCCTTTGTGTTCACTGTGTTTTAGCTTTACTTTAATACTTTACTGTGGTAAAATACTAAAGATATTGGGTGGTGTGGTGTACAAGATGAATGTTCTGGTTGTTGGCGGCGGTGGGCGCGAACACGCCTTGGTTTGGAAGATAAAGCAAAGCCCCAGGGTTGGCGAGGTTTTTTGCGCACCGGGTAACGCCGGGATTGCCGGGCTAGCTACATGTGTGGATATCAAGGCGGATGATCTGGAAGGTCTTTTGCGTTTTGCCGATGAAAGAAAGATTGATTTGACGGTTGTCGGGCCGGAGGTGCCTTTGGCCGCCGGTATAGTGGACAAGTTTAATGAAGCCGGCAAAAGGATTTTCGGGCCCGGCAAAAAGGCGGCCGCCATTGAAGGCAGTAAAATTGTGGCCAAGGAGTTGATGGACAAATATGGCATTCCCACGGCCCCTTATGCGATGTTTGATAATGCGGAAAAGGCCGAAGCCTACATAAGGGAACACGATGGGCCTTGTGTTGTCAAAGCTGACGGACTTGCGGCGGGGAAGGGTGTCATAGTTTGTGAAGATGCCGACGAGGCCCTTGAAGCCGTCCGCACCATCATGCGGGAGCGCACCTTTGGTGAAGCCGGCAATAAGATAATCATCGAAGAAAGGCTTATCGGCGAAGAGGTGAGCGTCCTGGCCTTTACTGACGGCAAAACCGTCGTGCCCATGGTGTCTTCGCAAGATCACAAGCAGGTATACGATGGGGATCAGGGCCCCAATACGGGGGGTATGGGCGCCTATGCCCCGGCACCTGTTTACTCCGAGGAATTGCACAAAATAGCGATGGAAAAAGTTATGCTTCCGGCGGTAAGGGGTATGGCGGCCGAAGGTCGAACATACAAGGGCGTCCTTTACGCCGGACTTATGGTGACGGACAAGGGCCCAAAGGTCCTTGAGTTCAACGCCCGTTTCGGTGATCCCGAGGCCCAGCCGGTCTTTACCTTGCTAAAAAGTGACCTGGTTGAGATTATGGAGGCAATTATATCCGAAAAACTCCATGAAATTGAAATCGAATGGGAAAAAGCCGCTTCGGTCTGTGTTGTTCTGGCTTCGGGGGGATACCCGGGAAGTTACCAAAAAGGTGCCCCAATCAGCGGCCTGGATCAGGCAAATGCCCGGGAAGGTGTTGTCGTCTTCCACGCCGGAACGGCGGACAAGGACGGAAAAATTGTCACCGGCGGGGGGCGGGTACTTGGTGTTACAGCTAAAGCACCCGATATCCGAAGCGCCATAACCAAGGCATACGAGGCGGTTGAACTGATAACTTTTAAAGATATGCATTACCGCCGGGACATCGGACAAAAGGCACTCGACAGGTAGGGCACTCGACAGGCAGGAAAGTTGGGGGTGAAGCCGCTGCGTTACAGAAGCAGGCTTGAGGATGATTTGCTAAATCGTTTATTTGAAGCAATACTACTGCTAGAGAACAAGGAGGAGTGTTACCGCTTCTTTGAAGACATTTGTACAGTTGGCGAATTGAGGGCGATGGCCCAACGGTTAGAAGTCGCCAAGATGCTATGTGATGAGTTTACCTATGGTGAAATTACGGAAAAAACAGGCGCAAGCACGGCGACCATTAGCCGGGTAAAAAAATGCCTTCACTACGGTGCCGACGGTTACAGGTTGATTTTGGGGAGGCTGTCAAATTCAGGGGAAGAAAAGGGGTGCCGATCTTGATAAGGATTATTGAAGCCGGTGACCCGGTTCTGAAAAATTTACTTAGGCGGGTGGAGGAAGACAGGGACGAAATTGCAGTACGGGTGGCCGAAATAGTTTCCAAGGTTCGCACGGAGGGCGACCGGGGTTTGATCGAAATGACCGAAAAACTGGACGGTGTTACGTTAACTCCGGAAAACCTAGAGGTCCCCGAAGATGAAATGAAAAATGCAACCGCCCTAGTCGATGCCGAATACCTGGAATCCCTAAAAATTGCAGCGGGTCGCATCGAATCCTTCCACCGGAAACAACTGCAAAACTCTTGGATTGACACGTCCGCGGACGGTTCGATGACCGGCCAGTTGGTGGGGCCACTTGAACGTGCGGGTATCTACGTGCCCGGGGGGACGGCAAGTTACCCCTCCTCGGTGCTGATGAATGCTGTCCCGGCAAAGGTGGCCGGGGTGGAAGAAATCATTATGGTGACACCCCCGGGGGCGGACGGACAGGTTCCCGCGGCGACCCTTGCTGCGGCGGATCTTGCCGGAGTGGATCGGGTTTTTCGTGTAGGGGGGGCCCAGGCCATTGCGGCTTTAGCTTACGGGACGGACACAATTCCCCAAGTGGACAAGATAACCGGGCCGGGCAATATTTACGTCACCTTGGCCAAACAGCAGGTTTACGGTGTGGTGGACATTGATATGTTGGCCGGGCCCAGCGAAATTTTAATTGTAGCCGATGAAAAAGCGAACCCTGTTTTCGTGGCCGCTGATTTGCTTTCCCAGGCCGAACACGACAGGATGGCTTCCTCTGTTCTGATTACCGATTCCGGGAAACTTGCCGCTGCCGTTGCAGAGGAAGTTGTACGCCAGGCGGCCAAAATGCCGCGAAAGGAGATTATTCGCGCCTCCCTGTCTGGTTACGGTGCTATTATTCTCACAAAAACTATCCGGGAAGCTGTTGAACTTGCCAACAAATTTGCCCCGGAGCATCTGGAGCTCTTACTTGAAGATCCTTTTTCCTGGCTTGGAAAAGTCAAAAACGCCGGTTCCGTTTTTCTGGGTGAATATTCCCCCGAACCGGTAGGCGATTACCTGGCGGGTCCCAACCACATATTGCCAACGGGAGGTACGGCCCGTTTTTATTCGCCGGTTAGCGTGGATACCTTTGTCAAAAAGACGGGCTTGGTTTCCTTTTCCCGGGAAGCTATGGGCAATTTTGGAAGGCATATTGTCAGACTTGCCGATGCGGAAGGGCTTGCGGCCCACGCTAACGCTGTAAATGTTCGTTTGAAAATGATAGAAAAGAAGGGTTTAGTCGATGAGTGATGAGTTTAAGGTAGAGAGGGCGATAAGGAAAGACATACAGGATTTGGTTCCCTACAGCCCGGAAGTGTACGAGGGTGTAATCAAACTTGATGCCAATGAAAATCCTTACGATTTCCCGCCGGAGGTCATGAATGAAATAAAGGACATGCTAAATGGCAGTATGTTGCCCAGGTATCCCGACCCGCAGGCTAATCTGTTGCGGGAGGCCATTGCCGACTATGTGGGGGTTGCCCCCGAAAATATTGTCGCGGGAAATGGTTCTGACGAATTGATTCTCACCCTGGTGTCCACTTTTGGATCCGATGGGCGGGTGCTGATTACAGACCCCACTTTTTCCATGTACAAGGTAAACAGCCGTATAGCCGGGGCGGTGACATTTGGGGTGCCGCGAAATCCGGATTTTAGTGTGGACATAGATAACTTGTTGGCGGAGGCAGTGACCTATGGGACGAAAATGGTTTTCCTGTGTACACCGAACAACCCCACCGGCAATATAACTCCGAGGGAGGAAATAATCTCAATATTGGAGGGGCTTGCCGACACGGACTGCCTGCTAGTTCTCGATGAGGCCTACATTGAGTATGCCGGCGCGTCATCTGTATCATTAATCAGTAAGTATAAGCGTCTGGTAGTATTGCGGACCTTTTCCAAGGCCTTTGGCCTTGCCGGGCTCAGGGTAGGTTATATGGTGGCGGACAGTGAAATAATTGATGAAGTAATGAAGGTCAAACAACCCTATAATTTAAATACCTTTTCCCAGTTGGCGGCGCGTGTTGTTTTGAAGAACAGGGAGTTTTTTCAGGAACAGATCAAAAAGATAGTTAAGGAACGGGGAAGAATGGCAAAAGCACTCGGGGAACTCGACGGTATAGAGGTATTTCCTTCCGAGGCTAATTTTATCTTATTCCGCCCAATAAAACCGGCAAAGCAGGTGTGGGAGGAGCTGTTGGCCAAGGGCATCTCGATCAGGATAGTCAGTGGGTTTGAGGTGTTCAATTGCCTGCGTGTAACTGTTGGTAATCCACGGGAAAACGCGGCCTTCCTAACAGGTTTAAAAGAAATTATCTGCGGATAAAGGGGAGGGGGTGAGTTTTAGCGGTGCATGAGGCGGTGCGTAAGGCCGAAATTTCACGTAAAACCACGGAAACGGATGTAACTGTCAGCCTAAGCCTTGACGGTTCCGGGAATTACGATCTTGACACAGGGCTTCCTTTTTTTGACCACATGCTCGAGCTGATGTGCAGGCACGGGGGTTTTGATCTAGTGGTGAAGGCAGTTGGTGATCTGGGAGTGGACGGGCACCACACTGTTGAGGACATAGGTATTTGCCTTGGGCAGGCTTTGTCGGATGCCCTTGGGGACAAAAAAGGTATAAATCGCTATGGACACGAGCTAGTACCTATGGATGATGCCCTGGTGCTGGTGGCACTCGACCTGAGCGGTAGGGCGTTTTCCTCCGTGAAGCTGGATTTGCCGGCAGAAAGGTTGGGTACGTTTGAAACCGAATTGGTGGGGGAGTTCATGCGTTCCTTTGCCTTGCAGGGGAAGTTGAATCTTCATGTCAGGATGTTGGGCGGTTGCAATACCCACCATATTGTTGAGGCTACCTTTAAGGCTTTGGGGCGGGCACTGAGGTATGCGGTGGCAAA
>CAZKPV010000082.1:7835-8263 GCA_964554735.1 uncultured Clostridia bacterium
GCTGGTGGAAGATGGAATTAATCCCCGCTATCGACCTAAGGTTGGGTAGGTGCGTGAGGTTAGTCAGGGGACGCGTGGAAAACGAAACAATTTACTCGGAAAATCCCTTGGAGATGGCCCAGTACTGGGAGGAACAAGGGGCTAGGCGGTTACATGTGGTGGATCTTGACGGTGCTTTTACCGGATCCCCCCAAAACATGGGAGTTATTAAGGAAATTGCGGGCTCAGTCAAAATACCGGTTCAGGTGGGCGGCGGCATCCGTGAAAAGGCTACCATTGAGGAGTTGCTGGAGGCGGGGGTAAACAGGGTCATCCTGGGCACGGTGGCTATTTTAAAGCCGGAATTTGTGGGTGAAGTCTGTGAGCGTTTCGGCGAGGCCGTTGTTGTAGGCATTGACGCTAAAAAAGGAAAGGTCGCCATTGAGGGT
>CAZKPV010000083.1:0-8258 GCA_964554735.1 uncultured Clostridia bacterium
TAGTTTTACAGATTGTAATTTAGTTGCGAAAGCGGTAAGCCCGGTATCTTCACCATCCCCAGTATCCGTAGCTTGTTTTTTCCCTGATTTGATAAAGTCATACAGGGAATAGAAACCTAGGAAGCCAAGCATGATAACGTATATGGAGCTAATAAAAGTGTCGCTCAATACTGGGTTTTTCAAATACAGGGCTCTGTTGATCTGACCGCCAAAAGTTACCCCGACCATGGAGCCCACCACGAACCATATAGCTAAAGGAACGTTAACGTTACCCAGCTTCCTGTGTACGGCGGTGCCCATAATTGCCTTGGCGAAAATGTGGAACATATCTGTTCCCACGGCCATAATTCCTCTTACCCCCGCACTCATGAGCGCCGGGGTAATCACAAACCCACCACCGGCACCAATACAACCGGTAATCAGTCCGGCGATAATACCTATTGCCAGTGAAGCTAGGAAGATCTGAGTTGACATCGCCATGGGCAAATAAGCTTTACCCCCTCCAACGATGTCCGGAATGGTTGCCGCCTGGGCAACACCTAATCCTATTCCGGCAATAATGGGCAACAACATAATAGCCAGTATTTTTTTTCTCCTTTTAAGAATAACAGTTGAGGTTTCCAACTCCCATTTTGCATGTGCAGCCTGTGCCATCATTAATAGCTCAAAAGTTTTGCGGCTGTTTTTTTTCAAACCGTCAATAAACCCCACTACCTACACCTCCCTTATTTAACCACTGTTACGACTAAAGAAAAAGTGGGCTTTACAGTCCTTAATACCTGGTAGCTCGGACAGGTTTTGGAGATGTAAAGCCCATTAACGAATGGGGGTACATAAAACTAGTTAATTATTAAACATTCCAACCTAGTGCTGCCCAGATGCCGGCAAATCTTGCACCGTAGAATATTAGGATTGCGGCAATGAGCCAGCGTAGATATTTTTCCTTGTAGTACTTTTGGGTTAGGGGCCCAAGATAGGAACCAATGGCCACTCCCACCAAAAGAATACCTATGAATAGCCAGTCAACAATAGCGCCACGGGCAATGTAACCAAATGCCCCGGTTAAGGAAGTTATAAAGACGATGGTAATGGATGTACTGGAAACAATAAACATAGGTAGCATAAATATTGAAGATAAGTAAGGTACAAACAGGAACCCGCCACCCAAACCAAACATAGAAGCTATAATAGCAATAAGGCAACCGCCCAGGGCAGCAAGTATGGGGCTGATAACGAATTCCTCGCCCCAGAAGGTGAATCTCATTTCGTTTAGAGTAAACTTCTTCAGGTCATAACCGGAAGCAGCCAACTCCTCCCACTTACCGGATTCTCTCAATTCCTTCACTTTATCCTCGAAGGCCTTGTTTATCGCGGCAAGCTTTTGCCTTCCGGCATAAAAGCGTGGCGTTGTTTCATAAACCAACCGCAAACCGATTATAAAGACTACCACACCGAACCAGAATTTGAATTGCTCCAGTGTCATAGGAATGGCCGGTCCGATAAGGGCACCTACAATAGCACCGACACCCACGGCAATTCCCAGAGGTATGGCAATCCTTCTTTCTTTCAGGTATTTTGGTACGGCGATTAAAGGTGCCAACATTACGCACATCAATTGGTGGACCTTCACAGTTCCCGCGGCCGCAGTACTGGCCGCCGCTTCCTCCATTCCTTGGCCCATAAAGGTTTTAAGTAAGGCCTGGTCTATTTTGAAAATGGTTGTTTGACCAATCATAGCCAAAATAGCACCGGCAGCGCCGACAGTTGAAAATATATAACCTACTACGATGCCCCACAGAACAATAATTATGGGGCTGTACTCAAGCCCTGAAAATGGAAAATGCATACTTTACCCTCCCTTTGGATTTAGTTTTGTCACTACCTTCTCAGCCTACTAGTTGCTTGGGGTAATCATATACCACCTCCTTTGTGGGTGAACTTTGTCACAACCATGATGTCAAAGTTTTACTAATTAGGCTTTATTGGCAAAAGTGGGCAATGTCAAAATAGCTCATAAAATACTGGTAATGGTTAATAGCGGGCGTTTGTTCAATATAACCTTGTATTTCACGCCATAACTAGGAACCGCTACTATTGATATCTTGTTAACAATATTAATTTTCGGTTAATTATAGTATATACTATTTAAATCCGATGTGCAATAGTTCACAAGGTATTTTTTAATTGATAACTAGTTTTAATATAAACTATTTGCCATATCCATCAATTTAATACAGGGGTGTTGTGAAGTTGACAGTAGGGTAAAAAATATGTAATATATTTGTTGAGTGAGATGCCCCCGTAGCGGTTGCTGAACACGTCTGCGGGGTTTGTTATTTATAAAAATAGGGGGAATCTTAGTGCCTAATATTAGCATGTCCAAAACATATGATCCGGCGGAGGTTGAAAAGAAATGGTATAAGGAATGGGAGGAGCAAAAATATTTTCACGCTATCCCCGGTGAAGGCAAACATTTTAGTATTGTAATGCCACCACCAAATGTGACAGGACAATTGCATATGGGACATGCTTTGGATAACACCTTGCAGGATATTCTTGCGAGGTGGCGCCGTATGCAGGGATACAATACCCTTTGGCTACCGGGCACCGATCATGCTGGTATAGCAACCCAGGCAAGGGTGGAGGAGCAGTTGTCTGTGGAAGGCACCGACCGCTACAGGCTTGGGAGGGAGGAATTTCTCCAACGTGTGTGGGCATGGAAGGAAATATATGGGGGCCGAATAACGACCCAGTTGCGAAGATTGGGCTCGTCCTGTGATTGGGATAGGGAGCGTTTCACTATGGATGAGGGTTGTTCAAGGGCGGTACGGGAAGTATTTGTAGGCCTTTACGAACGGGATTTGATTTATCGCGACTTTTACATAACCAATTGGTGCCCAAAATGTAAGACCACAATTTCCGACATTGAAGTGGAACACCGTGATGAGCCCGGGCATTTCTACTATATTAAGTACCCCGTTAGGGGTGAAAATGATTTCATAACTATTGCAACAACTAGACCGGAAACCATGCTTGGTGATACTGCCGTGGCGGTACACCCATCTGATGATCGTTACAACAAATACATTGGCAAAATGGTTTTATTACCTATTGCCAACAGGGAAATACCAGTTATTGCTGATCCTTATGTTGATCCCGAGTTCGGAACGGGGGCATTAAAAATCACACCGGCACATGACCCTAATGACTTTGAGGTGGGCCATCGACACAACCTTCCCCAGATACAGGTAATTGATAAGGACGCGTACATGAACGAGAAAGCCGGTAAATACAAGGGTATGGATCGTAATGAATGCAGAAAGCGTATCGTGCAGGATTTGGACAGGCAGGGATTCCTGATTAAAATAGAAGATCTTGAGCATGCCGTGGGCCATTGCTATCGCTGTAGCACTTCTATAGAACCCATGCTTTCAAAGCAATGGTTTGTTCGTATGAAACCATTGGCTGAGCCTGCAATCAAGGCCGCGAAGGATGGAGATGTCAGGTTTGTTCCCAAGCGTTTTACAAAGATCTATCTAAACTGGATGGAGAACATAAGAGACTGGTGCATTTCAAGACAACTTTGGTGGGGACACCGTATTCCCGTTTGGTATTGCCAGGAATGCGGTGAGATGATCGTTTCCAGGGAGGATGCAAGTGAGTGTCCAAAATGCGGGAGCAGTGACCTCCTTCGGGATCCAGATGTGCTTGACACATGGTTTTCCTCTGCGCTTTGGCCCTTTTCTACTCTGGGTTGGCCGGAAAAAACTGCCGATTTAGAGTTTTACTATCCCACTTCGGTCTTAGTGACGGGCCGCGATATAATTTTCTTTTGGGTGGCCCGGATGATATTTTCTGGTTTGGCCTTTATGGATGAAGTACCATTTAAGGATGTTTTTATTCACGGCCTGGTATTGGATTCAATGGGGCGCAAAATGAGTAAATCATTGGGGAACGGGGTCGACCCTATCGAGGTAATAGATAGTCACGGTGCGGACAGCCTCCGCTTTATGCTCATTACCGGCAATGCGCCGGGTAACGATTTGCGTTTCCACTTTGAACGGCTTGATGGTGCCCGTAATTTCGCCAACAAAATCTGGAATGCATCCCGTTTTACCTTAATGAATGTTTCCGATTACGAGGAGGGCCTTTTTAAACCGGAATATTCCTTGGCTGACCGTTGGATTATGAGCCGTTACCAGGATGTAGTAAAAAAGGTTACGGATAATATGGAAAAGTACGAGTTAGGAGAGGCGGCCCGTATTCTTTACGAATTTATCTGGAGTGAGTTTTGTGATTGGTATATTGAATTGGTAAAGCCCCGTCTGTACGGAAAAGAAGGGGGACCGGCGGAGCGTTATGGGGCCCAGGAGGTACTGGTTACCGTGTTAAAAGGTTCTCTTGAGCTACTACATCCCTTTATGCCGTTTATAACGGAGGAAATATGGCAGCACCTACCCCATGAAGGGGAAACCATAATGTTGCAAAAATGGCCCCTATATAATGAAGGATTATGCGATGCTGAAGCAGAAAACAATATGCAAGTTATTATGGAAACAACAAAAGCAATCCGACAGATTCGAAGTGAAATGAATGTGCCTCCTGGGAAAACCGCTAAAGTGATTTTGGTTGCACCCGGGGGAAATACTAAAAGGATGCTAGAAGAGAATATTGTCTATATTGAGGATTTAGCCTCCGTGGAATCGAAAATCTACACGAAACTTGAGAAACGACCGAAACAGGCGGCCCACGCCGTAACCGGTAGTGTAGAGGTTTATGTTTTCCTAACGGGGTTAATAGACTTTGATAAAGAACTTTCAAGATTGACGAAACAGTTGGATCTTATTGATAAGGACCTGAGCCTGGTGAGGAAAAAAATGAACAACCCCAATTTCCTGGAGAAAGCTCCGCAAGAAATTGTGGAAAAGGAAAAAAACAAGGAAATAGAGTTAAATACTAAATATGAGGCACTATCCAAGCGAATAAAAACATTAGAGTCTTCTATGAAATAGATAGGGGATGAAGCTCTTGCGGTATAAAGAAGCGATGTCTTATTTGCAGAACCTTACTAAATTCGGCTTCAATTTTGGTCTGGAACGGATAACCGAATTAATGCGGAGGTTAGATAATCCCCATAAAAAACTTCGTGTAATTCACATTGGTGGGACAAATGGGAAGGGGTCAACCCTTTCAATGCTCGCCAGTATATTAAAAACCGCCGGTTTTCGTACCGGCACTTTTACTTCCCCACATTTACACTCTTATACGGAGCGTTTCCGTGTTAATGGTGTCAAGATTACCGAAAAAAGAATTGCTGAGATTTTAACTATGCTCCACCCCCATCTCGAGGCTATGGTTAGTGAGGGGTTCGAACATCCAACCGAGTTTGAGGTTCTTACAGCGGGAGCCTTTCAGTTTTTTTATGAGGAAAAAGTTGATTTTTTAATTTTAGAAGTGGGCTTGGGTGGGTTGATTGATTCGACTAATATAGTAGACCCCCTGGTGTCTGTTATTACTAATGTTGCCATGGATCATATGGATTACCTGGGGCATACTCTTAAGGATATTGCCGGGATAAAAGCGGGAATCATAAAGGATGGTGTACCTCTTGTCACTGCCTCACGAAATCCGGAAGTTTTGGAAATCATCAAGAGCACCTGTGAAAAAAAGAATGCTGTTCTAACATTGGTGTCTCAGGATCTCACCTGGGAAGCCTTACAGAATACCAACGATAACAAGAGCCTTTTTCCCAGCGAACAATATTTCAGAATAAACGGAAGGCTAAATAATTATGACAATCTACAAATCCCACTACTTGGGGAACACCAGCTCGCAAACGCTACCACTGCGGTAGCCGTGGCCGAACATTTAGTTGACAATAAATTCGACATATCACCGGAACACGTCCGTAAGGGTCTTGGGAAAACATCTTGGCCGGCGCGGCTGGAACTCGTGCGAAAAAATCCACCTGTGCTAATAGATGGTGCCCATAATCATCACGGTGCCATAAGGTTGCGTGCCACATTGGACAAGTACTTCCCAAACAGGAAATTTGTACTGGTGCTGGGTATGCTCGCAGACAAGGAACGTGCCAAGGTTGTATCGGAGTTGGCGCCTAGGGCCAGACAGGTTGTGGTTACAAAGCCGAACAGTGACAGGGCCGGTGAGTGGGATCTAGTGGCTAATGCGGCCAGGGATTACACCAATGATGTCAGGTTGGTTGAAAGTATCACGGAGGCTGTCAGGTTGGCCTTGGCAGAGGTGTTGCCGGGTGAAATCATATGCATTACGGGCTCACTGTATATGGTTGCGGAGGCCAGGGAGGTATTATTGGGCGGCTCTGTTGATTGGTGATAAAAACCGGACCTTCCAGAAATACTATTGTCATTAAGATAATCATAGGGGGGTCCAAGTTTGGTACTGCTACTTATTTTGATATTTGCTGTTATCATCTATTTAGAAGTACCCCGTCTTTCCAAGAAAAAGATGTGGCGTGAGTTAACTGTTTTTTTTGTTTTGCTGGTAATAGGAATGGTATACAGTTTTGGTCAGCTCTTTGATTTGCCTCTCCCAATTCCCACCAAAGGTATTGAGTTTTTATTTCGCCCGATAAGTAACTTTGTGAACAATCTGTTATTATAATGGAGTGGTTTTAAGGTTGGATTTGCTAATATTTGTAGCAAGTTTGCTTACAGTTTTAAGTGGGGCCTTCCTGTTTACCAACGCCGTAGAGTGGTTAGGTAAAAAACTGAATCTAACCGAGGGGGCGGTTGGAAGCATACTGGCAGCCGTAGGGACTGCCATGCCTGAAACAGTTATTCCGGTTATATCCGTTGTGTTTGGAGTTCAAGGGATTGGGCATGAGATAGGAACCGGCGCCATTTTGGGGGCACCCTTTATGTTGAGCACACTCGCTTTTTTTGTCGTAGGGATATCGGCATTTGTATTTAGGGGGCACAGAGAAAAAGAACACACCTTTTTGGATGTCGATAAGGAAATTCTAAATAGGGATCTTACTTTTTTTATTATTGTGTATACCTTGGCTATATGGGCTGCTTTCCTGCCGGCTACTTGGAAATTTGCCGTACCGCTATTTTTAATCGGGGCGTACATGGTTTTTGTTTACAAGACACTCACCGAAGGGAAAAAAAGCGGCCGTGATCACCCGCCGGATCCATTGTTTTTCGCCCGCAAAAATCCGGACCCTACTTTGTCACAAATTCTATTGCAGTTAACGATTGCCTTTTTAGCGATTCTTATGGGAGCCAAAATATTTGTCGACGAAATCACCAGGCTTGCTTTTGCTTGGGGTGTAGCACCTTTTGTTTTTTCATTGCTTATTGCCCCTGTTGCCACGGAGTTACCCGAAAAATTAAACAGTGTTATCTGGATTAGACAAAAAAAGGATACCTTTGCCTTGTCAAATATTACAGGGGCCATGGTTTTTCAATCATCTCTTATTCCTGCTCTTGGAATATTTATCACGCCGTGGGAACTCACACCGATTGCTATCTTGAGCGCTTTTCTGGCGATATTGTCTTCAATAATAGTTTTAATATTTATAAAAGTGCGCGGTTATTTGGATAGTAGGGTGTTGTTGATAATGGGAGGCATTTTTTATGTATTTTTTGTAGGAATAATAGTAACGGGGGTACTGTGACGCTGTTTTCTGGTAAAAGAAAACAGCTTGTCACTTCTTTTGTAAAATGATAAACTGTATAAAAGTCAGCGTTTTTCGTCGTAAATATTATAAAACCGGGGGATTTTAATGGCAAGAGCATACAGATCTTACAGGGGTCCCTGGATATTACTTGTTTTGCTGGTTGCCGGCGGGATTGTTGGCAACACTTTAGGTAGGGCTTTGTTGCAATTGTTGCCACTATTAAACGTTTTGGGGGCAAATGCACGTATAGGCTTTGACCCGGCGACCCTAAACCTTGATGTTTTGAGTTTTACCATAGGTTTTTCTATGTCTATTGGGCCTTTTACCGCCTTGGGTATGATACTGGGTTATTTGGTTTACAGGAGGCTTTAAATTTATGGGGAAGCTGGTTGTGCTTGCCTCTTCTTCACCACGACGTCAGGGGCTACTGCGGAATCTTGGCCTACCATTTGAGGTAATCACGTGCGAGGTTGATGAAAATGTTGCCGGGGTGGAAAAGCCCTCCGAATTGGTCAGGACCTTGGCATTGCGCAAGGCCAGGGCAGTGGCGGCAGATGATATTATAAAAAAACGACCCAGCGTAATCATTGGTGCG
>CAZKPV010000084.1:0-8230 GCA_964554735.1 uncultured Clostridia bacterium
GATATGCTTGCCGCCATCAGGGATGCGGCGAAGGCAGGTAAAGGTATATATGGTATGAAACCCCTTGCCGGAGGAAACCTTATAAATGAAACCGAAAAAGCCTTTCAGTTTGTACTGGGGATTCAAGAACTGAGCTCGATTGCCGTTGGTATGCAGTCGGTAGATGAGGTCCTGTACAATATAAATGTTTTCGAAGGGTTAACGATTGATGATGATTTAAGAAATAGGGTAAAGGCCAAACCTCGCTCACTGCATATAGATGATTGGTGCCAGGGGTGTGGCAATTGCGTGGAAAGATGCAGTTCAAATGCACTGAGACTCGAAAACGGAAAGGCCGTGGTAAATCAGGAGCTGTGTCGCTTGTGCGGATACTGCTGCACTGTTTGCCCGGAATTCTGCATCAAAGTTGTATAAGAGGGGGGATGGAATGGATTGCGTGTTATGAGTTTGGATCTGGGGGAAAAAAATATAGGCGTGGCGATCAGCGACCCTATGGGCTGGACGGCACAGGGGTATAAGGTTATAAAATGTGGAAAGAGTGAAAAGGATGATCTGAAGGCTATCGGAAGGCTGGCAAAGGAGATGAATGTTGCAACTTTGATAGTTGGCTTTCCGCGCAATATGGACGGAACCACAGGGCCTATGGGGGAAAAGGCTATCAACTATGCGAGGCGGCTGGAAAAACTTTTGGGAATACCCGTGGAGTTGTGGGATGAACGGTTGAGCACCAAGGCGGCCGAAAGAATGTTGATCAACGGTAATGTTAGAAGATCGAAACGGCGCAAGGTGATTGACAAGGTAGCCGCGACAATAATATTGCAAAATTATCTGGATTCCCGTGCGGCAAAGTAAAAAAATGAGGTGAAAAAATGTACGAGTATGATGGGGAAGTGGTTTTGATAGATGAGGATGGAAACGAACACGAATTTATTATAGTTGATATATTCGACCTGGATGAAAAACAATATGCGGTTTTGCAGCCGGATGACGGGGAAACGGATGAGGCCATTATTTTACGTTTTGGTCAGGACGAAGACGGAAATGATTTATTGGAAGACATAGACAGCGATGAGGAATGGGAGAAGGCCGCAAATTTTTGGGAAGAAAACTTTTCATTTGAGGAATAATTAAAAATTAACGGTCAAAGCTGGAGGTAGAAGGTTTTTTACCCCGGCTTTTTTTATTTCCCAGGAGGTAGCGTATTGACCCGAAAAATTCCCCCGGCAAATTTAGCTTTTTATGTATTGACGGCCTTAATTTTCATAAGTGCATCCTTCCTGGCGGTAAAACATTACACCCCGGTAAGGGTAGCCAAGGGCGTGTATATTTGCAATGTGGATTTTAGCGGGATGGACAGAAAGGAGGGAAGCAAGCTCCTCGCGTCTATCGAAAGGGACCTGGGGAAAAGACCGATAACAGTTACTTGCGGCCCGGCGACCTGGGAATTGATACCCCGGGAACTGGGGATAAAAATAGATAAAGGTAAGGTACTGGAGAAGGCTTTTGCGGCCGGGCGCGGGTCCGGGATTTGGGCCCGGCCAAACCCTACCAAGGTACAGTTGGTATTTAATGTCGACCGGGAGGGATTAAAGTCGTGGGCCGAGAACAAGGCGGCAGGTTTCAGCCGGCAAGCCGTCGAAGCGCGACTCCTTGTCGGGGAGGAGGATAAGGTGGAAATCAGGCCCTCGCGAGACGGCCTCAGGGTTGACACGGACCGGCTGTGGGAGGATTTAAATAGGGTTCTCACCAATGAAGATCCTCCGGGGCCCGTAGCCTTGAGATTTAAAAAGGTGAGACCGGAGTTGACGACCGAAGAAGTGCAGGCCATGGGGGTAACCGGTCTCCTGTCAAAGTTCGAGACGGAGTTTGACAGCACGGTTGTAAATCGTGCCTTTAACATCAAGGTGGCGGCGGAAGCACTGGACGGTCTGATAGTCAGGCCGGGGCAGGAGGTTTCTTTTAATGATATAGTAGGGCCAAGGAGTTCGGAGGCCGGCTACAAAAACGCTCAAGTAATTTTAAACAATGCCATGGTCGATGGGGTAGGTGGCGGGGTGTGCCAGGTTACTAGCACCCTTTATAATGCCGTGCTTTTGGCCGGGCTGAAAATTACCGAAAGGGCCTCCCATTCATTACCCGTATGGTATGTACCGCTAGGGAGGGATGCCACCGTGGTCTACCGGCAAATAGACCTAAAATTTTGCAACGACAGCACCCATCACCTGTATTTGAAATCCGTGCTTGGGGAGGGAAGGCTTGCTTTTAAGATATACGGGAATACTGATCAGAAAAAATCAGTTGCGGTTAAAAGCCAAGTTATAGAGGAAACGGGGCCGGAAATTGTCTATGTGGAGGACCCGACCCTGCCATCGGGGGAGGAGGAGGTAAGGCAAGAGGGGGGAAAGGGCTACAAGGTTAAAACGGAAAGGTTTTTCACTGATGAAAAGGGGGTGTTGGTTAAAAAGGAATTGTTGTCAATTAGTGTTTATAGGCCCGTTAACAGGATTATTGCGGTGGGAATAGAAGGGGAAGACGATGGAAAAGTAGAAAGTAACTAGATGATAAAAAATAATTTTTTCAAGAGATACCGCTTTAGGGGAATGAAACACCTGCTGGGCATGAGGGTCCTGGCTTTAATTCTTATTTTCCTAGCCTTGCTCATGCTTGGTTACAATAACCTGATCAAACCACCGGCCGCGACCCCGGATAAGGGCGACATATTCATTGAGATACCCCCTAATAAAACAACTGCCGAAATAGGCAAACTCCTACAGGAGGAGGGGGTTATCAAAAGTGCCCGCGCCTTTCGCCTGTATACCCGGGTCAAAGGTTTGGACGGTGACCTCAAGGCAGGCGAATACTATTTTGCACCTGGTTTATATTTAGATGAAGTGTTGGAGAAAATGGTGTCGGGCGAGCATATCCTATGTTCTTTCACCATACCGGAGGGGTACACCATTGCCCAGATCGCCGATTACCTGGTTGAAAAGGGATTTGCCACCGCCGATGACTTTTACCGGGAGGCAAGCAGCGGGGTATTCGATTATAAATTTACGGAGGGCCTGCCGGGGGGGGGAAACCGCTTAGAGGGTTATCTTTTTCCCGACACCTACACTGTTCGTAGGGATACCGATGTGGTTGAAATAATCAATATCATGCTACAACGGTTCGATGAGAAGCTAGCGGAGATGGATTACATGGCCCGTTTGGAATCAAAGGGACTGAGTCTTCATGAGGCGGTCACAATTGCCTCCATGGTGGAGAGGGAAGCCCGGGTTGAGAGTGAACGTCCCTTGATAGCGGGGGTCATCTTCAACCGTCTTAATAAAGGGATGCCGCTACAAATAGATGCGACCGTGCTGTATGCACTTGGGGATCACAAACCGGTGGTCTATTACAGCGACCTGGAAATTGATTCGCCATATAATACATACCTGTACGGGGGCTTACCACCGGGGCCTATAGCCTCACCGGGAGAGGCTTGTTTGGAAGCCGTGGTGGAGCCGACGAAGACCGACTACCTGTACTATTGTGCAAAACCCGACGGCTCCCATGCCTTTGCGTATACACTTGCCGAGCATGAGGCCAATGTGAGAAAATACATAAAGGAGTAACTGAGGATTGACAATTATGCCCCTGAGCCGTATATAGGGGCATTTTGCCTGTAAGAGGGGGGAAATCACATTGAAAAAACCTGAACTTCTGGCACCGGGGGGAAATCTTGAAAAGCTAAAGACCGCCGTCATATACGGTGCCGATGCCGTTTACATCGGGGGCAACAGATTCAGTTTGCGGGCGGGGGCGGACAATTTTTCTGTTACGGACCTCGGGGAAGGCGTGGACTTTGCCCATGCCCGTGGAAGAAAGGTATATGTAGCCGTAAATATCTTTGCCCATAATGAGGATCTGGAAGACATGCCCGACTACCTCCGGTCCCTGGCGGAAGCCGGTGTGGATGCCCTGATTGTTTCCGATCCCGGGATACTGCACCTAGTAAGGGAGCATATACCTGAAATGCCGGTACACCTTAGCACACAGGCCAATACGACCAACTGGCTTTCGGCACGTTTTTGGAAGGAACAGGGGGTATCAAGGATAATAGGGGCTAGGGAACTGACCCTTGGGGAGATGCAGGAAATTGCATCCAAATCCGGATTGGAGTTGGAGGTATTTGTACATGGGGCCATGTGCATATCTTATTCCGGGAGGTGCCTGTTGTCCAATTATTTAACAGGTCGGGATGCCAACCGCGGTGACTGCGCCCATCCCTGCCGTTGGAAATACAGGCTTGTGGAGGAAGGTCGGGATGGGGAGTATCTACCCCTTATCGAGGAGGAGAGGGGGACCTATATTTTAAGTTCCCGGGACCTCTGCCTGATTGAATACCTGCCGGATTTGATTAAAGCCGGCGTTACAAGTTTTAAAATCGAAGGTCGGATGAAAAGTATAAACTATGTAGCAACGGTGGTCAGTGCATACCGGCGTGCAATAGACAGCTTCTGTGGCAACCCCCTGGGGTATCGCCTGGATCCGGAGTGGCTTGACCAACTGAAAAGGGTCAGCAACCGGGCCTACACAGACGGATTTATTTTTGGTGGGCCGGGCAAGGAAGGCCAAAATTACGGCGGGGAGATATATCGCAGGCCCTACACCTTTATCGGCTTGGTGAAGGATTACAACGCAAATACCGGGATGGCCACCGTGGAACAACGCAATCATTTTGCCGTGGGCGAAACCATTGAAGTATTTAGCCCTGACGGGAAAAGTTTTGAACAAAAAATCACCGAAATCATAAATGAAGAGGGTGAAAGCGTGGCTGTGGCCCAACATCCTCAAATGCAAGTAAGGGTCCCTTTAGATGGCCCCCTACAGCCTTTCACCCTGTTAAGGCGAAAAAATGTATTGTAGCAGCTAAAGTATAACACGCCTTCCAAACGGTAATTCTAGACCTAGAAGCCGTTTTGGGGGGGTTAGCCATAGTGAGAGGACGGATATCAAAATTATTTATAATTTTTGTAGGTGTATTCTTGATTTTGGCCGCACACCTTTTTGTCATTCAGGTAGTTAATGGCGAAGAATATGCTATACGTGCCGCACAGCAAAGTACCGAAAGCGTGATATTGGAGGAGGTAAGCCGCGGCGACATATTGGATAGAAACCTCATTTCACTGACCGGGGGAAGTATCAGTGATTTTATACTGATATTCCCCAAAGCCATAACGGATTCCGAAGAAATTGTGACCGGGTTGGCATCCATAACCGGGCTTGAACAGGCCACAATTGAAGAATATCTGGAAAAGGGCGCGTGTTACATTCCATTTCCTTTAACACCCGCACAGGCCGGGGAGATAGATGGCCGCGGCTGGCAGGGGGTGACAGTGCAATCGGTAAAACTTCGCTATGGACCCAAACCCCTCGCCAACCACCTGTTGGGTTACCTTGGGTATCCGGAGGAAGACACCTTACAGGCCCTGGCGGCCGGTAGCGACAAGCACTACCAAAGCGGTGACTTGGTTGGCGTGCACGGTTTAGAGAGGTATTACGAGGATGCCTTAAAAGGTACGAAGGCCGTGGGCAAAGTGAGTGCCTATTTTGATGCGGCCGACAACCTAATTGCGGGGCCCAGCTTTACCGTACAGGATGTTACCCCGGATTTGGGTAGGCAAAACCTGGTTCTCACCCTGGACTGCCGGATACAGGGCGAAGTTGAAAGAATAATGGACAATACAGTTCAAAATGGGGCAGTGGTTGTCATGGATGTGCATACGGGGGATATTTTAGCCATGGCAAGCAGGCCCAATTTTGATCCCAGACCGGGTGGGGCCAAGCCAACCGGTAGGGACGGTGCATTGTTTGACCAATGTACATCATACTACCAGCCCGGCTCGGTATTTAAGATAGTCATTGCGGCGGCAGCCCTTGAGGAGGGTATAGTCAGGCCGGGATCGGAATTTTTTTGTGAAGGTGAAGGAGATGACCTGGTGCCGTGCTGGCATAAGGAAGGTCACGGGGAAATCAACTTCGCGGAAGCTTTTGCTAATTCCTGCAACCCGGCTTTTGCGAGAATCGGCCTTGAACTGGGTGCGGAGAAAGTCATCAATTATGCCCAAAGGTTCGGCTTCGGGCAATCCAGTATCGCCGGCTATGAAAATCAGGGACCCGTGCTTGGGCTAGAGACCATAGGGGAAGGTTACAATCTGGTTAACAGTTCCATCGGGCAGTGGCCCGTGCTGGCCACCCCTGTACAGGTTACGGCAGCACTGAATACATTGGTAAACAACGGTGTGTATATCGAGCCCAGATTAATCAAGGCACTTCGCTACCCGGGTGGGGGGGTAGCCAAATATTTTCCCATGGGTAGCAGTAGAAAAGTTGTGTCCATGCATACCGCCCGGCGGATGTGCGAGATGATGGAAATGGTGACTACAAACGGGGTGGGAAAAGGGGCCTATCTAGAATTCCTCGGCAGTGCGGGTAAAACGGGTTCCGCCCAAACGGGTGGGGAGAACCCGAGGATTGATGCCTGGTTTACTGGCTATGCCCCCATTGATAGCCCGAAGTATGTAGTGACAGTTTTAGTCAAGGACGGCGTCAGCGGCAGCCTTACTGCGGCCCCTGTATTCCGTGAGATTGTGGAGAATATTCTGTAAAAAAATATTAACTGTAAGTTTGTTGAACAGTATGGTTGTTTATAGTATAATTATGGCTAGTTTTATGGGGGTGAGAATTGTGCCAAATTATGATTTCAGATGCAAAAACTGTGGGAACAAGTTTACTGTAATGGTCAGCATTTCCGAAAAGGACAAGGTTACCTGCCCGGAATGCGATAGCAAACAAATCACCCAGTTATTTACCAGTATCAATGTAAAGGGTGCACCTTCCCCTTGTGGTAGTTGTTCAAGCGCAGGTACGGGTTGTTCACTTGGCCCGGGCGCAAGTGGCTGAGGTATTTAGCAGGAACCGGTGGTTCCTTATCTTCACAACAAAAAGGAGGATGACATTTTTATGGCACTGAATGTTAGCGAAAAAGAATTTGATGAGCAAGTGTTACAATCAAAGGTACCGGTTTTAGTGGATTTCTGGGCACCCTGGTGTGGCCCGTGTATCAGCATGGCCCCCATTATTGAACAGGTGGCTAGCGATTTCAATGGACGTGCCAAGGTTTGTAAGGTAAATGTCGACGAAAGCCAAGCACTTGCCGGGCAATTCAGGATTATGAGTATCCCCACGCTGCTTTTCTTCAAAGACGGTGAGGTAAAGGGACAGCTCGTGGGCTATACTGCCAAGAATGTCCTTTCCAAGAAATTAGAGGATTTACTTGAAAATTAACCCTCAATGTTAGGATAAATATTAATGCATAGAATATTATTTTATATTGGTCCGTGGCCGGTATATTCATACGGAGCTATGATTTCCTTGGGAATTATAGCGGGCACTGCCTTGGCATGGTATTTGGCAAGGCGGGACGGCGGTAAATATACCGATAACGTACTGGATTTGGTTTTATATGTAGTTATAGCCGGGATAATAGGGGCGCGGGCCCTATATGTTATATTTGAATGGAATTTTTACGGTTCAAATCTCAAGGAGATATTTGCCTTGTGGCATGGCGGCCTTTCGGTGCAAGGGGCGGTTTTCGGCGGTCTTTTGATGGTTATATACTATTCCCGGAAACATAAACTGCCTTTTTGGGAATTTGCCGATTATCTAGCTCCGGGCTTGCTAATGGGTCAGGCCATAGGCCGTATGGGTTGTTTTTTAAATGGCTGCTGCTATGGCATACCAACGGATACTTTTTTAGGGGTGGTCTACCCCCCGGGGACTGATGCCTATAACGCATTTGGTGCAACACCCTTACTGCCTTCACAGCTATTTGAAGTGGCATACACTTTTATCGTATTGGGCTTGTTATTGTGGGTTGGCAGGAGCAAACCGTTTAAAGGATTTTTTGTGTTGGGGTATTTTTTGTTCTACTCCCTTGGAAGGTTTTTAATAGAATTTACCAGAGCAAACAATTTGTTCACTGTGTATGGTTTGACGATTGCTCAGGTTGCATGTGTATTTACATTTACCGTGGCCCTGGTGTTGATGATAATACTCTACCGCAATGCGTACGATAGGACAAAAGAAGCACCGATCAGACACTAAAAAAAGACCACCTACATAGGTGGTCTTTTGGTTTGCCCGGCATGTCTACCGAGCCGATGGGTTGAGAGAAACCCTATCACCT
>CAZKPV010000085.1:0-8120 GCA_964554735.1 uncultured Clostridia bacterium
GGTGCGAAAACTCGTGCCCTTTCCTCCTGTTCCTCCTCCTGCCCCATACTTGCCCAAACGTCGGTAACAATTACATCGGCATCCTGAACGGCCTCAACCGGGTCAAGCAGTACTTCGATATTGCTTCCCGTTTCCCAAACATCATTTTTAGCGGCCTCCACTATTTTTTTATCGGGCAGGTAATCTATCGGGGAGGCGGTGCGCAAATGAATGCCCGTTTTGGCACACCCGAACATGAGGGAATGGGCCATATTGTTGCCATCACCTATGTAAGCCATCCTTAACCCCGCAAGTTTTCCCTTGTGTTCGGCAATAGTCAGCAAATCGGCTAATACCTGACAGGGGTGAAGCAGGTCGGTCAAACCGTTGATCACGGGAATATCGGCAGATTCAGCCAGTTCACATAGATCATCCTGAGCAAAGGTCCTGATCATAATCCCATCCAGGTAGCGGGACAAAACCCTTCCCGTATCTCCTATCGTTTCTCCACGCCCCAGTTGCAAATCCTGGGAACTTAAAAAAAGTGGGTAGCCTCCCAATTGATACATGCCCACTTCAAAGGAAACCCTAGTCCTGGTGGATGACTTTTGAAAAATCATGCCCAAGGTCTTCCCTTGGAGTACCCGGTGGGGCTTCCCTTCTCTGTTCATCTGTTTCAGTTCCCTGGCCAAATCCAGGAACCGTTTAACTTCCTCACTCGTAAAATCATGCAGGGAAAGCAAATCGCGCCCGCGCATACTGTCATCCAAAAACTTTATCCCTGTGCCCACCTCAAACGCCTCCTTCAACACTTCCATTTCTAGCCAACGGCAACCTACCGACCCTGATACTATCCGGCCACTGCCAGCGCCTTATCTAAAATATCTACCGCCCTGTCCACATCACTTTCCGTAATTATGAGCGGCGGGACAAATCTCAGGGTGTCCGCACCGATGCAATTTATTAGCAACCCCATTTCCCGGCAATTTTCCACTACCGGTGCCCCCGGGACAGAGAGTTGCATCCCCAACATCAGCCCCAAACCTCTTACTTCCTTAATAATATCATGTTTATCTTTTAAGGATGCAAGTTTCTCCTTAAAATATCCCCCGATTTTGGCCGCATTTTCAACCAACCCTTCGTCCAGTATGACATTTAAAGTTGCCACACCGGCCGCCGCCGCCAAGGGGTTCCCCCCAAAGGTGGATGCATGGTCGCCGGGTTGAAAGGCCTTGGCCACTTCCTCCCTTGCCAGCATGGCCCCCATAGGAATGCCCCCGGCAAGTGCTTTGGCGAGACACATTACATCCGGCTCGGCATCATAATGTTGGTAGGCAAAAAACTTACCCGTGCGCCCAAGACCACATTGCACTTCGTCATAAATGAGTAGCAAGCCCTTATTCGTACACAGTTGGCGTACCTTTCTTAGATACTCCGGTGAAGCCGGGTGTACACCGCCCTCACCCTGGACGGGCTCCAATAAAACCGCGCAGCTATGTGGGCCCACAGCCTCCTCCAAAGCCGCAAAATCATCGAAGGGCACATATTTAAATCCCTCCGGCAAAGGTTCTAAACCTTTTTGGTATTTAGGCTGGCCGGTGGCAGTAATGGTAGCAAGCGTACGGCCGTGAAAGGAATTCAATGCCGTTATAATTTCGTATTTTTCAGGCCCACCGTGCTTTTTACCATACTTTCTGGCTAATTTGATGGCCGCTTCATTGGCCTCGGCCCCGCTGTTACAGAAAAAAACCTTGTCAAGACAGGAATTTTCCACAAGTATTTCCGCCATCCTGGCCTGTTGCCCAATATGGTAGAGGTTGGAACAGTGAATCAACTCCTCCACCTGATTTTTTACCGCTGATACCAAGGCAGGGTGGCAGTGACCCAAGGAATTAACTGCTATTCCGGCCACAAAATCAAGATACTCCTTGCCGTCTGTATCCCACACCTTGGCCCCCTTGCCTTTAACCGGGGCAAGGGGAATCCTTCCGTAGGTTTTCATTACGTACTTGTCAGTTAGTTGTACTATTTCCTGTGTTTTCATCTAAACAATCATTCCTTTCAAACATCGCCGTGCTCGTTGACAACCATTGTCCCAATTCCCTTGTCGGTAAAGACCTCTAGGAGAATGGAATGGGGAACCCTTCCGTCCAGGATGTGAGTTGTCCGCACCCCGTTGGCCAAGGCCGAAACACAGCATTCAATCTTCGGAATCATCCCTCCCCGGATAATGCCCGTATCGACCAATCCGGGAACCTCCGGCTCCCTGATAACTGAAATCAAGGAATCGGGGTTGTTTTGATCCCGCATAATCCCGGGCACGTCAGTAAGCACTATCAGCTTGTCGGCACCGAGGGCCTCCGCCAACTTGCCCGCGGCAAGATCCGCATTAATGTTAAAACCCTCCCTGTTTTCCCCCACTCCTACCGGGGCAATTACCGGTATGTAACCCTCACGTATCACCGTCTGCACTATTTGCGGGTTGACCCGGGTTACATCGCCCACGAACCCTATATCGTGCTCTTCCTCCAACCCCTCGGAATTGCGCAGCCTCCCCATACGTTTCGCCGCACAAAGAAGGGAGGCATCCTTCCCTGACAAGCCAACGGCTTTGCCGCCGATGTGATTAATGGTGGATACAATTTCCTTGTTAATCTTCCCCACCAGCACCATCTCTACTATTTCCATGGTTTGTTCATCGGTCACTCTCATCCCGCCGATAAATCGGGATTCAATACCCAGTCTGTTTAGCATATCCGTTATTTCCGGGCCGCCGCCATGTACCAGTACCGGGTTTATACCCACATACTTCATCAGCACCACATCGGTCATCACCGCCTGCTTCAGTTCACAATTTACCATGGCATGCCCACCGTATTTTATGACCACGGTTTTACCGCTAAATTTCTTGATATAAGGTAGTGCCTCTACTAAAATTCCCGCCTTTTCCAAGGCACTTAACATTGTAATCCCTCCCCCGTTAAACACTTGCCGTGTTATCGCGCGCAGATATCATGCTCTGGGCATCGAAGTTACCCCGGGTAACTGTTTCGGCCTCCAAACCTGTACGGGCTCGCTTCCCTCGGGTGCCCTCAAAACTCAGCCGGGAATTACCGGCTTCAAACAGTTTCGGGCACTTTTCCTCAGATGCGCTCGCCCCTTTAATTGGGCCTCAAGGTTACCCTTCGGCAACTTTCGAAGCCACCGAGTATGCGATACCATATCCAAACTGTGACCCTAGGTACGGTAGCTGGCGTTTATTTTTACATAATCATAGGTCAAATCGCAGCCCCAGGCGGTTGCGGAATACCCTCCGGCCTTGAAATCTATCAGGAAAACCACTTTTTCGTCGCTGAGTATTTTTTTGCCCTTCTCCTCGTCAAAATCAAGGGCACCACCGTCTTTGGCAACCTGCATATCGCCTATGAAAATATCCACATTCCCCGGGTCAAAATCCGCTCCCGAGTAGCCCACGGCGCATATAATCCGGCCCCAGTTGGCGTCCCTGCCGAAAACCGCCGACTTTACCAAACTCGAAGATGCCACCGCCCGGGCGGCAATAGCTGCATCCTTTTCGGTTGAAGCGTTTACCACCTGTACCTCGAGGAGTTTAGTTGCACCCTCCCCGTCCCGGGCGATCTGCACCGCCAATTCCCGACACACTTTTACAAGTGAGGTTTCAAAAACCCGATAGGCCGTATCTTCCGCCTTCATTTCATCATTCCCCGCGGCGCCGTTGGCCAAGGCCAACACCATATCATTTGTACTGGTATCCCCGTCAATGGAAATCATGTTGAAGGTGCATGCTACCGCGCGGCGCAAGGCCTTATCCAACAAGGGGGCTGAGATCGCCGCGTCCGTGGTAATAAAAGCAAGCATGGTCGCCATGTTGGGGTGGATCATTCCCGAGCCCTTGGCCATCCCACCTATGGTTATGGTTCTACCGTTGTACTCATAGCTCAAACTGTATTCCTTGGCCACGGTATCCGTAGTCATGATCGCTTCCGCCGCCGCAAGGCCGCCATCCGGCCGCAACTCGTCCGCCGACTGTCTGATACCCTTGATAATCTTGTCCATGGGCATCCTCTGACCGATGACGCCGGTCGATGCCACTAGGGTGTATTCCTCGGAAATACCTAGGGCATCCGCGGATTCAGATGCCATTTTTTCGGCATCCTTCAGCCCCTGCTCCCCATTACAGGTATTGGCATTTCCGGCATTCATCACCACAGCCTGGGCCTTTCCCCGGGCAACCCTCGGCATAGTCACTAGCAAAGGGGCACCCTTAACCTTGTTGGTAGTATAAACACCGGCAACATTGCACACCTTTTTGGAGTAAAGCATAGCCATATCGTTTTTACACTTTTTTAAACCGGCATGAACACCGGCAGCCAAAAAACCACGGGCGGCAGTAACACCGCCATATTTACCTTGTTTTAGTATGTTTAATTGCAAATTCAATTCCTCCCAAGACCCCGCCCCTAGGGGTAAATACCGGGGTAATCCAGTGCGGTTTTTTCATCAAAGCCTAGCATTATGTTCATATTTTGTACCGCCTGCCCACTGGCTCCCTTGACCAAGTTGTCAATCGCACTTAGGACAACAACACGTTTCGTCCGAGGATCCACAACCACCCCGATGTCACAGTGATTGGAAGCGTATACGGCCTTGGTCTGGGGCAGCACCCCTTCGGGGAGCACCCGAATAAAAGGCTCCTCCGCATAAAATTCGCGGTAGTATTCAATAATGTCCTCTGTGCTCCCGGCCTTTTTTAACTGGGCATAAGTGCTGGTCAGAATCCCCCTAGTCATGGGAGTCAAGTGGGGCGTAAAGGAAACCACCACATCCTCGCCGGCAATGATACTCAATTCCTGCTCAATCTCGGGGGTATGCCTGTGTACACCGATATTGTAGGCCTTAATATTTTCGTTGATTTCCGCGTAATGAGAGGTAAGACTGAGGCCACGCCCCGCCCCGGAAACACCGGATTTTGAGTCAATGATTATTGAATTCGTATCCACCAAAGCGTTTTTTAACAGCGGTGCCAGGGCCAGTATGGCACCCGTGGGGTAACACCCCGGATTCCCCACTAAATCCGCCCGACTGATAGCCTCCCTGTTTAATTCCGTCAGGCCATAGGTCGCGGAAGTCATAATTTCAGGAAAGTCCGGTTTGATTTTATACCATTTTTCGTATAGGTCGGCATCACGAAAACGTAAATCAGCACCAATATCTATAAACTTCTTTCCCCGCTTCTTACATTCCAGAGCTATGTCGACTGCATGCCCGTGGGGTAGCGCGGTAAAAACAAGATCGCAACGTTCAACTATATTTTTTGTGTCCAGCCCCTCACCCTTGATGGATACATGACCCTTTAGGTTGGGGTAAACATCCGAAAACTCCGAACCCTTGTAACTCCGTGTGGTCAACACCTCTAGCTGCACCCTTGGGTGCCTATCCAAAATGCGGACCAATTCCGCGCCCGCATAGCCTGTTGCCCCTATTACTCCGGCCTTGATCAAAGCAATCCCCCCAAACAATAATACTAATAATTATACAGGCTTATGTATAATAATACAATAGTAAGTTTGTAAAAAATAAGCTGTTTCCACTCATTCGGCACTTCAATAATTCACAGTTACCCCCATCAGCCAATAGCCCATTTCCCCACCGTCCTAGGCGGGACGGTTATGGATAAAAGCCCAACTCCCGCCTTGTGCGGATAAACACCGTGCGGATAAACACCCACACCTCTTTGGGGTCTTCTTCCCTTCCACCTCAAATTCATGGCCATCTATCAAATCATCCAACCGTTCTTGCAAAACATCTTTAGCACTGCCTCCCTCCGAAAACTCCTCCTTTGTCCGCCAAGTAATTCAATGGGTCGCACTGTAATCGCAGGCCCGAAACATTTGAAGGCTTGCAAGGACAATCCCGTTTTTGCTAGTATACTCCTATGGATTCTAAACGCATTTATTTTGCAAAGGAACGGTGATATATATGAAAATCCCCCCCTTCCTGGAAATCCGCCAGGATTTGGCCTCACCGCGGATAAACAACATCCCCGATGCCGTGGTGAAATCATTGCAACTCATGGGGTTGGACAAAAAGATAGTGCCCGGTATGACTGTCGCCATTCCCGTGGGAAGCCGCGGTATAACCAACATACAGACGATACTCACAACTGTTATAAGGTGGATAAAGTCACGGGGTGGCAAACCCTTCCTGTTTGCGGCTATGGGAAGCCACGGCGGGGGAACAGGGGAAGGAATGTTAGGCGTGCTGCGCAGGCTGGGCATTACCCCCGATAGTATGGGTGCATCCATCAAAAGCAGCGAAAATGTTGTGCAGATTGGCCGCACATCCTTCGGTTCGGCCGTCTATTGTGCCGCGGAGGCAGTCGAGGCCGATGGCATCTTGCTAATCAACCGGATAAAACCACACACTGCCATGCGGGGCGAACACGAAAGCGGCCTTTTGAAAATGCTTGCCGTGGGGCTTGGGCGGGCACCGGGGGCCAGGGAGATGCACTGTTTCGGGCCCTTGGAAATGAGCCGCAATGTGCTAGAGGCCTCGCAAACATTTTTAGAAAGAATGAATATACTTGGGGGAATAGGGATAGTCGAAAATGCCCTTGGCGAAACAGCACTTATTCGCGGTTTTAAAAAAAAGGACATGGTTGAAGGGGACCGACGGCTTCTTGTTAGGGCCCGGGGGTTAATGCCGGGCTTACCGGTTGATGATCTGGACTTTCTCCTTGTCAGAGAAATGGGCAAGAACTACAGCGGCACAGGGATGGATACAAATATAATCGGCAGATGGTGCCTGGACGAATTCCCCGATCCCCCCAAACCGTCAATAAAGCGTATCGCCGTCCTCGACCTTGCCCCGGCCTCCCGGGGGAATGCCAACGGCATCGGCCTGGCTGATTTTACTACCGCAAGATTATTTTACAAGATTGATTTCAACTCCACCTACCTCAACGGCCTGACCACCAACTTTATAAAAAGGGTCATGTTGCCCATTATATTGCCTACGGACAAAGTAGTGTTCGAGAAAGGGGTTGCCAGTCTCCGGCTCGAGAAGCCGGAAAGGGCACGCATTATTATAATAAAGAACACCCTCCACCTAGATGAAATGCATATCTCAGCCTCACTTGAGGAAAAAGTATCAGGCAGGGATAAGATAAGCATAATTGAAAGAAACATCACCCCCGGATTTGACAAGCAGGGAAATTTATCCCTATAAACAGGATAAATACAATTTTACGGGAAGATAGTTAATAAAAGGGGGGCTTACTATGTTAAAGAGGGATAAAACTGCCTTACTGCTCATCGATATCCAGGGGATTTTGGCCCGGACGGTACACGAAACCAACCTGGTCCTTGTAAACTGCCAAAAACTAATTAAGGTCGCCCGACTCTTCCAACTCCCAATCATCCTTGTAGAACAAAATCCCGCCGGCCTGGGGCCGACAATTCCCGAGCTGCGTGAACTGTTAGATGACTTGCAACCGATAAAAAAGATGACCTTTAACGGTTGTCTACAGGAGGAACTGCTTCCTAGGATCCGGGAAACAGGAAGGGAACAACTCCTGGTGGCCGGCATCGAAGCCCATGTCTGTGTCTACCAAACCGTACGGGGCCTGTTAAAGGAACCCTATCAAATTCATCTTGCCTCGGACGCCGTGTCTTCACGTACTTCATGGAACAGGATGGTGGCTCTGGAACGAATGCGTGAGTTAGGGGCAATTATTAGCTCAACTGAGATGGCCCTGTTCGAACTCATGGGCGATTCGGAAGACGACCTCTTTAGGCAGTTTATCAGAATTGTGAAGTAACACATACCGGTACATGAACTCGGACTTCCTTCATTTTGAAGGGGTTGTGCAAGCCGTGGGGTATATATATCCCCTTACCCGGAAGCATCGCCGTCGGCAAATTAGGCCATACCGACTCTTGCGCTAAGTTATACCAAGTTATACTCAGTTATACTGCGATGCTGGGATAAAAAGACAAATTCATTGCGTCTCAGTGGTTGTCTGGGCTGTCAGAAGCCTTATATGCCGCTTGTAATGAGGTTTGGCCCTATTATATAATATATTGGAATAACAAAATTAACTGCCGAATCCCCTTGATATG
>CAZKPV010000086.1:0-2892 GCA_964554735.1 uncultured Clostridia bacterium
TGGAGCTATCAATCAAAATAGCGATTTATAAAATCGCCCACGGTGAATCTGTGCGCAGCGATAAAAGGGAAGCCGAGATTTTAAAAAAAGCACATGAGCGGCTCAATAATCTTGACTTTGATCATGAACTGAGGGAGTTTTTTGTCACCATAATGGAGTTGAGCAGTGAAGTTCAAACCAAAGTGTTTGCCCAAAATGGCCTCAATGACAATGGGATGAAAATATGACTGATCTCTACGGACTCGTGGGGGAGACCCTAGGGCACAGTATTTCACCTAGAATACACGAAATGATTTTCCGACAAACGGGTATTTCAGGCACATACTGTTTGTTCGAGGTGGAGAGGCGGCATTTGCAGGATGCCGTTCGGGGGCTAAAGGCTTTGGGAGTAAAGGGAGCCAATGTTACGATACCCTATAAAACGGACATTATGGCGTTTCTTGACATGACCTCGTCAGAGGCGAAAAAAATTGGTGCCGTAAACACAATCGTCATTAAAGAGGATATTGCTAAGGGGTACAACACGGACTATTATGGTTTTGGGATGGCCTTGGATAAACATTCGGTGGACATTAAAGGCAAAGTGGCCGTGGTTTTGGGAACAGGAGGTTCTGCCAAGGCGGTCTCACACTATCTGATAGATGCCGGTATTGGTGAGATCATTTTTGTCAGCAGAAATGTGGAAATGGCCAAGCATGACGGATATAAGGATTTTAATATTGTCAGCTATAGCGGGCTTCACCAACGTGTCGGCGGGGATATCCTGATAAACTGTACCCCCGTGGGAATGTACCCCCACATTAAAGACACACCAATACAAAAAACTTGTCTACAAAGGTTTACAACGGTTTTTGATCTTATTTACAATCCCGGGGAGACTGTTCTCCTGAAAAATGCAATGGAAGTGGGTATTAAGGGTATAAATGGGCTATATATGCTTGTGGCCCAGGCCATTAAGTCCCAGGAATTGTGGCATGAAATAACTATTGGAGGTAGCACTGCGGATGAAGTTTACATCGCAAGTTCTGGGCTCAGGCTTGAATAATTGAATATTGTGATTTGGCCCTTTATCTGTTGTTTTTTTTGGCGGCTTGTCTTATAATCTATTTTAGTGCTTTTGTAGAACGGTTAGAATGGGAGGAAAAACAAAATGCCAATTACAGACATACTCAAGCGTAATGCAAAACTCTATGGGTCGGAACTTTGTTTGACTGAGATCAACATGGACCTGCAGGAAAAGCATCATGTCACCTGGCTCGAGTACGAGTTGATTGAAAACAGCCCGGCGGGGGAATATCGGCGTGAAATGACCTGGCGGGTTTTCGATGAAAAGGCAAACCGTTTGGCCAACCTATTGATTAAACGGGGTGTAAAAAAGGGAGACAAGGTAGCTATTCTATTGATGAATTGTTTAGAGTGGCTGCCGATTTATTTTGGGATTTTGAGGGCGGGGGCTATCGTGGTCCCCTTGAATTTTCGCTATACGGCTGATGAGATAAAATATTGTTTAGACCTGTCGGAGACAGGCGCTTTGATTTTTGGCCCTGAATTTATCGGTCGGGTGGAAACAATATATAACCAGATACCCAATGTGAAAATACTACTTTACGCCGGTGAGAATCGCCCCACCTTTGCCGAAAATTACGACCGCCTTACGGCCAATTGTTCCTCGGAGTACCCCGAATTGGAACTCTCAGATGATGACGATGCCGCAATCTACTTTTCATCGGGGACAACGGGATTTCCCAAGGCAATTCTACACAGTCATGGGAGTTTAATGTCTGCCTGTGTTACGGAACAAAAACACCACGGCCAACAGCGTGAAGATAATTTTCTATGCATACCGCCCCTTTACCATACCGGTGCCAAGATGCATTGGTTTGGCAGTCTGTTGTCCGCTAGCAAGGCGGTGCTTTTAAGGGGTGTTAAGCCGGAATGGATTTTGAAAACAGTTTCTGAGGAAAAGATAACCATTGTTTGGCTATTGGTACCCTGGGCACAGGACATACTTGATGCCATTGAAAATGGGGATGTGAACCTTGAGGATTATGAACTATCCCAGTGGAGGTTAATGCATATAGGGGCCCAGCCGGTGCCGCCGAGTCTGGTGCATTATGGGTTAAGTGAATCTATAGGCCCGGGATGTGTTCACTTGGGCACGGAAAATATACACAAGGTTGGGGCCATAGGAATACCCGGTTATGGCTGGGAGGCCAAGATTGTCGATGAAAAAGGTGTCCCGGTCCAAAACGGCCAAATAGGTGAGTTGATAGTCAAGGGACCGGGTGTAATGAAGTGCTATTATAACGATCCCAAGGCAACCCAGGAAGTTATAAAGGATGGGTGGCTCTACACCGGGGATATGGCCCAGCAGGATAAGGACGGTTTCATTTTCTTGGTTGACCGAAAAAAAGATGTTATCATCAGCGGGGGCGAAAATATATATCCCGTGCAGATAGAGGATTTTCTGCGGACTTACGACGTGATCAAGGATGTTGCCGTTATTGGATTGCCGGACAAACGCCTCGGTGAGATTGCGGCTGCAATTGTTGAACTAAAACCGGGAAGCAACTGCACTGAGGAAGACATAAGGGAATTCTCGATGCCGCTGCCACGTTACAAGAGGCCGAGAAAAATCATATTTGACAATGTTCCCCGTAACCCAACCGGTAAAATAGAAAAACCACGCCTTAGGGAAAAATATGGTGCGGTAAGTTTAGTGGCCGCCCAAATAGAAAGAAAATAATTTTTGAAATGCGGAAGCCGCCTATCGGGTAACATTTACACTGGCAGGCGGTTTTCCCTTTGTAATCGGGGGTAAAATTGCCACCCTTGGAAACAATAGTGAAAGCAAAGTGAATGGTAAAAGGAGTTAATATGAGCAGACCAAAT
>CAZKPV010000086.1:2902-8115 GCA_964554735.1 uncultured Clostridia bacterium
AACGGGTCGGGAAGAAGATCCTGGCAACGGGCAATGGTCGTTGTAATTTCACCAACATAAATACGGATATCTCCAATTACGGCGGCCGTAATCCGAAATTTGCCCACAGCGTTTTGGCCGCCTTTCCCCCGGATGCAACCATCGGTTTTTTTGAAAAACTGGGTATCGCCCACAAGGTTGAAGACCAGGGCAAGGTATTTCCCATGTCGGATCAGGCATCAAGTGTTCTGGATGTCCTCTTGTATGAAATTAGGGGGCTGGGTGTGGATGTAGTCTGCAACACCTACGTAAAAAAAGTTACCAAAAATAAGCAGGGATTTACCATTACATTGGCCGGTGGGGGAAGATACAAGGCGGACCGGGTCATTGTGGCCACGGGGGGCAAGGCAATGCCTTCAAGTGGATCCGATGGCAATGGCTACGATTTGGCAAAGGGCTTTGGCCACAAAGTGGTAAACGTTTTCCCCGCATTGGTGCAATTAAAACTCCACGGATCCTTTTTCAATCGCATCAGCGGCGTGAAATTTGTCGGCACCGCCGAGCTTATCCATAAAAACAAGTCTTTAGCCAAGGACAGGGGTGACATCCTGTTTGCCAACTATGGTGTGTCGGGGCCACCTATATTGCAGGTTAGCAGGAAGGTGGGGGGACTTTTAAATGGGGGCAGTGAGGTGTATTTAAAAATTGTTGTGGTGGACGGCATGTCCCGGGAGGAGTTAACCGGGCTTATTTCAAAACGTTTCCGGATAGGTTCAAAGAAGGCTGTTGACTTTAGTCTGGTCGGATTTTTAAACAAAAGATTGATACCCGTGATCCTAAAGGAGGCAGGTATTGACGATATAAAACGAGCTGTATCCGGCCTATCGCCTAGGGAAGTTGATAGTATTGCGGGTATTTTAACCGACTGGCGTTTTAAGGTTAAAGGAACGAAGGGCTGGCAAAGCGCCCAAGTTACCGTAGGTGGTGTAAGTACCGATGAAATCAACCCAAAGACCATGGAATCCAAGTTAGTGGAGGGCCTGTTTTTTGCCGGGGAAATCCTTGATATTGACGGACAATGTGGCGGTTATAATTTGCAATGGGCTTGGTCCACCGGTTATATTGCCGGCCAACAGGCCGCATTATAACTTGTATACAGGATAATTGCATATTATTTATTTACAAACAGTGGCTAATGTTTTATTATTATACTTAAATTGAAATTTTGGAGGTTGTCTGATGGGACAAGATTATAACCCTTATGTAACGGCACAAATGCAATTTGACAGTGTGGCAGATACAATAGGCTTGGACGAGCCCACACGGGAATTGCTGCGCCAACCAAGTCGTGAATATCATTTTACCATACCGGTAAAAATGGACGATGGCTCTTCCAGGGTCTTCAAAGCATACAGAATCCAGCACAATGACGCCCGTGGCCCGGGCAAGGGAGGGATCCGTTTTGATCCCCATGAAACAGTTGACACGATCAGAGCGCTTTCCTTATGGATGACCTGGAAATGCGCCGTGGTGGATATTCCGTTGGGTGGTGCCAAGGGTGGGGTTGTTTGTGACCCGCGGGAACTTTCGGAAAGGGAACAGGAAAGAATTTGCCGTGGATACGTAAGACAATTGGCCAAAAACGTCGGCCCGGTTTTGGATGTTCCGGCTCCTGATGTCATGACCAATCCGCAACATATGCTTTGGATGCTTGATGAATTCGAAACAATACACGGGGGCTTGTACCCCGGTGCTTTTACAGGGAAGCCTGTTGGTATGGGAGGTTCGCTCGGACGCACTGAAGCCGCAGGATATGGGGTAATTTATGTGCTCCGTGAAGCCCTAAAGGCTATAGATCTAGATGTTGCCAAGACAACGGCAAGCATTCAAGGTTTTGGTAAGGTTGCCGAACATGCGGCGCGTTTATATGCAAATATGGGTGGCAAAGTTGTAGCCGTTTCCTGCTGGGATCAAACCGACCAAAGGGCATATACCTTCCGCAAAAAGGAAGGGCTTGATATTGATGCCTTGACCTCGATCAAGGACCCCTACGGTACCATCGATAAGAACAAGGCCCAGGAGATGGGCTGTGAGCTATTGGACGGCGCGGAATGGAGTACACAGGATGTCGATATTCTTCTTCCCTGTGCCCTTGAAAACCAAGTAACGCCGGCCTGTTTCCTCACCCTGAGCGATAGGGTAAAAGTTATATGTGAAGGTGCCAACGGTCCGACAACACCCGATTGCGATGTGTTAATCAAGGACAGAAACATACTCCTTATTCCTGACTTTTTAGCCAATGCGGGCGGGGTAACATGCAGTTACTTTGAACAGGTTCAGTGTAATATGAACTATTTTTGGCCAAAGGAGGAAGTTTTAGAGAAACTCGATGAGAAAATGACCTCGGCCTTCTGGGGGGTATACAACCTTTCCAAGGAAAAGGAGCTCTACATGCGTGACGCCGCCTATGTCATTGCCATTGATCGTGTTGTGGAGGCAGTAAAACTTCGCGGTTGGATATAAAGGACAGAACCATGAAAGACTACACCGGCAAAAGGTGTAGTCTTTTACTTTTCCTTCATTTTAGGTAGGTTTCGTATTTCGAAATATATAAAGGTGGCCGTGAGGATAACCGCCAAAGCATCCGAAATCGGCGCTGTTCTCCAGGCACCGTCTATTCCCCAAAATCGTGGAAGTATGAGCAGGAGCGGTATGAAAAACAGCACTTGTCTTGATAAACTCAGTATAGTAGACTGCACCGGCTTGCCCACGGCTTGAAAATAATTCGAGCATATTATTTGAAAGCCGACAATCGGGAGCAAGGCAAAGAAGACCAGCATGGCATGCGAGGTCATGTAAGTTAACTCCTGATCGCCCTTGCTAAACAAGCCGGCGATTTCGCTCGGCCAAATTTGTACTGCCAGGAAACCTAAAACTGCAAGCACTGTGCTAGCGAGGACGGCTTTTTTGAGGGTTTCCTTAACTCTGTCATACTGCATCGCACCATAATTGTATCCGATTAGTGGTTGTGCGCCTTGGCTTATGCCGACTAAGGGCATTATAATGATCGCACCCACACTCATCATAATTCCTATTGCCGCCAGGGCCATGTCGCCCCCGTAGGCAATCAGGGTTTTATTCATTATGGTTTGTTGAACACTGTTTGCTATATGCATAGAAAAAGGAGCAAAGCCGATGGCAACAATTTTTAAAACTATCGGTAGTTCCGGCACTAGATTTTTAATTTTTATTTTCACTATACTCCGGCCGGTATAAAAGTATCCCAGTACCCAGGCGGCGGATACGGCCTGGCTAATCACGGAGCCGAGGGCGGATCCCTTGATACCGAAGCCCAACCTCATAATAAAAATGTAGTTTAGGATAATATTTAGGATACCACCTAGAATCTGGGTGTACATGGCAACCCTAGGGTTGCCCTCGGCCCGAATGAAATTGTTCATCCCAAAAGCAATGGAGCCCAAGAAAGATCCGAGCATAATTATTGTGGTAAAATCCCTGGCATAGGGAAGTACATCGGCACCTGCACCGAAAAGCCTCAGAATGGGGTCTGTGTAAAGTAAATAAAATATTGTCAGTAATATCGGAAGCAAAATAATTAGGGTTGTAGCATTGCCGGCAATCTTTTCCGCTTCCTCCTGTTTTTCCTCCCCCAGACGCAAAGATATCAGTGCAGTGGCCCCTATGCCTATGAGCATGGAAGTTGCCATTAAAATAATCATAATGGGAAATGCGACCGTGGTCGCTGCAATCCCGATAAACCCTACGGCGTGCCCAACAAATATTCTGTCGACAATGTTATAAAGTGAGCCGACAAGCATGCCGATGATGGCGGGAAGCGAGAACCTCCATAGGAGTTTCCCTATTTTCTGGTCCCGCATTTCTAAAGTTCTGTTCATGAACATACCTTCTACAGTAAATTATTTTATAAAATGACCAACCCAACAATGTGTATTATATTGAAAAGGCGGCAATACTACAAGGCCGTATTGAAAAACAGTTCAGTTCGTGATAAAATTGGTACAGACATAGACTCAGTATTCAAGGCATTAACAGTCGTCAGCAGTTATGGATAGTACAGGTTGCAGGTGAAATACCTTCATTTGCGGCCTATTTTTATATCTAAAGGGGAAGGTAAATTGAAACAACTACAAAGGGCTCTCTTAATCGGCGTAAATATAAATAATGACCCTAACTTTGAGGGTTCGATGGAGGAATTGGAAAGTCTGGCCATCTCCTGTGAATTGGAGGTTGCAGGTGTGGTGAAGCAATCCCTAAAAACACCCAACAGAAAATACTATATCGGCCCGGGAAAGATAGAAGAAATAATCCCATTGGTTGATTATCTAAAGGTAGATATCCTGGTGTTTAATAACGAATTGTCCCCATCGCAACTCCGCAATATTGAAAAGAAATTGGAAATCAATATTTTGGATAGAACTGCCCTCATCCTTGAAATATTTGCTCAAAGGGCTAAAACAAGGGAGGCCTGGCTACAGGTAGAGGTTGCCCATTTTCAGTACCTTCTCCCAAGGTTGATCGGGGCAAACGAATTTTTGGGAAGACAAAGCGGGGGGGTGGGTACTAAAAACAAGGGCTTGGGCGAAAAGAAACTAGAGCTCGACCGCAGGAAAATTGAGGATAAGATCTCCGAATTGAGAAAAGAGTTGGAGCTCCTCAGCAGGGAACGCCGGATACAAAGGGGCAAAAGATCAAAGTCCGAGTTGCCTTCTGTTGCCTTGGTGGGTTATACCAATGCCGGCAAATCAACCTTGATGAATGCCATGATAGAATTGTTTCATGATGATGCAAAGAAAAAGGTGGCAGAAGAAGATATGCTCTTTGCCACACTAGACACATCCGTGCGGAATATTACTCTGCCCAACAACAAGGCCTTCCTTTTATCCGATACGGTTGGTTTTATTAGCCAACTGCCCCACACCTTAATCAAGGCCTTTCGTTCCACATTGGATGAGGTCAGGGAGGCAGACCTGTTGTTGCATGTAGTGGATGCCTCAAACCCGGACTATATGAAACAGATAGAGGTTACGGAAAAAACTTTAAGACAGATAGGGGTGGATAATATACCCGTTATCCATGTTTTCAACAAGGCGGATTTGACTTCAATCAATATCCCCTTTGCCAATGCCGATAAGGTTTATATTTCCGCAAGGGAAAGAATAGGGATTGATCTACTGCTGGAGTTAATCAGTGCC
>CAZKPV010000087.1:0-7967 GCA_964554735.1 uncultured Clostridia bacterium
GTATCCATCCAATGGATGCCCCGAAATGTAAAGCCCGAGGGTTTTTTTCTCCATAGCCAGGAGTTCCCCGCGTTTGTACTCGGGTATGTCGGGTATTTCTATATACAGGAAATCTTCCGATTGCTCCGACCACATATCCATTAAGGAAAGTTGCCCGCTTTCACGTTCTTTTTGCGATTTGTGTGCCAACTCCAAACCGGCTTCCAACACGGACATGAGTTGGGAGCGCCCATATCCGAGGGAATCGAAGGCTCCTCCCATAATCATGCTTTCCAGCGCACGTTTATTGACAAGCCTGGAATCAATCCGGCGGCAAAAATCCTCGTAGTTTTTAAACGGCCCCTCCTTTTCACGATTGGCAATGATTGCCTCAACCGCACCCTGGCCCACATTCTTTATGGCCCCAAGCCCGAACCGCAACTTGTCCCCCGACACGGTGAAACTGTGCATACTTTCGTTCACGCTCGGCGGCAGTAAATTTATGCCCAAACGCTTACATTCGTTAATGTAAACCACCAGTTTATCTGTATTGTCCAACACCGAGGTGAGGAGGTTGGCCATGTACTCAAGGGGGTAATTGGCCTTCAAATATGCAGTTTGGTAGGAAACGCAGGCGTAAGCCGCCGAATGGGATTTATTAAAGCCATAACCGGCGAAGAACTCCATGAGATCGAATATTTCACCGGCGACCGTGGCCTCTACATTGTTTTGCACTGCACCCGAAATAAACTGTTCCCTTAGGCCGGCCAATATTTCCGGTTTCTTTTTACCCATGGCCCTCCGCAGCAAATCCGCCTCTCCAAGGGTAAAACCGGCCAAATCGTTGGCGATACGCATAACCTGTTCCTGATACAGGATGACTCCGTAGGTATCCTTTAATATTGGCTCCAGTTTGGGGTGAAGGTATGAAACCTTTTTCTCCCCGTGTTTACCCTTGATAAAATCATCCACCATTCCACTCCCCAAAGGACCAGGACGGTATAGGGCCACTAGGGCTACAATGTCATCGAACCTTTCCGGTTTTAAATCACGGAGAATCGAACGCATCCCGCTACTTTCAAGTTGGAACACTCCTATACCCTCGCCACCAACAAGCATCTCGTAGGTTTTTGCATCCTCCAAGGAGATCCGGTCCATATCCAAATCAATGCCGTGATTTTGCTTGATTTGCTTAACCGTTTCGCCAATAACGGTAAGGGTGCGGAGCCCTAGCAGGTCCATTTTCAAAAGGCCCAGTTCCTCCACCTGTTCCTTGGCAAATTGTGTAGTCACCGCGCCGTCGGATGTTTTATACAACGGCACATATTGGGTTAGGGGCTCGCGGGATATAACCACACCCGCCGCATGGGTGGATGCATGGCGCGGCATGCCCTCTAGCCCGGAGGCCAGCTTAATGAGGTGCCCTACCTGCTCGTCAGCCTCGGCCAGTTCCTTTAAATCGGGGGAGGTGGCAAGGGCTTTTGCTATCGTGACTCCCAGTTCCGCCGGGACCATTTTGGCTACCTTATCTACCTCCCCATAGGGCATATTCAAAACACGGCCCACGTCCCTGATGGCGGCCCGGGCGGCCATTGTTCCAAAGGTGATTATTTGTGCAACCTTATCTTTCCCGTACTTTTCCACCACGTACTCTATGACTTCACCCCGGCGTTCGAAACAAAAGTCAATGTCGATGTCCGGCATGGAAACACGCTCCGGATTGAGGAATCTTTCAAAAAGTAAATCGTACCGCATGGGATCGATATTAGTTATACCTAGGCTGTAGGCAACCAAACTGCCGGCGGCCGAACCCCGGCCCGGCCCCACGGGTATCCCCTTTTTCTTAGCGAAATTTATAAAATCCCACACTATCAAAAAATAGGCGGAATAATCCATCTGCTCGATTATGCCCAGTTCATACTCCAGACGTTTTTTTAAGGTATCGTCAATGTGCCCGTAGCGTTCCGCAATACCTTTGTTGCACAGTTCCCGCAGGTAAGTTTTGACGTTAAACCCTTCCGGCACCCGGTAATGGGGCAAATGCATCTCATCGAAATCCAGCCCAACCGTACAACGGTCTGCGATTTCCCCCGTCCTGGTGAGGGCGTCCGGAATATCCTTGAAAATTTCCCCCATCTCCTGCCCGCTTTTCAGGTACAACTCCCTCGAGGAAAATTTCATTCGGTCGCTGTCGTCAACGGTTTTGCCGGTTTGGATACACAACAGAATATCTTGAATATCGGCATCCTCACTTTTAACATAATGAACATCGTTGGTGGCAACTAAAGGTATATTTAGCTCCTTGCCAAGTTTGACCAGCCGGGGATTTACCTTTCCTTGTTCAGGCATGCCGTGGTCTTGCATTTCTAGGAAGAAATTGTCCGGCCCGAAAATTTCAAGATAACGTTTGGCCACCGCGGCGGCTTCTTCGGTTTTATCCTTGAGAAGTAAGGAAGGCACATGTCCAGCCAAACAGCCAGACAGTGCAATCAGCCCCTCGTTGTTTTTCTCCAAAGCATTTAAGTCAACCCGCGGCTTGTAGTAAAAACCCTCCGTAAAGCTCTTGGAAACAAGTGTTAACAAGTTTTGGTAACCCTTCTGATTTTCCGCCAAAAGCACTAGGTGGTGCAAATCGTCATCTACCTTGGGGGTACGATCGTGCATGGTACGTGGTGCCACGTAAACCTCACACCCAAGAACCGGTTTGATGCCTACTTTTTTGCAATATTTATAAAAATCGAGCACGCCGTACATGACGCCGTGGTCCGTGATTGCCAAGGATTTCATTCCCATTTGTTGGGCGGCCTTTACCACATCTTTGATTCTTGCCGCCCCATCCAACAGGCTGTATTCGGTATGAACATGTAGGTGGACAAAATTTTTCACTGTTAAATACTCCCCATACTAGAAATTGAGATTATATTGTTTTATCTTCTTGTACAGCCAGGCACGTGAAATGCCCAACATCTTAGCTGCCTGCATTTTATTGCCGTTTGTAGCCTCGATGGCCTCTCTGATGGCCTCCCGTTCTACCTCCTCCAACATGGAAGACAAAGCCTTTCTTGCTACCGGAGGTTTACCACCGCTATGTTTGCGCAAATACAGGGGTAGATGATTGACCTCAAGAGAAGTACCGTTCACTACGTTAAAGGCACGCTCAATGACATTTTCAAGTTCACGAACATTCCCTGGCCACGAATAACTTTTGAGTATTTCCCAAACCTCGGGTGATAGTGAATCAACTTTTAAGCCAAATTCATGATTCATTTTCTCCACAAAATGCAGAACCAACGGCTCCAAATCCTTCATACGTTCACGCAAAGGCGGGATCACCAGTGAAACTACATTGAGGCGGTAATACAGGTCCTCCCTAAATTCACCCTTTTGGATTAACTGCTCCAAATCCCTATTCGTGGCCGTCACCACCCGCACGTCTACATAGCGGGGTGTGTTATCGCCAAGGCGTTCGATTTCCTTTTCTTGCAAAACCCGGAGTAACTTAGCCTGCATAACCGGCGGCATGTCGCCTATTTCATCCAAAAAGATGGTCCCCCCGTTGGCTTGCTCGAATTTACCGATTTGTCCGCCCTTTTTCGCGCCCGTAAAGGCACCTTCCTGGTATCCAAATAGCTCAGACTCTAGAAGGTTTTCGGGTATGGCAACACAGTTTACCTTGATAAAAGGCCCCGCGCGCCTAGATGAACCCGCATGGATTGCATGGGCAAACAATTCTTTGCCTGTACCACTTTCTCCTCTAATCAATACCGTTGAAGGTCCCTGGGCCACCCTCGCCGCTGTATCTTTGGATTTCAGCATGGCGGGGTCTTTAGCAATAAGGCTATCAAAAGTATAACGCACTCCGCGTACTTTATCCAACTCCGCTTTGTAATAATTCAGCTCTTTATTTAACTTATTTGCCTTTTCGGCCAGCTCTATCAGTTCGTTAACATCCCTAAAGATCACCTTGCTAACCGCGCCGATCACTTCACCTTCTTTTTTTATCGGATAGCGCATGGTAACGGCATCGCGGTTTTTAAATTTTATAACCTCTCCTACCTGGGATGAGTCCTGAGTCGGAATCACATGCAATTGTTTATTTTCTATTAATTCAGAAACCTTTTTGCCAACAGCATCCTGTGGGTCAATGCCGATTAAATCTGCAAATGGTTTGTTAATCATGGTAACACGGTCCTCATTATTTACCACCAGGTAACCATCATTACCCGTTTCCAATATTGTCTCCAAGGTTCCCTTTAGCTCCTTGACGGTTTCCAGCTCGTTTACAACATCCTGTAGCTCGGATATATCTTGGCCTACCCCCAAAGCACCAATGATTTTCCCGTTCCTCAAGACGGGCGTCCGATTGATAACATACAAGGCATCCCCAAATACAAACTTCCGTCCGATATGTGGTTTTCCTGTTTTCAGTACCTTCAACAAACCAGTGTAAGGTATCAACTCAGTGATTAGCTTGCCCAGGGCCTCACTGGCGGAAATGTTAAAAATTCTCTCACAGGTTTTATTAAAAATATTAATCCTTCCTAGGCCATCTATACCAATAACTAAATTATGTACTGAATTGAAAGCAGCTAATTCATCAGCTAAACGATGATTCGCACTTGATCTCGTCTCAATTGGTTTTTCCTTAATCCCCATAACCATCGATCACCTTCCGAGGCTCATTATATTGTTATAATTCTTTCAATAATTAGAATCTCCTGCATGATTGTAAACAAACAATTACATTATTGTATACAGGACGATACATAAATGGTGAAAAATAACACAAACAGGGGATAGGCTTGCATAATCGAATTATTTTTTCAAATGCGCCGAATTGCCGGCTCCGGCATCGGGTGTTAACCTTAGAGGGGTACCGACTCCGGGCGGAAATTGGCTTCAGTTTCGCGCTTCTGTGCAAAAATGCAAGCTGTGCTCAATATTTTAGGAAGATAATGTAACTTTAATCCTAATAACCCCAAATATCTTCATTTTTAGCATAAATTATTCCATTAATTTGATAATTATACCATGCAAGTTGAGCACAGCTTGCATTTTTGCACAGAAGCGCGAAATTGGAGCCAATTTCCGCCCGGAGTCGGTACCCCTCTAAGGTTAACACCCGATGCCGGTGCCGGCAATTCGGCGCATCTGAAAAACAATTCGATTATTCAAGCCCGACCCCGGATTTTCACGGATTTTCACCCCGGAGTTTGCTTAGCGGAGTTGGGCTTAGCGGAGTTTGGCAACAATGGCCTCCGCCATGTCACTGGTCCCGGCGTTTCCGCCTAAGTCATAAGTTAATCGGCGGCCTTCCACGAGTACCTCATTGACAGCCTTTGCAATTCTATCGGCCGCATCGGTTTCTCCCAAATGGCGCAACATCATTACGCCCGATAGGATCATCGCCAAGGGGTTCACCTTGTTCAAGCCCGCATATTTTGGTGCGCTGCCGTGCACGGGTTCAAATACCGCAATTTCCTCACCTATATTGGCGCCGGGTGCAACTCCAAGCCCCCCTACCAATCCGGCACAAACATCGGAAATAATATCCCCGTACAGGTTGGGCAAGAGCAAGACATCATACAACTCAAGCTTTTGAACCAATTGCATAGCCATATTGTCCACTATCCGATCCTCGAACTCTATTTGCGGATAATTTTTCGCCATATTACGTGCACATTCCAAAAAGAGACCATCCGAGAGCTTCATTATGTTGGCCTTATGTACGGCAGTGACTTTTCTCCGGCCTTCCTTCACAGCCAATTCAAAAGCAAATTGGGCAATACGATCCGAGGCCTTGCGGGTAATTATTTTGATGCTTTCGGCCGCATCATCCCCCACCATATGCTCGATGCCCCCGTAGAGGTCCTCCGTATTTTCCCTAACTACAATCAAATCAATATCACTGTAACGTGATTCCACACCCGGCAGCGAACGGGCGGGGCGCACATTGGCAAACAGATTTAATTCCTGGCGCAAACTTACGTTCAAACTACGGTACCCCTTGCCAATCGGTGTCGTGAGCGGACCTTTTAGTGCAACTTTGTTTGTCCGAATGGAGTCGAGAACACCTTGTGGAAGCGCCGTTCCAAAATCATCGATGACCCCTTCGCCGGCTTCGGTAACTTCCCATTCAATCTGAACACCGGACGCATCAATAACCTGTTTTGTGGCCGCCGCTAATTCGGGACCTGTTCCGTCACCCGGAATTAAAGTTATCTTATGAATCATTTTTATTCCCCTTATTTGTACTTTTAATTAGTCAAAATTAAAGCCGCCGTGTTTGCGAAAATGCGGTGCGAGGCCGCCATCGTTGAGGATTTTTATCATCACATCCGGCAATGGTTTGGCCTGCAGGAATATCCCCTTGGTCATATTTGTAATCATGCCCTTGGTTAAATCCACTCTCAGCTTGTCGCCATCATCAATCTGGCTTGTATCACATTCGATTACCGGAAGGCCGGTATTTATGGCATTGCGGTAAAAAATACGGGCAAAAGAACTAGCCAAAACCGCGCTAATCCCCGCATACCGTATAGCCAAAGGTGCCTGTTCCCGTGAGGAACCACACCCAAAATTTTTTCCGGCTACAATAAAGTCGCCCTCGGTAACCTTGCTGTAGAAATCAGGGTCCAAATCCTCCATTACATGTTCGGCAAGCTTTCTCATGTCAAGAGTTTTAAATTTGTATTTGCCCGAAATAATATAGTCAGTGTTTACATCATCACCAAAGTTATGTGCTTTCCCTTTAAATTGCATACAGTACCTCCCTTTCGCCTTAGGATTAGATCGGAGAACCAGCCCCCAGCCCAATCGGACCGCCGACTCCGCCGCACAAAAGCGCACAAAAGCGCACAAAAGGAACCGCACGGGCCCGGTTAAAAGTGCGCAAAAGGAACGTCCCTTTGTGTTCTTTTGTGTTAAAGTTTCTTTCGGGGGTCGGTTATCTCACCGGTTAGTGCAGAAGCCGCAACCGTGGCCGGTGAAGCCAAATAAATCTGTGCTTCACTGTTCCCCATCCGGCCTTTGAAATTCCGGTTAGCGGTGGAAATAACATTTTCACCGGCAGAGGGTATACCGTTATGGGTTCCCACACAGGGGCCGCAACCGGGCGTCACCACGGCAGCACCCGCCTCCACCAATGCCGAAACTATTCCCTGTTCAATGGCATCAAGATAAATTTTCCTGGACGCCGGGGCGACAATCAGACGCACATTTCGGTTGATCTTTTTACCCCTCAAAATATCCGCGGCGATTCTCAGATCCTCAAGCCGCCCGTTGGTACATGTTCCTAGCACGGCCTGTTGTATGGCAGTCCCTTCCACCGCACCTACCGGCACAGTATTATCCACCCGGTGGGGCTTGGCAACCTGAGGCTCCAGCCCAGACACATCGTATGTTTTAACACTTGCGTACACAGCGTCATCATCGGGACTGACCGGTGTGTACTCCTTACGGGTGTAGCCCCTTAGCCAGTCAAAGGTCTTTTCATCGGCCTCCATTAAACCAGCCTTGGCACCCATTTCCACGGCCATGTTGGAAATCGTAAAACGGGCTTCCTGCGACAGGGCGGCAATGGCCTCACCGGTAAACTCCACCGAGTTGTATGTAGCCCCGTCGGCGGTTACTTCCCCGATCAGATACAAAATCAAATCTTTTGCATACACACCTTCAGGTAGGGTGCCCTCAAGGACAAATTTAATGGTCTCCGGCACCCTGAACCACATTTTGCCCGAAATCATTCCTCCGGCGAGGTCGGTGGATCCGACCCCGGTGGAAAAGGCATTGAGCGCACCATATGTGCAAGTATGGGAATCCGCACCTATAACAAGGCTACCGGGGCCGACAAGCCCGCTTTCCGGCACCACCTGGTGGCAAACGCCACAGCCAATGTCATGCAAATCAAATTTTTTATCGGCAACGAAATCCCGCATGAGCTTGTGCAAGTTAGACACACCCTCATTGGGGCTCGGTGCGCTGTGGTC